>CAJTVQ010000024.1 GCA_910579935.1 uncultured Lachnospiraceae bacterium
CCTTTACGGACAAGGTAGTGCGGCTTATTGAGAATGACAAGGACAGTGTAACCAATTGATAAGAAGATACACTTTTTCTTGTTCCCTACTTGACATTACCTAAGGTGACGGTAAGCTCCTTCCCCTGATCGTTTGTAAGTCTGCAGCCCCCTCCTCTTACGGGGCACGGCTCAAAACCCTGTACCGCCCCCCGGAAATCAAACTCCCGTGTCAGCGCATCCAGTCCAAGCCGGATACCGTTCAGACAGCCTAAATTGGCTCCGTTGCAGTCCGTATCCCATCCAGCGGATACACATAACTGCATGGTATCCCGGAAACTGTCCTTTCCCAAAAGCAGTACGGTCAGCATAAGCGCCGTATTGAGGATCACATGACAGTTCCCTGGAAACTTGTCATATCCCCATCTTTTTTCCAGGTACTCCCGCGCCGTCCGGAAATCCGGTTTACTCCTGCAAAACTTCATAATTTCATAAAAAATATCTTTCAGCTGCCCTGCCTTTACATAATAAAGATTTTCCTCCAATAAAGCCCCGATATTCCTTTCGCGAAATGCTGCCGCTTCCATCCCTGCCCAAAAACAAGCCGACTCTACCGCCACGCCGTCATGGCTGACCCGTGCCTGCATTTCCGTATATTTCCTTGCCTTTTCAATATCTCCGGCAAAGGTAAGGGGAATGGCATCCATGAAAATGTGCGCGCCGATCTGCTCCGCGGCTGCTCTTCCGTTTTGCCTGATACTTCCGCTTTCCGGCGCTTTTATACCGCTCTTCAGCTGCAGATAAGCCGTATGTTCTGTGGATCTTCCCAGACCGCCCCACCAGAAAACCGTCTTTTCTTCGATCAGATAATTCAGCCATGTGTCAAACATTTCCGTTCTAGAAGATAAAGCAACGGGACAGGCTTTCATCTCGATCGACGATACGGGGGAAAATTCCATTATTGTCATTCCCGGAGCAAACGGCGCCCTGTCCCGAAAAATGATGGAAAAAGAAAGGGAAAACTTAAGAGAAACGGTCAAAAACAGTGATATTCTGGTTATGCAGCTTGAAATTCCTTTCGAAACGGTAATGTATCTCAAAGAGCTGGCTGTCTCTTTCCATAAACTTGTCATTGTTGACCCGGCTCCAGCCGCAGCCAGTCTTCCTGACAGCTTCTGGAACGGAATTGATTATCTAAAGCCCAATGAAACCGCGCTGTCCATTCTGACCGGCAGACAGATGAACACCCGCGAAGAGATTGCCCGGGGCGCAGTGATCCTGCTTGAAAAAGGCGTGCGCAATGTGATCGTGACAATGGGAAGTAAAGGGTACCTGTTCGATACGGAACGATTTTTCCAGGCTCCGCATGTAAAAGCCGTGGACACAACAGCTGCCGGGGACTGTTTTACCGCCGCCTTTGCCCTGGCGCTTGCCGAAGGCAAAACCTGCCCGGAAGCAATCGCATTCGGACAGGCTGCCTGCGCCATTGCAGTGACCAGAAAAGGAGCGCAGCCGTCCATTCCTTCCAAGGAGGAAGTGCCGTCCCCGTCCATGTAAGAACCGGCAGCGCAGCCTATTCTCAGCCCGAAGCTGCGCACTGCCGCTCAGTATTTCCTCCTGTCCTGCAATTCCTGAAACAGCATCTGATAATTGCGATACCGTACCGGACTGATCTTCCCCTCCCGCAGCGCTTCCTTCACGCCGCAGTCCGGTTCGTTTAAATGCATACATCCACGGAACCTGCAGGCTTCTTCACAGGCTGCAAATTCAGGATAAAAATCCTTCAGTTCCTCTTTCTCCATCGAAAAAAGCTGCAGAGACGTAAACCCGGGCGTATCCATGATATACGTATTTTCATGCAGCGCAATTAATTCCGAATGCCTGGTCGTATGCTTTCCCCTGTCAATCTTACGGCTGATTTCCCCTGTCTGCATTCCAGCCGACGGGTTCAGACAGTTGATCAGGGAGGATTTCCCCACCCCGCTCGGTCCCGCTACCGCCGTGGTCTTTCCGCGCAGCAGTCTTTTCAGTTCTTCCATGCCTTCCCGTTTCTCCGCACTGGCAAACAAGACACGATAGCCGGTTCCTTCATAAGCATGGCGCAGCTCTTCTTTTTCTTCCGGCGTGGCAATATCCTGCTTGTTAAAGCAAATGATACTGTCAAGCCCCTGTTGTTCCATCATAATAAGAAACCGGTCCAGCAGATTAAAATTCGGCTCCGGTTTCACAACGGCAAATACCACCAGCGCCTGGTCGATATTGGCAACTGCCGGCCGCACCAGCTCACTGCGCCGCGGAAGAAGCTCCACGATATTTCCGGTCTCCTCCTCTTCGTCCAGTATCTCCAGCTTTACGTCGTCTCCTGTCAAAGGCTTCCGGTTCTCCTTCCGGAAGATGCCTTTCGCTTTACATTCGTATATCTTCCCGCATGTTTCCGGTTCTTCCTCTGTGTATACATAATAAAAACCGGCTATGCCCTTCACGATCTTTCCCTGCATCCTTCCCGTTCCTTATGCTTCCGGCGTAAACTGCAGTTCCCTGACCACAGTCTTTTCCACCTCTGTCCCCTCCGTAGTGATGGTTTCCCCCGTCTCCGGATTCGTATCCGTAACCGCATCCGTCTTTACCGTATAAGTAAATGTCACGGTGCCGGAAGCGGATTGGATTCCCGTATAGTTTACCGAAATCGGAAAAGAAGCCGTATTGGTATTTAACAGTGACACACCGTCGGCCGTCAGGATGCTTACTACCACATTCAGTCCGTCCTTGTAGTCGGGATCCTCTTCCGCCGAAGGAGGCTCTATGCTGCCGCTGAAACTGTAAGTAGACTGTTTCGGGCCCAGGCTGACCCTTAAATCAATGGTTGTTCCGCTGTCTACATAAGTGCCGACGGAATAACTCTGATAACACACCAGCCCCGCTAACGATGCGTCGTCATTGTTTACCTCCGTAACACTCGCCACGGATAACCCCAGTTCTGTCAGGGTAGCAATGGCATCCATCTCGGAAACGCCTATCACATTCGGCACCCGGACCTTGTTTTCCTCCGGTCCCTGACTGATCCGGAGCGTAACGGTGGAGCCGCTGGGCGCCTTGGAACCGCCCTCCGGACTCTGTGAGATAATATTCCCTTTCGGCACCTGCGAATCATAGCTCTCGGTACGGTTCACCACGAACCCCTTCTGTTCCAGGGTGGACACGCCTTCCGCCGTGGATGCCCCCACTACATTCGGCACCTCGATACCGCTGGCTCCGGCGCTGACGGTCAGAAGGATATCCGTCTCTCCATCCACCATTACACCGATATCAATATTGCACCGCAGCACCAGCCCCGCTTCGTACTCGTCCGTCTCCTGATAGGCCACTTCCGGATTCAGCCCCATTCCCAGAAGTTCCTGCCTTACCTCTTCCAGCTGTCTTCCGACCACCTTCGGCATTTCCACTTTCTCGGCCTCTTCCTCCGCTGCCGTATCCTCCCTGTCGCCGATTCCGCCTTCAAACGGGAAAATTCCTATCGTCTTGCCGACTAAAAACAGTACGATACAGCCGATCACCAGGGCTGCCGCCACGGCAAGAATGGTCGTGATCCGTTCCATCTTCGGATCATAATCCTCGTCCTCTTCCAGTTCTTCCCCGTCCTCGTAATCCTCCTCTATGTCCTCTTCTTCGTATGCTTCTTCCTCATATTCCTCTTCATACGTTCCTTCCTCGTACTCGTCCTCTTCCTCCTCCGGTTCCGGTTCCGGCCGCCGCGCTTTCCGCTGCACATCCTTCTTCAGCCGCAGCGCCTCATCCATGGAATCCCGTCTGTCCGACTGCCTCTTGATCTGTACCATATCCCTGTCCGTGATCATGCGGGTGGACGCTTCCTCATCCGGATCCACGATCTTTACAAAATCCTCATCCGGATTGATCAGGGACTGCTTCAGGTCCGCGATCAGCTCCGCCATGGTCTGATACCTGCGGTCCGGACTCTTCTGACAGCATTTAAAGACAATCTGCTCCACACTGACCGGTATTTCCGGTATATAATCCCTTGGAGACGGAATCGGCTCCTGAATATGTTTAATGGCAATCGCCACCGTTGTCTCGCCGTTGAACGGAACCCGCCCCGTCAGCATTTCAAACAGCGTAATGCCAAGGGAATAGATATCGCTCTTCTCGTCGCTGTAACCGCCCCGCGCCTGTTCCGGCGAAGTATAATGTACCGACCCCATCACGTTCGAGGTGATCGTATTGCTGGTCGCTGCCTTGGCAATGCCGAAGTCCGTTACTTTTACCTTGCCTTCCTTTGAAATAATGATATTCTGGGGCTTGATATCCCGGTGAATGATATGGTTATTGTGGGCAGCCTCAATCCCCATGGAAATCTGTATGGCAATACTGATAGCCTCCTTCACCGAAAGCCTTGCCTTTTTTTCAATGTATTTTTTCAGGGTAATGCCTTCCACCAGTTCCATCACAATATAATAAATGCCGTTTTCTTCCCCTACGTCATATACATTGACAATATTGGGATGCATCAGTCCCGCGGCTGCCTGCGCCTCCACGCGGAACTTGGATACAAAATTCGCATTTTCGGAAAACTCCTGTTTCAATACCTTGATCGCCACAAAACGGTTTAACTTATGGCACTTTGCTTTATATACATCCGACATGCCACCGGTACCTATCTTTTCCAGTATCTCATATCGCTCTCCAATTATCATTCCTATCTTAATCATTCCAACAACAATGCTCCTTTCAAAGTCCACCCGGCCGGACCGGAGAACGTTTCTCCCTAGAAGAGTTCCCCGCTCCGTTCTTCGGTCACGGGTTCGATCACAATTACCGCGATATTGTCTTTTCCTCCATTTTGATTTGCTGCTTTCACTAATTCTCCCGCCTTTTCCTCCACGCTTCCCTGACTGGAAAGAATCATGTGGATCTCCTCATCTTCCAACATATTGGTCAATCCGTCGGAACACATCAGCACGATATCCCCGGGTTCCAGTTCTACATGGAAAAAATCCGCCTCCACCGTATCCCTGGCTCCAATTGCTCTTGTAATGATATTTTTATCCGGATGGCTTCTGGCCGCCGCCCTGTCAATGCCGCCCAGCCGGACCATCTCTTCCACAAGGGAATGATCCCTCGTGATCTGCTCAATTTTCCTGTCATTTACCACATACAGCCTGCTGTCGCCCACATTGGCGACTTCCAGATATTTATCGCTTAAGCATGTGGCGGCCACCATCGTAGTACCCATACCGCTCAATGCTGTTTCCTCTCCTGCTTTCTTCCTGATATGGCTGTTGGCCGTTTCAATCGCCGTCCCCAGTATCTTCACCGGACTCTTTTCGAACGAACGCCCGATTTCCTCTATCACGGTCTCCACCGCATATTTGGAAGCATAATCCCCCGCATTATGCCCTCCCATGCCGTCCGCCACAATAAATATGTTCGGCAGGTTTCCTATCGGCTTATCCGATGCAAACACATAATCCTGATTCAGTTTTCTTTTTCTCCCAATATCCGTAACGGAAAATGTCCTTAACACTTCTAAACCTCCAAGTTCACCAAACCTATGGATGAAGAGGATCACGAACGCATGCTGCGCCTTAACTGGCCGCACGCTCCGTCAATATCCCTTCCCATTTCCCTTCTTATAGTAACATTTATTCCATTTTTTTCAAGTTTATTTTTAAATACAGCCGCTTCTTCCGGTGTACCGGGCCGGAAATCCCGCTCTTTTATGGGATTTACCGGAATCAGGTTCACATGACAGTTCAGGGGCTTTGCCAGCCGGACCAGCCCTGCCGCATCCTCCTCCCCGTCATTCACACCGCCCACCAAACTGTATTCAAACGTTATCCTGCGCCCCGTCTTATCAAAATAGTATACACATGCTTCCATCAATTCATCCAGACCGTAACGGTTGGCGACCGGCATCATCTGCCGCCGTTTCCCGTCCGTTACGGCATGAAGGGACAGGGCAAGCGTGATCTGCATTCCCTCCTCCGCCAGCATACGCATCTGCGGCGCCAGTCCGCAGGTGGAAACGGTAATGTTCCGCTGACTGATATGCAGACCGTTCTCATCGGTGAGCAGCCGTATGAACTTCACCAGACTTTCATAGTTATCCAACGGTTCCCCCGTTCCCATTACCACTACATTGGACACCCGCTCTCCGGTCAGCCGTGTTATGGCATAGACCTGCTCCAGCATCTCCGAAGGAAGCAGCCCACGTTCCAGCCCGTCCAGCGTGGAAGCACAGAACACGCATCCCATACGGCATCCCACCTGGGAGGAAATGCAGACGCTGTTCCCATGTTTATATTTCATCCAGACACTTTCCACCGTATTCCCGTCCGGCAGCTCAAACAAAAATTTTTTCGTCCCGTCGATTGCCGACTCCTGCATCTTCAAAAGCCTTAAACCGGTATAAACATACCCCTCCCGGCATTTTTCCCGCAATCCCTTCGCGATATTGGTCATCTGCCCGAAGTCTTCCGCCAGCTTTACATGCATCCATTCATAAATCTGTTTTGCCCGGAAGGGTTTCTCCCCCATGACGGACATTTCGCTTTTTAATTCCTCCAGTGACAGGGACTTTATGTCTTTTTTCGTATTTTCCAATGTGCAAAATCCTTTCCTGCTGCTGTCTGTATCCGCTTTCATCCGCTGCCGCTTCCTATAAAGCGATACCTCCAGACAGCCTTCTTCCATAAAACCGCTTTACGCCTCCCGGCTTTTCCGCACAAACCGCGCTATAAAAAAACCGTCCGTCTCATGTACCCCCGGCAAAAGCTGCAGACAGCCGTTCCCCTCTGTCCCGCTCTCCGGCACGTTTCCCAAAAATCCCCGGATGTCCTCCGGTTCAAACGGATAATTCTCTAGAAACCACTGCACGATCTCCTCATTCTCTTCCCTGCGCACGGTACAGGTGCTGTAAACCAGCGTCCCCTGCGGCTTCACATAACGCCAGACCGTATCCAGCAGTTGTTTCTGCAGTTTCGGAAGCTCCTGCAGACCCTCCAACGTTATATTATACTTGATATCCCTCTTTTTGCCAAGTATCCCCAATCCGGAACAGGGCAGATCCGCCAAAACCACATCCGCCCGTTCCAAAAGCGATGCATCATACACCGTTCCGTCAAACACTTCCGTCTCCACGTTTGCAAGTCCCAGCCGCATTGCATTCTCCCTGATAAGCGCCGCCTTTTCTTCCGAAATATCCCTGCAGAGCACCTTTCCCGTACCCTTAAGCAATTCCGCCGCATGTGTCCCCTTCCCTCCGGGCGCGGCGCACACGTCCAATACAAAATCCCCCTCCCTGATCCCCGCGCACTCCACCGCCAGCATGGAACTCACATCCTGTACGGTAAAGAGCCCTTCCTCAAAACCGGGAACTCTCTTCACCCCTTCCAAATGGGTCAGACTATATGCATAATCCAGATACGGATGGGGCTGCGCCACGATTCCCGCATCCCGCATCCGGTCCAGCAGTTTTTCCGTTCCTCCGTGTTTCCCTTCCCGCACTTCCTGCTTCACCCTTATCGTCACCGGATGCACGGCCAGCATTGCATCCAGCATCCGTTTGGTCCGCTCCGCCCCGTACGCGTCAATCCACATGGAAACCAAAAACTCCGGCATGGAATAAACCACCGACAGATACCTCAGCGGCTCCTTCTCCCGGTCCGGATAAATCTCCCCGATCGTTTCTTTCTTCCTTGCAATATTGCGGAGCACCCCGTTCACAAATCCCTTCAGCTGCCCGAACTTCCGTTTCGATGCCAGTTTCACCGCCTCATTGCAGACTGCCGCGTCCGGCACACCGTCCATAAATAAAAGCTGGTACACACTCATCCGCAGCAGACACCGGATCATGTGCTGGACGCATCTTCCCCGCCGGTACACTGGAATATGCGTCCAGCACATGATCCAGCTGAATCCGCCTCTCCACCGTCCCCTCTGTTACCCGCTTTATAAACGCCTTTTCTTTCCCGTCCAGATAATCATGCTTATCCAGTACATCCCGTATCAGCAGATTACTGTAAGTCCCCTCTGCCTCCATCTGAAGCAGCATATCCAAAACCAATTCCCGTACATTCATCCTTTATCATGTCCTCTCCGTCACCGGTCATTCCTCCGGTTCCCCCCGAACAGCAGAACCAGCCTCAGCAGCTGCAGGATAGACGAAGCCGCCCCCGCCACATAGGTCAAGGCTGCGGCGCCAAGCACTTTCCTGCAGTACGCCGTCTCCTGCCCTTCGGTAATCCCGCCCTCCTGCAGCATTACAAGCGCCCTTGAAGACGCATTGAACTCCACCGGAAGCGTCACCACCTGAAACAGCACGGCCAGTGCAAAGACCCATATTCCCACCTGCACCAGGGTGGAATTCAGCCCTAACAATACCCCCAGCAGGATCAGGGGAATCCCCAGTCTGGAGCCGATATTGGCCGCGGGTACCAGCGCACCGCGCAGCTTTAACGGCGCATACCCCTGTTTATGCTGCACCGCATGTCCGCATTCATGGGCCGCCACCCCGATCGCCGCCACGGAAGCGGCGCCGTAGGTACTGTCTGACAGACGGAGCACCTTACTGCGCGGGTCGTAATGGTCCGTCAGTTCTCCTCTTACCCGTTCTATCCGGACATCGTGAATCCCCGCGTTATGCAGGATACGCGCCGCCGCTTCCGCTCCTGTCATCCCGCTCATACATCTTATTTTTGCATACTTACTATAGGTGCCATTCAGCTTCGCACTGGCGGCCATACATAAAACCGCTCCCACAAGCACCAATACATAGGTAGGGTCAAAATAAAAACCGTAATATCCCATCACCGCATCCTCCTTATTCTCCCAGGACAGTTCCTTCCGCCAAAGGATATCCAAGCAGGAAATCTTTCACCTGCATCCGCTTCTTTCCTTCCAGCTGCACCTGCAATACTTTTAAAAGGCCCTTCCCTGTCCGCACGTAAAAAGCATCCTTTGCCACCTTTTCAATACATCCTGCCGTTCCGGAATCCGTTCCGTCAGAAAAACCGTCCTCCGGCTCACACTCCCATATCTTCAAAGTCCTGCCCTGGTAAACAGTATACGCACTGGGCCACGGATTTAATCCCCTTACCAGCCGGTCGATGAATGCCGCATCCCCAGACCAGTCAATCCGTCCCAGCGATTTCTGCAGTACAGTGACGTAAGTGGCATCCTCTTCGTTTTGTTTTTCCGGTTTCAGATTCCCGTTTTCGATTTCGGGCAGCGCCTCCACGATCAGTTCCGCGCCTGCCGCACACAGTTTGTCATGCAGGCTTTCTCCCGTTTCCTTCCGATCTATGGGTACTGCGCGCTTCATCAGTATATCTCCGGTGTCAATCCCCTTTGCCATCTGCATGATGGTAATTCCGGTTTCCGTTTCGCCGTTTATGACCGCCCACTGTATCGGTGATGCCCCGCGGTATTTCGGCAGAAGGGAAGCGTGAATATTAACGCACCCGTATTTCGGCATCGTCAGTATCTCTTCCGAAAGAATCTGTCCGAACGCCGCCACCACGAAAATCTCCGCCCCATATCCCCTCAATCTTTCCACTGCTTCCGGTTCCTTTACTTTTACCGGCTGAAACACCGGAATCCCGTACTTCAGTGCACACTGCTTCACAGGTGTCATCTGTATTCCCTTGCCCCTGCCTTTCGGCTTGTCAGGCTGTGTCACCACTGCGCTTACCTCATGTCCTGCCTGTATGACTGCTTCCAAAGCGCTCACCGCATAATCAGGCGTTCCCATAAAAACAATTTTCATACCCTGTTCTCCTTATCCCTGTACCGCCGCCTATTCATCCCCTTCCACATCCTCTGCGTTCATCAGCGGTCCTTCTACTTTTTCCACGTACAGATGGCCGTTCAGATGGTCCAGTTCATGGCAGATGGCCCGTGCCAGCAATTCCGTCGCTTCCAGCTCAAACTGCTCCATATTTTCATCATGGGCAATGACCTTTACATAATTCGGACGTGTGACGATTCCTGTCTTTCCCGGTACGCTTAAGCATGCCTCATACCCCGTCTGCTCCCCGCTCTGCTCCAGAATCCTGGGGTTCACCAGCACGTACGGATCTTCTCCCGTTACATCAATGACCACAATACGTTTTAAAATCCCCACCTGCGGCGCCGCCAGCCCTACGCCGCATGCCTCATACATCGTATCCAGCATATCATCTATGAGTTCCCTTGTACGGGGCGTTATCTCCTTTACCTCCTTGCAGGTCTTCTTCAATACTTCCTCTCCCATTTCTCTTACGTTCCGAATCGCCATTTTTCTACATTCCTTTCTGAATTCATAATTTTATATGTGATATGCGCCGGTACTGCATTGCGGCATTCACCATTATATCTGCAACGCCGTACTAATATGCGCCCATCGGATTAAAATCAAACTGTATGCTTTCCTTCTTAAGTTCTTTCCGGTTTTCTTTTTCCTCCCAGAATTCCTCGATGCGGTTCTTCACCTCCACCAGCCTCGCATAATCTTCATGCTTCACATACAGCATAAACCGGTAACTGTCATTGATCTTCCCTACGGATGCCGGCGCCGGACCGATGACGTGCAGTCGGTCTTTTAAAACTGCCCGGCCGGGGGCCACACGTTTTGCTTCTCCGTGTCCGGGCAAAAGACTGTCCTGTATCCCCGCCATCCGTTGCACCAGTCCGCCGATTTCTTCAGCCAGCCTCCGCCCGCTCTCTTCCGCAGGGGAAACCACCAGTACTGCCAGCATATGCGCCGCCGGCGGATATGCCAGCATTTCCCTGTAGAGGATTTCTTCCTCGTAAAAGCCTTTGTAATCCTGCCTTGCCGCATGTACGATGCTGTAATGCTCCGGGTCATACGTCTGTATCACCACTTCCCCTGCCCGGCCGCTTCGTCCTGCCCGGCCTGCTGCCTGCGTCAGCAGCTGGAAGGTTCTCTCTCCGGCCCGGTAGTCGTTCACATGCAGCGACAGATCCGCCGCCAGGATGCCTACCAGGGTCACATTGGGAAAATCATGCCCTTTCACGATCATCTGGGTACCGACCAGAATATCCGCCTCCCCGTTGGCAAAGGCGCTCAGTATTTCCTCATAACTGTCCCTGGTCCGCGTGGTATCCGCATCCATCCGAAGTACCCGTGCCTCCGGGAATTCCCGTCCGATCACTTCTTCGATCTGCTGGGTTCCTGCCTTGAAGCCAAGGATGTATCTGGAACCGCAGGAAGGGCAGACCTTCACCGACGGCTGCTCATATCCGCAGTAATGGCAGACCAGTTTTCCGTTCTTATGCTCGGATAAGGAAACATCGCAGTGCGGACATTTCATCACGTGTCCGCACGCCCGGCAGGAAACAAAGCCGGCATACCCTCTCCGGTTCAGGAACAGAATGCTCTGTTCTTTTTTTCTGAGTCTGTCTTCTATCAGCGAATACAGTTTCCTGCTGAAAATCGAACGGTTTCCCTCTTTGAGCTCCTTCCGCAGGTCAACCGTGTAAACTGCCGGAAGCTCTCCGCCCGCCTGCCGCTTTTTCAGTTCATACAGTTTATACTTTCCTGTCTGTGCCCGGTAATAAGCTTCCAGCGAAGGGGTGGCCGACCCCAGTACCACAAGCGCGTCCTCCATGGATGCGATTTTCTCCGCCGTTTCCCGCGCATGATACTTCGGCATGGTTTCGCTCTTGTACGTATTTTCGTGTTCCTCATCTATGATGATCAGTCCAAGACTGGGAAATGGCGTAAACAGGGCGGAACGCGGGCCGATGATGATATCGATCTCTCCTTTTTTGGCCCGCTCCCACTGGTCATATTTTTCTCCGGCGGAAAGAGTGGAATTCATGACCGATACCCGGTCGCCGAAACGCACATAGAACCGCAGCAGTGTCTGGTAAGTCAGTGCAATTTCCGGTATCAGCACGATTGCCTGCCTTCCGCGCTTTACCATCTCTTCTATCAGTGCAAGATAAACCTCCGTCTTGCCGCTTCCCGTGATCCCGTGAATGAGGCAGGTCTGACGCTTTCCCTTGTCAAAATCGGCTAAAATGGCCGCTGCCGCCTCATACTGTTCATCGCTTAAGATTTTCCTTTTCCCGTAACGTTCCATTCTGGCATCGGAAGCGTCCGCAGACAGTTTTACGGGATTGCGGTAGCCGCTTTCCGAATCCACGCCTATGATTCCCTGCTTTTCCATCGTTTTTACCGTCTGCGGGGAAATATGGAGTTTTCCGGTGATCAGGGACACCGGCAGTTCATACACCTGCATCAGCTCCCTGAGCAGCCTCGCTTTTCCCACATAATGCTTTCTCGTACACTCTTCCAGCAGCTTTTCCGCCTCCTCATGGGTAAGCAGAAGACGGCAGTTTCTCTTTTCCAGATTCTTAACTTTCTGCTTAACGGGAAGAACGGTTTTCAGCGCCGTTATCATGGTGGAACCGTACTGTTCCTTCATCCATGCCGCCAGCCGGATATAACGGTCCTGGGCCTGCACGCTTTTTTCCTCCAAAGCGGCTATTTCCTTCAGTTTTTCCGGAGCATACTCCGCCCGGTCCGTAATCCCGATGCAGTACCCTTTCCGCAAATGGTTTCCGGCGCCGAACGGCACGGACACACAGCTTCCCGGCTTCACCCTGCCCGCAAGGCTCCCGGGAATAAGATACTGGAACGTGCGGTCCACTTTTTCGTGGGATATATCGATTATGATGTTTGCATATTTTCCTTCCATCCGCGCTCCTTTAAGATATCCCGGATCAAATTCCTTTCGTCCATCGGGTATTTCACGCCCTTTATCTCCTGATAATCCTCATGCCCCTTTCCGGCAAGGACAATGATATCCCCCGGTTCTCCATGGTCGATGGCATAAGCGACCGCCTCTTTACGGTCACAGATTTCCACATAGTTTCCGTCCGTCCTGCCGATGCCCGTTTTAATATCTTCTATAATATCCTGCGGTTCCTCGAACCTGGGATTATCCGATGTAATGATCGTTAAATCCGCCAGCTTCCCGCTGACCTCGCCCATCTCGTACCTCCTCAGCTTCGAGCGGTTCCCTCCGCATCCGAACAGACATACCAGCCGGTTCGGCTCATATTCCTTCAGCGTGCCGAGCAGACTCTGCAGACTCATGGCATTGTGGGCGTAATCGATCATCAGCGTAAAAGTATCGGATACTTTCACCATTTCGATTCTGCCCTTTACTTTTACCTCCAAAAGGGCTGCCTGAATCGCCGGCGTTTCCACGCCGAAGTGACGGCAGATGGCAATGGCGGTCAGTGCATTATAAACGCTGAACCTGCCGGGAGTCGGCACCTCTACCCGGAAATCCATCAGTCCCTTTACGTGAAAATCCACGCCCAGTTCATTCGGTCTTTTTATCAGTTCCAACTGCCCGGCGCGCAGATCGGCTTCCTCAGAAAATCCGTACGTTTCCAGCGTGCACGTATGCCCAGCAGTCACCTGTTCCCAATGGGCGTCGTCCCGGTTCACGATGCCTACCAGACACTGACGGAACAAAAGCCCCTTACATGCCAGGTATTCTTCAAAGTCCGCATGTTCATTAGGGCCGATATGGTCTGGTTCAATATTGGTAAAAATACCGAAATCGAACGTAAATCCCTGTGTACGGTGCAGCATCAGTCCCTGTGAAGATACTTCCATCACCACCGCATCACAGCCCTCATCCGCCATCCGGCGCAGATATTCCTGTAACAGATAGGATTCCGGCGTGGTATTCACCGCATGAATCCTCTTTTCTCCTATTATAACCTCTATGGTTCCAATCAGTCCCACCTTATATCCCGCATGTTCCAGAATGGATTTCACCATATAGGTCGTTGTCGTTTTCCCCTTCGTTCCCGTAATGCCGATGGTTTTCATCTCCCGTGCCGGATTCCCGAACCATTCCGCAGCAATAAAGGCCATGGCATAACGGGTATCGGCAACCCTGATCACGGTTACTTCCTTTTCCGTTTCAAGCCTTACTTCCTTCTCCACCACCAGCACTCCGGCACCCTTCTTTACCACTTCCGCGGCAAAATCATGCCCATCCGCATTGGCCCCTGCAATGCAGAGAAACAGACATCCTTCCGTCACTTTCCTCGAATCGTACACTACCGCGCTCACCTGCACATCCACCGTTCCGGCGATGCACTCATAATCCATCTGCCCCAATAGTTTACTTAATGCCTTCATAATGCCTCTCTTTCCTGCCGCCTTCCCTCCTGACGGCGCACCTGTCCATACTTTAAAAAGAATACCATGGAACTGTATTTTTTTCAAACTTTTCTGTTTATATGAATTTTATTGTTTTTAAAGAATTTGAACACATATTTTTCACATTTTAAGGTTATATTATAACCAAGATAGTTGAGAAACTCACTATCTCCCCCCTCATAAGAAAATGCGAGAAGTCCGGTTCCCCCGGACTTTTTGCATGTTTCGGATTTTATCTCTTCTGCTTATCTTTTTTCTATCTGTATTTTTTCCAGCAATTCTTCCGCCAGTTCCAAAGAAATATCCCCGCTCTCCAAAGACGCCGCGTTTGCAGCCGATATTGCGGCCGCACGTTTCAATGCCGTATAGATGTCCTCTCCTTTTAAAACGGACATGGCATAAGAAGCTACCACACTGTCGCCGCAGCCCACCGTGTTGACCGCCTTTACCGAAGGGGCTTTCGCCCACAGTGTTCCTTCCCCTGACACTGACAAAAGTCCTTTCTTTCCCAATGACACGAGCACATGGCCGATTCCCCTTTCCCTCAGCTGCTGTGCTGCTTCCTGCACTTCCCTTATATCCTTTAGTCTATGCCCTGTCACGTATTCCAATTCCTTCTGATTGGGTTTGATCATAAAAGGCCCCGCTTCCATCCCATGCAGAAGCGCTTCCCCGCTGGTATCCAAAATACAGCGTTTTCCCGCTCCGTTTCCGATGGCTATGAGTTTCCCGTAAATATCCGCGGGAACTCCCTTCGCCACGCTTCCCGAAAGCACGACTAAATCACTCTTGTCCACGGCCTCCCGGTAATCCTTCAAAAACTGTTCCAGTTCCTGTGCCGACACCACCGGCCCCGGCTCCAGTATCTCTGTCACATAACCGTCCTCGGCAATGACGTTAATGCTGCACCTGGTCTCTCCCGCCACTTTCGTAAAACGGCACTCAGCCTGAATCTCTTTCATGCAGCTTTCGATGAACCGCCCCGTATAACCGCCCAGAAAACCGCAGCCTGCCACGCTGTATCCATACTGGCGCAGGATCTTCGCCACGTTAATTCCTTTGCCGCCCGCAATATTATGTACCGTCCGCATCCGGTTCACCTGTCCCAGCATCAGGCTTCCCGCAGTGTATGTTTTGTCTACCGCGGGATTTAATGTAATGGTTAAAATCATACTCTCCTCATTTCCGCAATTTTCTGTTTTATGGAAATTGCTGTTTGTTTTATGGAAATTGCTGTTTGTTTTATGGAAATTGCTGTTTTGTTAAAAAAAGTCAGGACTCCGTATTTAAGTATAAGAAATATGGAAAATAAAGTCAATGTTACTGCACGGAAAGATAGAAATACAGGATGGGTAGGCGGCGGACAGCGGATATCAATTTACAGTTTTTGCAGTCAGACTTTCAGAAACAAATGCCAAAGCCGTCTGGGGCAGGGCAAAACAGGGCAGCAGCGCGGCAGGCAGAAACCGTAAATCTATCTCATCAGCTGCCAATCAACACTTTCTTTCCGCAGAAAGCAAAACCATACTTCCGTATACGTGCTTCCGGAATCCCCTTCGCCACAAGAGCTGCCTGATAATTCTTCTCTTTTATCTGCCGCAATGCTTCCTGTACCGTATCGGCCAATTCTTTTTCTTCCGTATCCTGCACCTTAAATTCCAAAATCACCGCATCGTTTTCCAACATCCCCGACACTGCCCTCGGCTCCAGCATCACATCATACCGGCCAAAGCCGCTTTCCCGATTGGAGGTAATCACATACCGGTCAGCCAGTTCCACCATCAGTCCAAGCACAAATCCATGATAAAAACGTTCCGGTTCTTCTTCGGAAGGTTTCCTGCCGGTATCAAAATAACTGAACATCTCCGATGTCACTTTATTCATATAAACATTCATTGCTTTTACATCCCCCAGCAGCAGCGCGTGGATAAAATCGCCGTAGTCGGAAGATGCATGGTCAAACCAGCCTTTCACCATACTGCGGAACATAGTCCGGACTTCGAAATTCGTTATCGCAAGCTCGTATTCCTGTTTCCATTCCCCATATTCCGTAACATCGGCTTCAAAATTTTTCACTTTCAGGTAACCGCTGGCAAGCAGAAAACTCCAAACGGCATTCTTTTTTTCGGATAACTGGTCATAGACGATCTGTTCGTCTATCTCTATCCAGATGCTCTCTCCCCGCATCAGACGCTCAAAAGTTTTCTTTACCTCCGGACTGCCTTCCCTTATCAGCTTTCCCACAAGGCTGTTAGAGCTTGTATTCGCCCAATAAGCCCCCACTTTTCCTTTATCAAGAAAATGAATAATGGACCATGGATTGTAAATATCCTTTCTTTCCCCAAAGGTAAATCCATCATACCAGTCTTTTACCTTCTGTTTCTGACCGGATAATCCAAATTCTTCCAGGGATGCAAATACTTCTTCTTCCGTAAAACCAAAACAGTCTGCATATGCATCCGAAGTTGTTGTTACTACTTCAAGATTATTCAGATCCGAAAAGATAGACTCTTTGCTGACCCTTGTAATCCCTGTCATAACGGCACGCTCCAAATAGGGATTCGTTTTAAACGTAGAATTAAACAGGCTTCTGGTAAAAGCAGCCAGTTCTTTCCAATACCCATGTACATAGGACTCCTGCATGGGAGTATCGTATTCATCCAGAAAAATAATCACCTTTTGGCCGTAATAACGCGACAGATAACCGGACAATGCCTTTAACGCAAACGATGCTTCGTTATCCTCCATATCTGCGGATATATGGGCAAAATCCTTTTTTTCGCTTTCATTCATCCGGTCCGATTCCGGCAGAAAATCGTACCGATTATAAAGCTCCTTAATAATGCGGCATATTTTTTTCCGTGCCTGTGCAAAAGAAGTCTCCTTAATATCCGCAAAGCTGAAAAAAAGAACCGGATATGTTCCCTGCAGACTGCGGTATTTTTCTTCCTCCCATATGGAAAGTCCTTCAAAAAGGTCACTCCTGTCCGCATACTCCACGGAAAAAAACTTCTCCAGCATATTCATGTTCAAAGTCTTCCCGAAACGCCTTGGTCTGGTAATCAGCGTCACACTGTCTCCGCTTTCCCACCATTCCCGTATAAAGTTCGTTTTATCTATATAAAAATACCCTTCCCGACGAATCATCTCAAAATCCTGACTTCCTATACTGACCGTTCTTGCCATGCCTTACGCCTCCTCCCGCCGAAAGTTCCTTACCCAAAGTATATCCGTTTCCCTGTCCAAAATCAATCGGGAAAAATGATTGCCCATGCCATCGTCCTTCCGCGTCACCGCTCACACCCTGGCAGCCCCTGATTCCTCGTCCGGCTGCTGCCCGTCATGCGCCTTCCACTGGCAGTCCAGAATCTGCATTCCGGAAAATACCGCTTTAAAAGAAGACTCTTCCGGTGAGCAGGCATAGATGCCGAATCGTATTTTTCCATTTCCGGCATGCATATGGCAGATACGCATTTGCTGAAAAGATATCCCGTCCGCGGAACACTCGATACAATAATCATCTTCCCTCCGGCTGAACCGATACCACATCGTCTTCACGGAAGCATCTATCACCGTCGTCGCCCAGTCAGAGTACCCCTGATTCGTTACCACGCTCCCCAAATGCTGATACTCCCCGTTTTCATATTCCACGGAAGCTTTCAGCCAGTTTTCACTGTTCAGGTACATGACGATCCCGCACTGGTCAAACCTTTGATGGCTCTCCCCAAATTCTGTTTTCACCACAAAACTAAAATACTTTTCTTCTGTCTCCCTCTGAAACACGGGCGCATTGTCATTCCGAAAATGATAGTACGTCCTCTGCCACAAGTCCGTATGCGGTTTTGTAACAATCTCAACCGTATCATGATTCACTTTATAGCTTTCCGGCTCCCTCGTCCATTCAAATCCTGTAACATCCATTTTTCTGCCTCCTTTTTTAAGTTGCTGCACAACAGCGCTAAAGGATAAAGTCACTTCGGCACATACGGACTTATCCTTTTTCAAAATATCAAGCTCCTGAATCCCCTCACCGATAATGCTGCATCACAATCTGCAGACTCTCCTTCCCCCCATACCGGTTAATATCCGGATAATAAGTAATGCACACCGGAAGATCCACCCGCTCCCCGCAGTACAGGCGGTTTACCATATACTCCCCCGCCTTTTCCGCCAGAAATCCATGAAAAGCCTCCAGATCCCCGAAATACACCATATCATAATAGTTCCCGCTCCCGTCCGTGATCTGATACTTTCCCACATTCCGGTTCTTTCCGAGAATCCTCCCGCTCAGGATATGCACATCCTTCTGGGCAAACACCGGCTTCGTGTTGCCCACCCCGAAAGGCTCCAGCTGCGCCAGCTGCTCCACCAGCGGTTTTGTAAGATAGGATAACGGCATCGCCACATCAATATGCACCTTCTCTTCAAAATCTTCTTCCGTCAGCCGGCATCGTTCATTCAGCTTCCTGCGGAATACCTCCACCATCTCTTCTTCCATGGAAAGTCCTGCCGCCATCTTATGCCCGCCGTATTTGGTAAAACATTCTTTGCAGGCAGTCATTTCTTCATACATATGATACCCTTCGATGGAACGTCCCGAACCTTTCACGCCATCTTCCCCCATGGTCAGCACAAAAGCCGGTTTCCCGTACTTTTCACGGATTCTCCCGGCGATAATTCCCGCCAGGCTTTCATGCACGTCCGGCAGATACACCACCAGCACCTTATCCTCCTTTAAGCTGCTGCCCTCTATCAGATCCACCGCCTCACGCACGCCTTCGGACGTCATTTCTTTCCGGCTGTCATTCAGATCCTTCAATTCCGAGGCAATACGTACCGCCTCTGCCCTGTCCCTGCTTAGCAGAAGCGCCAGCGCCCTTTTGGCAGTATCCAGCCTTCCCGTGGCATTCATGCATGGCCCGAGAATAAACCCGATATGATAAGCCGACAATTCCTTCCCCTCCAGCCCGCAGACTTCTATCAGTGCCTTAAGCCCCGTATTTTTTGTATGCCTCATACGTTCCAGCCCGCATTTTACCAAAATTCGATTCTCATCCTTTAATTCCATCACGTCGCACACCGTGGCAAAAGCCGCGATTTCCAACAGTTCTTCCAGCAGCTCCCCGCATTTCCCGCCCTCTCCGAACACACCGGTAAACAACTGCTGTACCAGCTTATACGCCACCACCGCACCGCATATATTTTTAAACGGATAAGCGCACCCCTCCTGCTTCGGGTCCACCACCGCCGCCGCTTCCGGCAGCAGGAACACACGACTCCCGTCCTCCCGCTCCTCATAAGGCACTTCGTGATGATCCGTAACGATAACCGTCATTCCCAGTTCCCCTGCACGGGCTATCTGCTTTCCTGCCGCAATCCCGTTATCACAGGTCACAATGGTATCTATCCCGTCTCCTGCCGCCTCCTCGATCAAAGCATCATTCAGCCCGTAACCGTCCTTCATCCGGTGCGGGATCACCGTATCCACTTCCGCGCCGCATACCTCCAGCCCCTTTACCAAAATATATGTAGAACAGATACCGTCCGCATCATAATCGCCGATGATACGGATTTTCACCCCCTGTTCCATTTTCTCCTGCAGCAGCCCCACCGCCTTATCCATATCCTTCAAAAGCCGCGGCTCATACAGATCCGCAAGACTCCCCCACAGATACTTCCGAATCTCCTCATCCCCCACCACATCCCGGTTCCGTATGATCCTGGCCAGCACCGGATCGATATGAAACCTTTCCGCTATCCCGTCAAAATCCGCCCTTTTCGCCGCAATAAACCACTGTGCCATCTTCCCGCTCCTTTCCTTCTTCTTCCCTACATCTTTTTTCTTCTATATCCGTCTTCTATGTCATCTTTCATATCCGTCTTTTATTCCGCTTTCCCTCTTCTGTTTCCTTCCCCTTTACCCCCGGCTTTTCCCTCTGCTAAAAATACGGCATAGTCTGCCCGCAAAAGTCAAAAACCCCGCCGTTTACACCGTACTGCTGTTACGAAGGACTTTCTCCGGCCGAATGTGCGGCTGTAATGACTGCGGCGGCTTTCCTCCGGTCTGTTTCTGTATGGAAAATGAAAATCTGTTCGCAAAAACGACGTATCGTATCTTCATTCCCATGCAGAAGCAGACCGGAGGAAAGCCGCCGCAGTCATTACAGCCGCACATCCCGACCGGAGAAAGTACCCCCGGCCCCTTCTATGCCCTGCCTTTTACTTTTTTCCCGGCATTCTTCCCGCCGTCCTCTTCTTTCTTCCCCACCTTCGTCCGAAGCACATACCACAATGCCCCCGTGATGCATACGGAAGAATAAGTACCGCACACAATACCAACCATCAGCGGCAGGGCAAATTCACGGATACTGGTCACACCGAACGCATAAAGCGAAGCCACCATAAAGAACGTAGTCAGGGAAGTAAAGATACTCCTTGACAGCGTCTGACTGATACTCCGGTTCACCATCTCCTGCAGATCATCCTTTTTGCCCATCAGCGCCATATTTTCACGGATACGGTCGAAGATAACGATGGTCGCATTGATGGAATAACCCACAATGGTAAGCATACAGGCGATAAACGTACTGCTGACCGACACCCTTGCCACCGCATAGAAAGCAAGTACCACCAATACATCATGCAGCAAAGCCGCCACCGCACTGGCGCCGAACCGGATATCCTTGAACCGGAACCAGATGTAGATCAGCATACATACCGTCGCGATCAGAATGGCAACAATGGCATCCGACTGCATTTCCTTGCTGATGGTAGAGCTGATGGTCTCCGCCGTAATCTTTTCCGCATCCACGGAGAAATTACTTACCATGGCATCCTTGAACCGTTCCCTTTCTTCCACCGTCAGCGTCCTTGTTTTAAAAATCACCTCATTGGTCCCTGCCACTTTCTGCGTCTGTACGTTGCCGTCGCCGGTCACTGTTTCAATGTAGGGAACCACCTTCACATCAATATCCTCTATGGACATATCTTCGTTAAATACCACATTGGTAGAAGTACCGCCCACAAATTCCAGACTGTAATTCAGGGCGCTTCCCTTTGAAGAATGATTGATCCCCATTACTACAAAACCGCCCACGATAACCACCAGGGAAACCGCAAAGAACACCGCCTTTTTGGAAAGGAAGCTGATCATCTTCTTTTCCTTTCCCACACCATAAATCTTCTCGCTCTTCAGCCCTGCCGCATACAACGCTTTCAAAAGCTGCTTGGTAATGACAAGGGCCGTAAACATGGACAGCACAATACCTAACGCCAGGGTCTGCGCAAATCCCTTTACCGTACCGGAACCTTTGATCCCTAACACCAGCGCAGCGATCAGCGTCGTGACATTTCCGTCCAGGATAGCAGAAAACGCCTTTTCAAACCCGATTTTAATAGCTGACTGTACGGTTTTGCCAGTTGCCAGTTCTTCCCTTATTCTGGCAAAAATAATGACATTGGCATCCACTGCCATCCCTATGGAAAGGATAATACCCGCTATACCCGGAAGCGTCAGTGTAATTTCAAACAAATTCAGCAAAACAACGATTAAAGCAGTATAGATACCAAGGGCAAGGCTGGCTGCCAGACCCATGATAAAATAAACCGCGATCATAAATATAACTACCAATACAAACCCTACCGCAGCCGCTTTCAGACTGGAAGCAATCGCCGTGGAGCCAAGCTGTGCCCCTACTACATTGGAACGGAGTTCTTCCAGTTCCAGTTTCAGGCCGCCGATACGGATCGTGGTAGCCAGCCGTTCCGCCTCTTCAAAGGAAGCCATACCGGTGATGACTGCCTGGCCGTCCGTTATTTCCGCCTGCACCCTGGGAGTACTGATGACTGTATCGTCATATACAATGGAAATAATATCATTCGTAGGATAAGCCGCCCTCGTCGCTTCGGCAAACTTAACCCGTCCCTCATCGGTCATCGTCAGCGCCACCACAAATTCACTGTTTCCCATCTGATCCTGCTGGGTTGCCGCCCGCGCATCCGCCACGTCCGTACCGGTCAGCACCACGTTCTGTGCAGAATCCAAAAACATCAGCGAGCCGGGCTTGCCAAGCTCGTCCAGTATCGCATTGGCATCGGACACTCCCGGAATCTCGATATTGATCCGGTCACTGCCCTCCTGATATACCTGCGATTCGTTGCTGTAAGACTCCACACGGCGCTGCAGCTTGTAAATCGTATCCGCCATATCCTCCGCGGAAGGATCTCCTTCCCCTACCACCTGATACGTAATGCTTACACCTCCGGCCAGGTCCAGTCCCAGCTTAATACCGGATGCCGCCCCCGCCTTCTCGGTTCCGATACCCTCTACCGCGGTATAACTAAATCCGCAAAGAAGCAGGACCATAACCAGCAGGGTCACGATTGCTTTGTTCTTTTTCATTTTCCTTACTCTCCTTTTTACTCTGCTTTTACTCTGCCAATGCAGCTTTTATCATAATCGCACATTCCACGCGCTTCCTCTGCAATTCACAGCCCAAATCATAGGCATCGTTGATATTCCCGTGGAAATTATAGGAATTCGCCGCACATCCGCCGCTGCAGTAAAATTTTGCAAAACATTTGCTGCACTTTTCCTTCGCGTAAACGTTGCACGTCTTGAATTCATCCCTGATATCGGTACGTTTCACGCCTTCCTCCACATTTCCCATCAGGAATTCCTCATTTCCGACGAACTGATGGCAGGGATATAAATCCCCCCACGGCGTCACCGCCAGATATTCCGTTCCGGAGCCGCAGCCGGACAGCCGCTTGGCCACACAGGGACCTCCCTCCAGATCGATCATGAAATGGAAAAAGTTCACCGGTCTGCCCGCTTTCCTCCGTTCCAGCAGTTCTACCGCCAGCCTGTCGTACTCTGCCAGCAGCTTGTACAGATCCTCGTCCCGCAAAGCATAATCATCCGACGGCTGCGCCACCACCGGTTCCACCGATATCTGCTCAAAGCCCAGATCCGCCAGATGCGCCACATCCTCCGCAAAATCCAGATTATAACGGGTAAAGGTACCGCGCACGTAATAGTTCGTCTGTTCCCGGCTCTCCGCCAGCTTCCGGAACTTCGGAACAATCTCTTCGTAACTGCCCTGTCCTCCCCTGTGCGGCCGCATCCTGTCATGAACTTCCTTGCGCCCGTCGATACTCAGAACCACATTCGCCATTTCCCTATTCACAAACTCCATCACTTCATCATCCAGAAGCACTCCGTTGGTCGTCAGGGTGAAACGGAATTTCTTGTGATTGGGTTCCTCCAGGCTTCTTCCGTAGGCCACCAGGTCTTTGACCACCTGCCAGTTCATTAACGGTTCCCCGCCGAAGAAATCCACTTCCAGGTTCACCCTGTTTCCGGAATTTGCTACTAAGAAATCCAGCGCCTTTTTCCCTGTTTCAAAACTCATCAGCGCCCTTCTTCCATGATATTCCCCTTCCTGCGCAAAACAGTAACGGCAGGCCAGGTTACAGTCATGGGCAATATGGAGACAAAGCGCTTTGACCACTGTCTCCCGTTTCTTGAAATCCCCGATATAATTTTCATAAATATCCGGCGCATACAGCATTCCGGCTTCCTTCAGTTCCAAAATTTCTTCCAGCGCTTCACGTATTTCTTCTTTCGCATAGGGCAGTCTCCCCGTAAGACCGTCTTCGTCCATCCGGCGTTCCAGTTCCCCGCCTTCCGCGCTGCATCCCTTTTCCAACAGTCCTTCCACGATTCCCGTCAAATCATATACGATGTCATCCACCACATGTACGGAACCGCTGTTCACATCCAGTATGATGTTGTAGCCGTTATTTTTATACTGATGTACCACTTTTTCAATTCCTTTCTGATTCCAGTACCGCATCCGCCCTCCCGGCACCGTTTCGGCAGAAAAACTTCTGCCTGCTTCGCAGCCATAAGTTCCTCTGGGCGCTGTCCGGGCTTCTGCTGTTTTTAATTCTTTTTTTCATATTACACGGTACTCCCGTGCATATAATAAGCAGCGACGTAAATCGCTGCTTACGAATTTCTTATTCCCAACCTGTTATTTCACCTTTTCGCAGCTCTGATTGCCTACGGTGCAGGATGTCTTGCAGGCTGACTGGCAGGAAGTCTGACACTCGCCGCATCCGCCCTTTTTCATGGATTCTTTATAATCTCTCGTGCTCAATGTCTTAATATGCTTCATCGCTAAGCCTCCTTACGTTCATAAACTTATTGTAGTATAGCACAGTTTCTTTCGCAGGAAAAGCTTTTTTTGCAGAAAATCACGGAAATCAATTTTCAGTTTCTGGCTGCCCTGCCTCTGTCCCGATCCTGAGGCTGCCTTGCGATTCAGGTCTTCGGGAAACGCCGGACTCAGGCTCGTATGAAAAACGCAAACAAGATAAACGGGATTTGAAAACCATAAATTTATGAGTGACCACTTCCTTAATATTTTGTTTTCTTCTACAATTCCAATACTCATTTTTTTATATCTCATTTCTTTTGCTTTTAGGAACTGTTAAGAAATAACTTTACACTTTGACGCAGGATGAGTTCACAAAGGCAAGGCGGAAGATGGAGTCGATGCGGGCATCGACGACTGATGACAACGCGGCATTTGCGGACTCAGACAAGTCAAATGTAAAGATTTATTTCTTAACAGTTCCTAAGAACGATATGACTATACTTTTGAAAATGAAGCGGCAGATATCTGATGAACGTCTCGCAAATCTATTATGTATTTCAGTTCAAACATTTCGCAAGAAGAAGAAAAATCCGGATAATTTTACATTACTTGAACTGCAAGGCCGTGCATTAAAATTCAGTCCAATTCAGGACGCCAGTATCATTTTAGGACGCTATATCACCGCAAAAGAAGCGAAAGATTTTATTTTGATGTAACCTTTTTTGCAGTGTACGTCCATCGGAAAGAAAAAAGGGATATTTCAGGGGGCGACAGCTTAACTACTATCGTCCCTCTGAATTATAAAAGGCAGCCGCCACAATTTATGGGCGATTAAGTGCATATGTCCGGTGGTTTTCCCCTGCCTGCCTCCAGATCCGCATATTGCTGCAACCGCCAGGCCAATTTCTTCATGCACGTCAGCTCACCATTCCCCCCAGCATACCGCTTCCGGCACACAGCAGGAAAACCGTAACGCAGTTATTTGCCACATCCTGAATACTGCGGTTCACTGCAAGGGAAACCGCCGCCAGCACCACGAAATACAAAATCCCCATCAGAAATCCCCATAAGAACCGCCTGCTCTGCACCCGTTTCCCCACCATCATTCCAGCCAGAAATGTCACGATCACATAAATTGCGATAATGCAGATATTCACGATATTTTCCTTTAACCCGAAACGATACAGCATGAGCGCCAGCAAAAGCAGAAGCCCCGCCGTCAGTATGTAAGAAACCAGCAGACATTTCAGCATAAAAATCACGCCTTCGCCGCTTTTCATATTTTTTTCTTCCATCCCTTCACGCCTCCGCGGCTCCATCCTCCCTGTTTTTTCCATATATGCACCTGCTCCTTTTGGTATTTTCATATTTATATGTATATTCTGCTGTCTTCTATAAATGCCTTTGTTTTTATGGATTTTCACAGCAGCTTCCTCACGGCAAAAACCTGAAAATGAATTTACCTAACAATTCGGGCAGATTGTTTGGTGGTGACAGGCAGCGCCAAACAGTTACGGATTTTCGCCGGCATTCCGTCCAACCCTTGACAGCCATACAACTATATAGTAATATTTCATATATATTACCAAAAAATTCTATTACATAAGGAGTGATGAAACTTTGGATACCACTGGTGTCATACAACTTGCTATTATTCTTGCACTAGTCGGCCTGTCGGCCTTCTTTTCTTCTGCGGAAACCGCTCTGTCCACCGTGAACAGGGTAAAACTGAAAACCCTTGCCGATGAAGGAAAGACCGCTGCCGCCAATGTTTTGAAAATTTTAGATCATTACAGTAAAATGTTAAGTACCATTCTCATAGGTAACAACATCGTCAATCTGACTGCCTCTTCCCTGACCACTATAGTGGCGACGAAAACCTTCGGAAGTTATGCAGTGGGGATTGCTACCGGTGTTCTTACTCTGACCATTCTCATTTTCGGAGAAATCATTCCCAAAAATACTGCCATGCTGTATGCTGAAAAGATTTCCATGACCTATTCGGGAATTATCCTCGCCCTGATGAAACTTTTTACGCCCATCGTTTTTATTGTGGATAAACTTTCCATCGGCATTTCCGTGCTCCTGCATATTGATACCAATAAAAAGGGAAGTCTGATGACGGAAAATGAATTGAAGACCTATGTGGATGTCAGCCATGAGGACGGCGTCATCGAATCCGAAGAACGGGAAATGATTTATAACGTTTTTGACTTCAGCGATGCCGTGGCAAAAGATATCATGATTCCCCGTATTGACATGGTCAGCGTCAACCAGAATATGACCTATGATGAAGTGCTCTCTGTTTTTAAAGAATATATGTATACCCGGCTGCCCGTTTATGAAGACGACAAAGATAACGTCATCGGCCTCATTAATATCAAGGATTTCATTCTGCTTACGGAAAAAGAAAATTTCCAGATCAAAAATATCATGCGGGAAGCCTATTACACCTATGAATATAAGAAAACGGCGGATTTGATGATCGAGATGCGGGAAATTACCGCAAATGTGGCGTTTGTCCTGAACGAATACGGAGCCACGGTGGGAATGATCACACTGGAAGACCTTTTGGAAGAAATCGTCGGTGAAATACGCGACGAATATGATGCAGACGAGGAAGAACTGATCCAGCAGATCGAGGATAATATTTATCTGGTGGAAGGCAGCATGAAACTGGATGATATCAACGATGCCCTGGATACTTCTCTTGACTCGGAAGACTATGATTCCATCGGCGGCCTGATCATCGAATGCCTGGACCGCCTGCCGGAAGACGAGGAAACCATCGTCACCGAATCCGGCATTACCCTGCAGGTAAAAGGCATCAGTCATAACCGCATCAGCAAGGTCTTAATGACACTGCCGGAAGACGAAAACAGTGATTCGCAAGACAGCACGGAAAACGAAGACGAATCCGGTTCCGGCACAGCTCCCGCGGAAGAAGAAAAACGGGAAACCGGCGAAGATTCCGAAAGCGGAAAAAAGGAATCCCCTTCCTCCGCGTCCGGACATGAATAAACCATCCGGCTGCTTGCAAAATCATATCAGGTTTAAGATATCCAAAGGGTCGTCGGCAAATACCCTGCCGCCGGCCTTTTCCTGTTCTTCCCTTGTACGGAATCCCCATGCAACCGCGATACAGTCCATTCCCGTATTCGCCGCCGTGGCAATATCCACCTCGGAATCCCCCACATACACGGACCGCTCCCTGCTGCTGCCCAGTTCTTCCAGTGCCGCCAGCACCGTATCCGGTGCGGGTTTTTTACGTATTCCTTCCCTTTCCCCTATGGCCACCGGTATATAGTCGGAGAAATAAAGCCGTTTCAGTTCCTGCACACCGTCGTAATATTTATTGGAAACAATCGCCATTTGGTATCCCTTTTCCTTCAGTTCTTTCAAAAGTTCCATAATATGAGGGTACGGAGCCGTCTTATCGTTGCAATGCAGTCCGTAATAACTGCGGAACGTGTCAAAAACTTCATCAAAACGCGGATTTTCCAATCCGTCCGGCACTACAAGCTCCATCAGCCGTTTTATGCCGTTTCCTACGGATTTCCTGATCTGCTCCATTGAGCGCACAGGCATCCCGGCGCTTTCCAACGCATAATTGACGCTGTCCCTCAAATCTTCCAGTGTATTCAGAAGTGTGCCGTCCAAATCAAAAATAACGGTGTCATACTTTTTGTTTTCATTCTTCATCCTGATTCCGCCTCCGTCTCTCCTAATGAACTATCCGTCAAAGCCCTGCTGCAGGCCCCATTTCTCCGCTTTGCATCTGAAAATTTATACTCTTCACAAGTTTCAATCGGCAGCTCCTAAAATCTTCTTAATATGCTTCCGCACCGCAATATAGCAAACCACATGAACCATAAACGTAATGCCCCATGAAATGGGGTACGAGATATAAAGGGTCTGCAGTGAACGATTCCATTGAAATACCGTCATGATCCATAAAATCCGAAAACCGCAGGCGCCTAACAGGGATACGATCATCGGCATGACCGAATACCCCAGCCCGCGGATGGCTCCTACCATCGTGTCCATGGCCCCGCACAGAAAGTAAGTCGTACAGATGATACTGATTCTCAGAATTCCATACTCAATGACTTCCCCGTCCGAAGAATAAATTCCAAGAATCTGCCGGCCAGACAGCATGACGCCGTTTCCCATCACGAGCCCGATCAAAACTACGATGACCAGACATTCCGCCAGCACCTTATTGATCCTGCCATACTGCTTCCCTCCGAAATTCTGGCTGGTAAAGCTTACCGCCGTCTGATGCATCGCATTCATGGCCGTATAAACAAAACCTTCCACGTTGGAAGCCGCCGTATTCCCCGCCATGGCAACGGAACCGAAAGAATTGACCGAAGACTGTATCAGCACGTTCGATACGGAGAAGATCGCCCCCTGCATCCCTGCCGGCAGCCCGATTCTGGCAATACGAAGCAACTTATCCTTATAAATGTGCAGCCGCCCCGGATACAGCCGGAAACTCCCTTCGCATTTCATTAAACACCGGACAATGCATACCGCGGATACACACTGGGACAGAACGGTAGCCAACGCCACCCCGGCCACATCCATATGCAGTACAATAACGAAAAATAAATTCAGCATCACGTTGATCACACCCGCCGCGGACAGATAATAAAGCGGCCGCTGCGTATCCCCGATCGCACGCAGGATGGAACTTCCAAAATTATACAACAGCAGAACCGGCATTCCGAGAAAATAAATCCGCATATACAATACCGACTTGTCCAGCACATCCTCCGGTGTCCCCATCAGTTCCAGAAGCGGTCTCGCCAGTACCACTCCCATGACACACAGAATCAGTCCGCTGATGATACTGAGAAGTATGGCCGTATGTACCGTATCGCTCACTTCTTTTTCCTGCCCGCCGCCGTAATAACGGGCTATGAGCACATTGGAGCCCACGGAAAGCCCGATAAACAGATTCACCAGCAGATTGATCAGGGAACTGGTGGAACCTACCGCGGCCAAAGACTGGCTCCCCGCGAACCGGCCGACCACTACCACATCCGCCGCGTTGAACAGCAGCTGCAAAATTCCGGACAGCATTAGCGGAACGGAAAACAACAGTATTTTTCCGAGCAGCGGCCCATGGCACATGTCGATTTCGTAAGATTTTTTCTTCTGCTTCGCTTTCATATCCTTTCACCTTTCCAATCTGTACCGATTATATTCCAATCGGAAATGTTTGTAAAGAGGGGATATTTCTGTTGAAAAAACATATTTAGAATGATAAAATAAAAGAAATTAATAAAAAGATTACTAAGGACAATAAAACCATGAAAATTTTAAAACGAATTGTTTATACTCTGTTGGGACTGCTTATTGCAGGAACCGTCGCTTTAGTCGGAATCATCCTGTACGCGGAATACAGCGGCAAACGCTTTACTCCCGATTCCGTCCAGGCTTTGGCACAGCTGGATGCCCCGGAAGATGAATCCCGTCTGGTTTATGACGAAAATAATAATTTAATAGAACTTCCAAAAATGCAGGAATCGGAAGAAACCGCATCCGAATCGGAAGCTTCCGGTTCTTCCGGCAGTTCCTCGGCAGATGCTGACGAAGCCGCAGCCAGTGAAACGGCCGGCGCTCCTGCAGAAGATACGGCAGTTCCTTCTGACGCAGCTCCTGCAGCGGATAGTGCCGCCGGTGCAGATACCGAACTTCCTTATGTCATGGATCTGGGTTCTGCGCTATTCCACACGCCGGACTGTCCCTATGCGGCAAACATTGCCGCGGACAAACGTTCCGAAATGACCACCACCAGTGCCAAGATCATGAATGCCGGCTACACTCCCTGCACGAACTGTCATCCGGATACGGCAGCCGCCGGCGCGTCTGCGGAGCCTTCTTCGTCAGCAGAGATTTCCAATGAACTGAGTTACTGAAAAACGATGTATCTGCCTGCAATGTCATTTCGTTAAGCGTTGCAGCGGTTATTTCACCTGGTGTCCGGCAAATTTCTTTTTTGCCCACAGACTGAATCCTGCGACTGCCACTATGGATGCCGCCACTGCGATCCACAGTGGCATGATTTTCTGCCCGCATACAGACACATATCCCATATCCAGTACGGTATTGGCATTCATCTGATAAGCGGGCATCACTGTCTTGACCCATCCCGCCAGCGGAAACCATACCGGCACCACATAACAGGCTGCTGCAAGGATTACCGCGGCAAAAGACGTATTGCAGCAGACCGATACAAACAATGTAATCCCTGTCAGAAGCAGACACGCCACCAGCCACATCAGAACCGCATAACCCGTCAGCTGCCCATAGTTCATCTCATAAGGTATATCCCAGTTACGCTTCATAAAATCCACCTGCACACTGGTATCCCACCCCTCAGTCCCGTACGTTGTCAGAAACAGGATACCGTTTACAGCCGCCACTGCCGTAAACAACAGGAAACTGAACAGAAAAGAAGCCGCCAGCTTTGCCTTTAGCGCCAGTGTTTTTCCATATTTTGCCGTCAGAATGGCCGCATCCGTCCCTTTGGAATATTCCTCGGCAAAAACCGGAGCTATGGCGATCACGATCACGCATCCCACTACCAGCATCACATTAAACATGTAAAACATCATCATGGAATAGCTTTTATGATACCCCAGACGGACTTCCCCCATATCCGGCTTAATGATATGTTCCAGTTCCATGCTTTCACCGGTCATTCTCCCGTCGATATAATAATAAATATCGGGAAGACACATGGAATAAAAATAATCTTCCTTTGCACTTTTTATGACCTCTTCCGGATAAGCCTCCAGATAAACCGCTTTTATTTTTTCATCGGTCAACGCTCCTTTGTAATTACGGTCAAATTCCTGCATATACCGGATTGCTTCCCTTCCTCCAAAAAACCTCCCGTCCGGCGTCATGAAATTATCTTTCGCGCCCCCCATCCGGCTGTAACTCATCATATTAAAAAAAACCAAAAATACTAATGCCGTATATACCATTTTCTTATGAAAAATTTTCCCTAATTCATACTTCATCAACACTGCCATCACTCCCTGCTGCTCCTTTCTGCCTCTATACTGCCATTTGTCTTGTACTTATTCTTTAAAATAATACAGGTACACATCTTCCAGCGTCGGTTCCGCCCGTCTGGCCCCTTCTGCGGGCTTTTCCTCCGAAACGATGCGCAGCAGCACCCTTCCGTCCTCCATGTTTTTCAGATTTCCCACATTGAACCGCTGTACCATATCGTCCGCCTGCGCCGCAGAAACGATGCATTCCCATACTTTCCCTTCCGCCGTTTTCAATAATTCCTGCGAATTCCCCTCCTGAATCACCTGTCCGTCCTTCATGACCAGTATCTTTTTCGCAATATATTCTATATCTGAAACAATATGGGTAGAGAACAGTACCAGACGGTTCTGTGCCATGGCGCTGATCAGGTTGCGGAACCTCACCCGCTCTTTCGGGTCCAGACCGGCCGTCGGCTCGTCCAGAATCAGTATTTCCGGATCGTTCAGCATTGCCTGTGCGATTCCAAGCCGCTGCTTCATTCCGCCCGAAAACGTCTTAATCTTCTTATTCCGCACCTCCAAAAGTCCCACTTCCCCTAAAAGCTCCATGGACTTTTCCTTTGCCGCCCCTTTGGACAGACCTTTCAGCGCCCCTATATACAGCATGAAACGCCACGGCGTAAAATCCGGATAATAACCGAAATTCTGCGGAAGATATCCGAGCAGGTTCCGGTATTCCTCCCCCATATCCCGTATCGGTGTCCCATTCAGAAGAATTTCCCCTTCGGTAGGCGTCTGTATGTCGCACACCATACGCATCAGGGTTGTTTTACCTGCCCCGTTCGCTCCTAACAGACCATACACTCCCCGGTCCATCATGGCGCTCAGCCGGTCCACTGCCAGCTTTCTTCCATACTTCTTTGTCACACGGTCTAATCTAAGTTCCATAATATTTCATCCTCCCTGTTTTTCTCCCTGCAGAACCGTACTGCCATACCAGCCAGAAACAACAGGCTTACAGCCAATATCACACCGCTCCCCGGCCCGTCTATCCCGACGGCTTCCCTTTTCCACTGACTCCAGAATACCGTCTGTCCTCCTGACATCACACATCCCAGCCCTGCCAGAAACACATTTCCGCTCCGCACCGGAAACCGCTCCATCACAAACAGATACATCCCTGCAGACAGATTAAACGGCACCAGCACCAGCATACAGATCTGCACAAAATCCCCGCCTTCCCCATAAACCAGCAGGGAAAAGAACGCCAGTGCCGCCATATCGCACAAACCGAACAAAAACAATTTCATGGCTGCAATTTTCCTCGTATCATACCGGCAGCTCCTCTCCAGCTCCCACATATGATAAAACACCGTCTTCGACAGTTCAAAACCGCCCACGACGGCAAACAGCGGCACCATCGCCGATATCCCCATAACAGCCAGCTCTCCGCCCCAGTACCCCACCATCCAGACGGCCAAAACCAAAAATACGATCTGCATCGCCCAGCTCACCGGATGCACAAAAGCCGCCTGTTCCCACATCCTTACCGGAAACGACTTCTCCCTGCACACCGGCAGCCTACGCACCCGTTCCCTAAACAACTCCAAGTCTGCCCGCTTCCTCTCCCCGTCCGTCTCCGGCGCCCGATTCCCGTTCAAAAACCCCCGCACCGCCTTCTCATCTGCCCTGCTGATTCCCTGCATCTTCCCACTCCTTCCCGTTTCATCTCACTCCCATTCATTCGCCCCTCCTTAATCCCATTCCCGCTTATTCCATCTCATTCCCTCATCCCCTCCCATTCCATTCTATTCCAACTCTGACAGCCATCATCCATCCTCCCGCCCCATTACCGCCTTCAGCCTATCCATCCCCTGTTTCAGCCGTGCCTTAGCTGCCGGAAGCGAAATACCGAGCAGCCGTGCGATTTCCCGAATCTTAAACCCATGATAATACTTCAGAACCACTACCTCCCGCTGCAGCTGCGTCAATTCTGACAGCGCCTTCTCCACCAAACAGGCATCCTCCACCCGCCCGATTCCCTTATCCTCCGCCCCATGTGCCTCCAGCGCCTCATCCCCCACCCAGACCACCCGCTCCTTCCTAAAATAATCCATACAGACATTAGAAGCGATCCGGAACAACCACGCCCGGAACTTATTTTCATCCGCATATCCCGCCAGCCCCCGGATCACATGCAGAAACGTCTCCTGCGTACAATCCGCCGCTGCCGCCTCATTCCCCGTCCGATACCAGCAATACCTGAACACCTCATCATAATACCGCTCCGCCAGCAAATCCCACGCCCCCAGCTCCCCCCGCCGAATCCTCTCCACCAGCTTCCTATCACTCACCATCCCGTCTCACCCCTTCCTCCCCATCATCATCCATCCGTCATCATCACCCATCCCCATCATCCAACTTCCAGCCCATCCCCAGCCTCCCACCCCATAGCTCTCCACGTGAGGGACGGATGTCACGGCCCCTACACCAATACAACGCCCCACCCCACCAAAAAGATGCACCCTTCCGCAAATTTTTCATACCATAAAAATAACTAAACACACAGAAGGTGATCCCATGCCATACACCATTGCACTGGACGCAGGCCACGGCGGCTCCAACCCCGGCGCAACCTACAACGGCAGACAGGAAAAAGACGACGCCCTCCGCCTCACCCTTGCAGTCGGCCGCCTTTTAGAGAATGCAGGCATGAACGTCGTCTATACCCGCACTTCCGACATTTACGACAGTCCCGCCCGCAAAGCAGAAAAAGCCAACGAAGCCGGCGCTGATTATTTCATCTCCATACACCGCAATTCCAGCGTATACCCCAACCAGTATACCGGAATTGAGTCCATTGTATACAACCGTTACGGAACGGCTGCCAGAATGGCGGAAAACATCAATGAAAATCTTCAGGCGCTGGGATTCGTCAACCATGGCGTCAGTGAACGGACCAATCTGGTTGTTTTAAACCGTACCCAAATGCCTTCCGTACTGATAGAAGCCGGTTTTATCAACAACGACAGCGACAACGCCATATTCGACGAACGCTTTGACGAACTTGCCCAGGCCATTGCCGACGGCATCCTTGACTCCATACCATAAGCGGCGCCGATCCTTCTGTCCATAACATACATTCCATTCCTAACATAATAAGGCTGCCGCACGAAGCCCTATACTTCATGCAGCAGCCCTGTTTCACCAAAACCCCTGCGAATCCTGCAGATCAAAGTCACCGCAGTCTTCCGCTCATTCCGCCGCGCAGAATTTTCTTCCAAACTTCCGTTTATCCCATCGCCCGGAACTTTCCTTCCAGACTCCGGTCTTTCGCCAAAGTGCTGTACTCCCCAGAACGGTTATAAGAATCCAATAAATAACTGCTGTCTCCCACCGCAAAGTCCATGGCGTTTCTTTCCGCAGATCCCCCGTCCTCTTTTTCTGTTTCCCCCTGCGCATCACCAATCCGTCCTGTCTCAGCAGCGTTTTTTCCGAACTGCTGGAAAAACTTCCGTACCTGCGCCTGTTTTTTCCATGTCCTTCCGCCGGCCGCATCTTTCGAATGATCCGCCATGCCTCCGGATATACTCTCTGCCTGCGGTACTGCTCCCCTGCCGGTTCCGGCCGTTCCTCTCCGCGCCTCCGGCTGTTCCCTGACCGCTGCCGCCGCCAATGCCTCCGCCGGTACGGACACTCCTGCCGTCTGCCCGCTTTTTTCTGCCGACACATTTTCCGTCCCGTATACCGCCGCCTGCCATACAGCGCTCCTGCCGGCGCCTTTCCCCGCGTCCTGCCCGCCGTTCCACACTTTACCCAGAAGTTCAAACGATTTGGAAACAAATCCCTTCCATCCGCCGGACCAAAAATCCGCAAACGAAAAGTTCTCCTGCCGCCATCCGGCTGTTTTTTCCGCAGCCATGCCGGCTCCGCCGGACATGGCTGCACCGCTCTTGGATTTCATATCATAAGTCTCATGCAGACACTTTGTTACGGTATGTTCATGGGTATGGATTCCGTAAGAACTGATAGCGCCGTTTCCGATCATAAATATTTTTCCTCTTTTTCCTTCGCAAATCCGATATCCACAAATGCATTGTGCTGGCGAATGATATTCAGCCCTGCCGTCACATTTTCTTCACTGCCTACATAGATACCGACTCTTTTCTTATCCTTTGTCACGATCATTAAGGTATGAATCTCCTGCCCGGTCGTCTGGCGGCCCAGCCTGCTCTGCACATCCTCCAGTCTCCTGTATACCCATACGATATCGTTATAATCAATATACAGCCATTTCGTAATACCCTGCTGGAACATGTAATACCGTCCATACCGGATACCTCCTACTGCCTTTGCCACATTAAAATCCCTCCGTACCATGTTTTCATCATGGTTCCGGCCGGTTGCTGCCGCAAATTCATAACCCTTCATAACCCTTCATCTCCCAATCCGTCTATCCGATCTCTACTTCTTTGATATTTATATCGGCTATTTTATCATAACTGCACACTGCTATGCTGTATTCTTCCAGTCTGTCACTGATAGCAAAGTAAGCATTATCCGTTCTCCCGTTCTTCCTGACTACCCTGCCGTAATGCAGCCCTTCTCCTGCCGGTTCCACCACCGTTGCATCCAGTCCCTGACGCATCCCTTCTCCGGTCAGCTTCATATAGGATTCCTTCACCGTCCATATCCGGTAAAAATTTTCGTTGGCATGTTCCGCTCCCAGACGCTCCAAAAGCGCATTGTCCTCATCCGTGAAAAACCGCTCCGCCATACCGAACCGCGCCGCCCTGTGTTTCTGCACATCAATACCTACTTCATGATTGGAAAAAGCGCCCATGACATACTTTCCCGAATGGGAAAGGCTGAAACATACTTCCCCGTAATCCTTTAAGAAAGGCTTTCCGTTCTCACCATATGTATATGCCAAAGAAAGCGGCGCTGCATTCTCCTGCAGCCCGCCCCCTTCACCAATCCAATTCTTCATTCCCACCTGGATCAGATATCCGGCAAGCAGACTCCTCTTTCGGTCTTCTTCATTCCTGCATTGCCAGACTTTCTCCTGACGGGTTTCATCCACCCGGTCCATATAATCCCAAAAAACGCTTTCCTCTGATAATGCCGCCGTATCCGCTACATAAACTTTTAACATTCTCCGCCCTTAATTTTTACTTTCCGCACCTGCCCCTTCATCCAGATCTTTCTCCATATTTTCTACCGAATCCGCCAGTGCAATCCCAAGTTCCGTTAACTGTGTCTCATCTACCACATCCGGTGCATTGGTCAACAGGCAGGAAGCATCCTTCATCTTCGGAAATGCCATCACGTCACGGATACTCTCCGCATGTACTAAAAGCATAACCAGACGGTCTAAGCCGTAAGCCAATCCAGCGTGGGGTGGTACCCCGTATTTAAATGCATTTAACAGGAAACCGAAACGGTTATAGGCATCCTCTTTCTCGAAGCCCAATACCTCAAACATCTTCTCCTGTATATCGTTTTGGAAGATTCTGACCGATCCTCCGCCCAGCTCTACGCCGTTCAATACAATATCATACGCCTTTGCGCGGACCCTGCCCGGATCGGAATCCAAATACTGCAAATCCTCGTCCATCGGCATTGTAAAAGGATGGTGCACCGCCACAAATCGGTTCTCTTCCTCACTCCACTCCAACAGGGGGAACTCCGTCACCCAGAGGAAATGAAACTGGTCTTCATCGATCAATCCCATCTGTCTGCCCATCTCTAAGCGCAAGGCGCCAAGCACACTCCATACAATACTATTTTTATCCGCGGCAAAGAGCAGCAAGTCCCCGTTTTCCCCGTTCATGGCTTCTGTCAAAGCCTTTAACTTTTCTTCCGTCATGAATTTGGCAAAAGAAGATTTATAGCTGCCGTCTTCCCCGATGCACAGATATGCCAGTCCTTTCGCTCCATACCCCTTTGCCATATCCACCAGCGCATCAATTTTCTTACGGGGCATATTTCCCTGCCCTTTTGCATTGATACCCCTGACGGAACCGCCGTTTTCCAACGCCGTGGTAAAGACACTGAAGCCGCACTCCTTTACCGTCTCCGACACATCGGTAAGCTCCATGCCGAAACGGGTATCCGGCTTATCGGAGCCGTAGCGGTTCATGGCATCGATCCATTTGATACGCGGAAGCGGTAAAGTAATATCCAGTCCGATTGCTTCCCTGCAGACAAACTGCAGCAGCCGCTCGTTCACATCAATGACATCTTCCACATCCACAAAGGAAAGTTCCAGATCCACCTGCGTAAATTCCGGCTGACGGTCTGCACGCAGATCCTCGTCGCGGAAACATTTCGCTATCTGGAAATAACGGTCATAGCCGGAACACATCAGAAGCTGTTTAAACAACTGCGGCGACTGGGGCAGCCCGTAAAAGGTCCCCGGATGCACACGGCTGGGCACCAGATAATCCCTTGCCCCCTCCGGTGTGGACTTACCCAGAATCGGCGTCTCGATTTCCAAAAAGCCTTCCTGCGTCAGGAATTTACGGATATTTGCCGTAACCGCGCTTCTCAACATCAGATTCCTCTGTAGATCCGGCCTGCGCAGATCCAGATAACGGTATTTTAAACGCAGCTCTTCTTTTGTTTTTGACTGCGCCTCGATCGGGAACGGAGGCGTCTCTGCTTCCGATAAAATACGGGTTTCTTTCGCACGGATTTCGATTTCCCCCGTAGCAAGGTTTTCATTGACCGCCCCTGCCCTTTTCTCCACGGTTCCCACTACCGCCACTACAAACTCGCTTCTCATTTTCTCTGCCTTGGCAAAATTCTCTGTCCCGCAGTCGCTTTCTTCATAAATGATCTGAAGCAGTCCCGAACGGTCCCTCAGATCCACAAAAATAATGCCGCCTTTATTTCTCTGCTTCTGCACCCAGCCCATGACGGTTACCGTCTCTCCTGCATTTACCGCCGATAACTCGCCGCAGCGGTGCGTTCTCTTTAATCCTTTCATTGCCTCTGCCATGACTCATCATTCCTCACAATCTGCTTTTTTCCCATGCCTGTCACTGCACACTTCCAACTGCCGTTCCTGCTTTCCGCTTCCCCTACTGTTTCAACGGATTTTTATAAAATTCACGGAATTCCAGGTATCCTTCCGCATTCAGCTGTTCCTTTTGGAATTTCTTATTCTTATTCATGCGCGCCACCAGCACCTGCGTACCGTCCAGCCGCTCTTCCTGCGCCTTCGCGATAATTTTGCAAAGTTCTTCTACCGCAACGCCTTTCTCGATCAGGTAAGCGACTTTCTTATTTTCCTTCGGAATCCGAAAACCGTTTTCCATCATGATCAGGACAATTCTTTCAAAACCGATGGAAAACCCGCAGGCCGGCACGTCTTTGCCCGTAAAACGCCCCACCATTTTGTCATACCGTCCGCCGCCTCCGCAGCTTCCGCCGAATTCCGGCATGGCAATTTCAAAAATGGTTCCCGTATAATAAGACATCCCCCTGACTAATGTCGGATCGAAGACAATTTCAAACTCCGATGCTTTCGTAGCGCGGACACTGGCTATGATTTCCTTCAGGCTCTGCTCCACTTCCGGCTCCAGAACCCCCTCCAGCTTACCGGCAAGATAAGAAAGCCCGTCCTCTGCCGCTTCCATGCCCTGAAACAGTTCCAGGTATTTTTCTATGTTTTCCGAAGCAAATCCGCATTCCGCAAGCTCCGCGGATACTCCGTCCAGCCCGATCTTATCCATTTTATCCAGCGTAATGAATACCTGGTCGTAAGTTTCTTCCGGAAAACCGCTGTACGCCGCCATTGCTTTTAAAATCCGTCTTTCGTTGATGCGGATCTGGAAATTCTTAAAACCCAGTTTCCCCAGTGTGGTGGTAGTTGCCAGGATCAGCTCGATTTCCGCCAAATTGGAAGGTTCCCCCAAAATATCTATATCGCACTGCATGAACTGACGGTAACGCCCCTTCTGGGGACGATCGGCACGCCATACATTCCCCATCTGCAATGCCTTAAAAGGAGACGGCAGTTCATTGGCATGATTAGAATAATAACGTACTAACGGTACGGTCAGGTCATAACGCAGTCCTCCGTCCACCAAATCCTCTTCACTCTGAGCATTTTCCAGATTCAGCTTCTCTCCGCGCTTTAAAATCTTAAAGATCAGCTTTTCATTCTCCCCGCCCTGCTTACTGCTTAAATTCGCAATATTCTCCACGCAGGGTGTCTCTATGGAAGTAAAACCGAATTTTCCGTAAGTTTCCTTAATTATGCCGATCACATAATCCCTAAGCTGCATTTCCGCAGGCATTATATCCTTCATGCCGGTCACCGGCTTCTTGCTAAGTGCCATTATCTGCTCTCCTATGTTCCTTTTTCTATTGTATCTAGTCGATTTTACACCCTTTTGCATAGTTTTTCAACCATTTACCCAAACTTGTTCTAAAAATCGGTTGCAATTCAGCCGGATTGTTTGTCAGTAAAAGGCAACGCTGCCGCCAAAATCCTTTTGGCCGGAGCGTTGCCCTTCACTGACAAACAATCTGTCTAAAACTTTTCAATAAACTCCCTCACCTCATCTTCCTCCGGCATTACGCGCAGCGCCCCCTTCCGGGTCGTGATAATGGATGCCGCTGCATTGGCAAAAGTCAGCATCTCCTTCAGCTTCCCCTCATCCATATTGTGTAAGCCGTATTTCAATACATAATTCAGACAGCACGCACCGAACGTATCTCCCGCTCCCGTAGTCTCGATCGTTTTCTCCTGCAAAAAGGGCTTCACTTCCACACGCAGGTCTTTATAATAAGCGCGGCTCCCGTCCTTCCCCATTGATAACATGATCAGCGGAATATCATACTGCTTTCTCAGTCTGCATATGCCGGCATCGTAGTCCTCTTCGCCTGTGAACCACTGGATCTCATTATCGGAAATCTTCAGTATATCGCACTGCGAAAGCCCATAGGCAACCTGCTCCTTTGCTTCCTCCAGCGATCTCCACAAGGGCTCCCGCAAATTCGGGTCAAAGGAAATCACTGCTCCTGCCTCCCTGGCTGCCGCAACCGCCTTCTTCGTAGCATTCCTTACTTCCTCATGGGTCATGGACAGTGTGCCAAAGTGAAAGAGAGCCGTATCTTTTACCAGTTCCATCTTTATCTCGTCTTTTTTCAGCATCATATCCGCACCCGGATTCCGGTAAAAAGAGAAATCCCTGTCACCGTCCGGAAAAGTTTCCACAAAAGCCAGTGTGGTACGGACATCCTCCGCCATCACCAGATTCGACGTGTCGATTCCCACTTCTCCCAATGTATTTTTAAGCCGGTTCCCGAAAATATCCTGTCCCACCTTGCCGATAAATGCGGTCTTTTTACCCAGTTTTGTCAGCATGGCCAACACATTGCAGGGTGCGCCTCCCGGATTGGCTTCATAAACCGGATTCCCCTGCCCGCTAATCCCGTTTTCCGTAAAATCTATCAACAGTTCCCCCAATGCCACTACATCATACTTTTTCATGCCGCTGTCTCCTTTCGACCCATTTTCATTTCAATTCATATTTTACCACATCCATGGACACTGCGCCATCGGCAAAGAAAGAAATTCCGTCTGCTGCCAGATCGGTATACATAGTGGCCGTGAGTACATGCTCACCATCGTTTACAAAAACTTCCGCACTGAACTTATCCAGAATGATCCTCATCTTAATCGTTCCGTCCTTACTGTTCACAAGACAGCGGCGTTGATGAATGATCGCCCTTCTGGAACCCGAAAACTTCCGGTCTACTTTAACGATCGACTCATACGGCCTGAAGCTGACGGAAGTCTGATGCGCATCATCCTGTGCGAACCGGACTGCAAATTTGCGATACATATTCTCCGTATCTACCGGACGGACCGTCACTTCCATATCGACCTTGCGTCCTTCAACGCCGGCAAGCCTCACCACATCCGTAAAAGTCACATTGCCATGCCGCACTTCCTCTCCCCGCAGCGCTTCCAGCTCCCTCACCGGTTTCTGGTACAGACGGCCGTTCCGTACGGAAAGTTCTCTGGGCAGGCTCATCTGTCCGAACCACAGCTGTTCCGGCGTATGAAGATTGCAGGTATCCCAGTTCTGCATCCAGCCGATCATGATCCTCCTGCCGTCCGGCGCAAGGACTGTCTGCGGCGCATAAAAATCGATTCCGTAATCAATGGACTGATCGTGTTCCTCCGTAAAGGTATCTGTCTTCTCGTCATAAGAACCAATGAGACAAAGCGTACCGTTACCATTATGATATTCAAACCCCTGCGGAAGCATATCCTGCGGACTTGTAAGCAAAACGCCTTTTCCATCCAGCACAAAGCAATCCGGGCATTCCCACATTCTGCCGAAGCGCTGGTTGTTCGCCGCCAGTATTTTCTCATATTTCCAGTTCATTCCGTCCGGACTGCTGTACAGAAGGATTCTTCCGTCTCCCTGCTCCGTACAGTTTCCTATGACACAGCGGTAAGAGCCGTCCGGTTTCTGCCATATTTTCGGATCCCGGAAATCAAACCTGCTGCCGCCTTCTGGCAGGTCTTTCTCCGTGAGCACCGGACTTCCCGTATATTTATCATAATCCATGCCGTCACCCACCGCGACACACTGTGTCTGAATATCCCGTATACTGCCGTCCGGCTGCGCCTCCCTGGAAACGCCCGTATACAGCAGTAAATGTCTTCCGTCCGGCAGCACTGCCGCACTTCCCGAGAAGCACCCGTCCCTGTCATAATCCATATCAGGCGCCAGCGCTGCCGGAAGATATCTCCAGTGCAGCAGATCCTCACTGACCGCATGTCCCCAGTGCATCGGCCCCCAGTGGGAATCGTAGGGATGATACTGGTAAAATAAGTGGTACTCACCTTTATAATAGGAAAAACCGTTGGGATCATTCATCCATCCCACACGCGCAGCCAGATGGAAATCCGGCCTGGCTGCTTTGTCAATCTTTCTCTCCATTGCCTCTTCATATTTTCTTGCATCACGCAAAGTCTGACTCATCATACGATACCTCATTTCTACCCCGATCGTGTCAATATCTATTTCCTGTTACATAAAATACATCGTTACGATTCACAGCTTTCAGCTGCTCATAGCAACGGCATTTGCGCATGAAAAGTCGCCTGCGGCGAGGCGCAAATGCTTGAACGATCCATTGTATCGGGTCGTAAATGCGCAGTTTATGCGCATTTCGACTGTGAATAGTAACAATACATCTACTCTTCCGCACCCGCATAACGGTTATACGCATTCTGGTATACTTCCAAAAGTTTATCCATACCGCATTTATCCCGCAGATGCCTGATATAAGCTTCCCACTCTTCATCCGTGGGACCGCCGTTTTTCAGCCACAGGCCCTCCTGCTCGGATACGGCGCTCTCAAAATCAGCTTTGTACCAGTCGATGTCATCCAGTTCTCTTCCCGTAAACACACAGTCCACCGGATAGGTCGTGGCGTCTTCCACATACGGCATCCAGAAATCATACAGGTCAGTCAGACGTTCGATGGCACGGTCCTCCATCTTAAACGTGGTCAGATAATAGTCGCTGAGGATCAGTTTCGGTCCGTTCACCTCATATTCGCCCTTTAACTCGCCGGAACTTTTGCCGTACTTCTCACGGCTCTCGTCATCGGAAATACTCAGCCATACACCGTCCTCATCCTGTTCCGTAAAATACGTACCGATCGGGCCATACTGGAGCTGCATAACAACTTCAGGATCATACCACATATCATAAAATTTCAGCAGATTCGCCGGGCTCTTACACTTTTTCGTAATATTGAGCTGCCCGCTGTTAATACCGCCGCCGGTCCGGATCGTCACATTATGCGTGCCGTCAGGTCCGTCTAAAACCGGCAGAAATACATAATCTTCCGCATAATCCCCCATCAGTTCCTCAATATACCACCATGTCGAAACTCCTACATATCCCTGGGAACATTTGGAAATCAACTGTGTATCCGTCTGACTGAACATCTCAAGATCCATCAGCCCTTCCGCATACCAGTCATGAAAGTAAGTGAGCGCCTCCCGGTACTGATCCGTTACACACATGAATTCCACCGTACCGTCATCTTTCAGAACAAGGTCATTGCAGACATCATTGGGCCAGTTCGTAAAACCGAAACCTGCATAAAAGATATTCTGTCCCCAGCACCACTGGTCGAACCCCGTACTCATCGGAATCGTGCTTCCCGGTGCGTTTCCGTAATATTTCGCGCTCATATCATTCTCTTTAAAAGCCTTTAGCGCGGTATGAAGTTCATCAAGCGTCTTTGGCACTTCCAGTCCCAGGTCATCCAGCCATGCTTTATTGATCATTGCAAACTGCGGAATGGAATAAATGCTGTAATCTTCTGCCGCACCGATACCCGCCGTCCCCATGCGCTCGCCTGCCGGAAGGCCGTAAATGTATCCGTCGTCCATCGTAATGGCACTGCGGATATCCGGATTTTCTTCCAGAATCTTACTCAGGTTGGGCATATACTCTTCCGTCAGATATGGAGTAAGATCAATGAACGTTCCGTCATCTCCGTAACGGGAAATATCATAATTACTGAATCCCACACCCATAAAGGCATCCGGAAGTTCATTGCCCGCAATGCGGATGTTGACCTGCTCCCCCAAAGATTCGCTCATTGTAGTCCATTCAATCCGAATCCCCGCCTCTTCCTGGAGCCGGTTCAGGACCTCATTGTCATCATAGCCCGGGCTCAGCGCACCCTGCCCGCCCATAATGGCAAACTGCGTCTGGGAAATATCGGTATTGGCAATGCCTTTTTCATGATGCCCGTAATCTTTATCCCCGCACGCCGTTCCTGATAACGCAAGCGCCGCCATAAGTATGCAGGACACAAACTTTCTTCTATTATAACATTCCTTCCACTTTTTCATAATATTTTTTCCTTTCTGCGGTTAACCTTTTACTGCACCTGCCATAAAACCTTTTTCAAAATACTTCTGAACAAACGGATAAACAACCAGCATCGGCAGAGCCGCTATGATAATGGACGAGAATTTGATCATTTCCGTCATCTTATTCAGTTCGGCAAAGCCGCCCGATATCGTACTAGCCTGACTTGCGCTGGCAGAGCTCTTGATCAGTATGTTTCTCAGCACGAGAGGCAGGGGCGCCTTGTTCGGAGAAGGCAGATAGATCATCGACGTAAACCAGTCGTTCCAGTATGCCACCATACTGAACACTACCATAACCGCCATGATCGAACGGCTTAAGGGCACTACAATTTTAATAAACGTAGTCCATTTGGAAGCGCCGTCTATATCCGCAGCCTCCACCATCTCTTTCGGAATGCTGTTCTCAAAAAAATTCCTCACAATAATCATATTCCCGACTGCCACGCCGCCCGGCAAAAACAACGCCCACATATTATTGATCAGCCCGGTCTCCTTTACTACCAGATAGGTAGGAACCATACCGCCTCCGAAATACATTGTAATGATAAAAAAGATACTTAAAAACTTCCTGCCCGGCAGGCTCTTCACGCTCAGAGGATAAGCCGCCAGATAGAGTACGACAACGGAGAATACCGTACCGATGATCGTATATTTAAAACTGTTTATAAGACCGGTCAGAATATTCGGGTCGGCAAATACCGCCTTATATCCCTCCAAAGTAAACTGGCTGGGCAGAAGAAAGGTTTTGCCCGCATAAACGTCATATGGATCTGACACGGAAGCAATCAGCACATAATATAACGGATATGCCACAATAAACAGAATAACGGTGCAGATCACAACAAGAATGATGTCACTGCTTCTTTCAGAAAGTCCTGTCAGCTTTCCTGATTTTGTATTTGCTTTCATACCGCACCTCCTATATGAAACTCGTGTCTTCGGATATCTTGCCGGCTATCTTGTTTACCGCGATCAGCAGGATAATATTGATCACCGTATTGAACAGCCCCACTGCCGTGGAATAACTGTACTTGGCATGTTCGATACCCTGCTGGTAAACATAGACTGCGATCACATCGCTCGTCGCCTTATTTAGGTCGGTCTGCAAAAGCCACACTTTTTCAAACCCGACATTCATAAGACCGCCTGCGCTCATGATCAGGTTCAGGACCATGATGGAAGTCAGCTCTGGTATATCGATATGAATGATCCGCTGGAATAAAGACGCTCCGTCCACTTTCGCAGCCTCATAAAGCGAAGTATCTATATTCGATAACGTAGCCATGTAAACAATAATGCCCCATCCTGCATCCTGCCAAATACCGGAGGCTATGTAAATTGTACGGAATGCAGAAGACTCCGTCAGGAAATCTATGGATGTTCCCGCGATCAGGTTAATAAGACCGCCCGAAGGACTGAGGAAAATGCGGATCATACCGCAGATAACCATGGTGGAAATAAAGTGCGGTGCATACAGCACGGTCTGCGTCACTCTTTTAAACCGCTGAAACCTCAGTTGATTCATCATCAAAGCAAGAATAATGGGAATCGGGAATCCCCACAGCAGACTGTAAAAACTAAGTACTACCGTATTCTTGATCATACGTCCAAAAGTCGGAGCGCTGAAGAATCGTCTGAACCATTCCAGCCCGACCCATTCACTCCCCATAAATCCCCGGCTGGCTTTATAATCCCTAAACGCAATCTGAATGCCATACATCGGTATGTACTTATATACAATGGTCAGTACCACGGGGACCAAGAGCATCAGATATAACTGCCAGTTATCCATTATCCGTTTTTTTAGCGATTTGCCTCCCGGCTGCGGGGCCGGTCCTGCAACTGCTGTTTTAGTTCTACTCATTTCCTATCTCCTTTCCTTCCTGTCTCACATTTCATCCATGCGCAGCACTTTTTCGTGAAACGTTATTTTCATGTTATTGGCATTCTATCACCATTTTGCCATTAAAGTCAATATTATTTGGCTATTTTATTGTTATATTTTATATTTTCTTTCATTATACACAAAAATAATTATGCATTTTTGTTGATTATTTATAGTAATATTTCATGTAACGTTTCATGAATAATCTATTTTACACTTTACAAATCCACTTTTTTATTCTATAATAGACTATATGTAAAAGGATTTATGCTCTATTTTCTATTTTTAACTTTCAGCCGCCCTATGGAGCAGCTGGTTTATATCATTAATTTCACAGAATTTCACGATTGTTTTCATGGTTTGCACGCCGCTGTCCGCGGCAGGGTCGCCGCCCTCACAATTCAGCCCGCTTTTGTCCCGGCTTTTCGCGAAACGCTGTGAAACCCGCTTAAAGGAGATTCCATATGAAAAAAGAAAATTCCGCTCCGACCATGAAGGATGTAGCGAGGGAAGCCGGAGTTGCTCTCGGCACAGTATCCAAAGTAGTAAACGGCCTGCCTGTCGGCGATTCTTACAAAACCCGAGTGGAAGACGCCATCCGGAAGTTAAACTATCAGGTCAACAGCTATGCGCAGGGGCTGAAGGCTGACAGAACCTATACAGTCGCCCTTCTGATCCCCAATACCATAGATCCGTTCTACGCATCGCTGACCCACTATATCAATACCGCACTCATGAAACGAAAATACAGGATGCTGCTATGCGCCACCGACTTTGACCCCAGACAGGAACAGGAATACGTCAGGATGGCGCAGCACAACAGAGTAGACGGCATCATCGGCCTGACCTACAACCCGGAACTTATTGTAGATGAAAATATCCCCTTCGTCGCGATTGACCGTTCCATGGGCCCGAAGATTCCGTGTGTCGCCTGTGACAACTTTTTCGGCGGACAGCTCGCCGCCGAGAAGCTCGCGGACCTGGGCTGTAAAAATGTTGCATTCCTGCGCAGCGGTTCTCCCCTTGTCAATGAACCAAACAAACGGAAGGCAGGTTTTGAGACAGGCTGCCTGTCACGCGGCCTTGCATATGAAATGAAACTGCTAAATGACGGAGACTCTTACGAGGAATTTGAACGTTTTCTGTCAGAACATATATCTGACGGAAAGCTGGCATTCGATGGAATCTTCTGCGTAACAGACCGTCTTGCGTATCTGATCCTGCACTCGCTGCGCAAACTGCACCAGCGGGTTCCGGAAGATGTCCAGCTTATAGGTTTCGACGGAATACGTGCTTTCGGCAGCATAGATTATCACTGTTCCACCATCGTGCAGCCCGTCCCGGAGATGGCGGAAATGTGTGTCGATCTTCTTCTGCGGGAAAATATGATGGCAAAGCCGCCGTTAGTCTGCCTGCCTGTCACGTATGCATACGGCGGAACCACCCTGGAGCCATTAACCTGAAAACACACGGACAGGAGGTATCACATGCGTATCGGAAATCTCGACGGCTCAAATAGATCCGAAGACCTGATTCAATTATTACGGCCGGAAAACCAACAGACATTAACCGGCTCCCGGAAAATGAAAAACTGGTGGCATTATCATAAATGGTATGTAATCGCCGGAATGTTCCTGTTGGCAGCCGCCTGCAGCCTGTTTGGAAACGCTCTTGGAATTTTTACAAAATCACCGGACCTGCAGATCGCGTATATCGGCAAAACCGTGCTGCCGCAGGACACCGTTCGGGCCATGGAACAGATCTTTGCCTCGCTGGCCGGGGATTACAATCAGGACGGGGAAATCCTTGTCCGAGTTCACCAGTATATCAGCGACAGCCAGACTGCCGATGCCGAGACCACTTATTATCAATATGCTTCCGAAATCACTTTACTCGGAGATATAGCCGAAGCCGAAAGCTACTTCTTCCTGATGGACAATCCGCAGAGCTTCCAGCAGGAACATCAGCTTCTGGCCTCATCTGACGGAAACTGCCCGGGCCAGGCCGACTATTCCGTCGGGGATAAAACCATCCTGTGGTCTGACTGCCCCATACTGTCGGAAGCAGAAGCAGGCTCCTATACCGAAACCGCAGCCGGACAGACCGTCACCGGAAACAACCAGGAGATACTCGCCGGTCTTTATCTCGGAAGACGCTGCTTCTATAACGAAAAGAGGACGGAACATGCGGATGAATGCAGTGCATTGTGGGATTTATTGTACAGCTGTCAGGCAAATGTACAAGAGTGAAAGATGTTTCATTTCTTTGACTCCCGGGGTTGTGCCTGCGCTGTATCCGCAAACTTGTTTTGAGCAGAAAACAGCACAGAAATGATGAAAAAATGACAGAAGACCATAAAGATCAGAGAGGTGTTTCTTATGAAAAAAATCGCTTATGTTTGTATATTCCATATCCTGCTGGCCCTGGCGCTGACCGGCTGCTCCGGTCTGCCTTCCGCCCCGGATGAAGACACGGATACCGCCGCTGCCCCAGACTATATAAGCGTCGGCAGTCATCTGACCGTCCACAGCACGGATGACCGCCTGACGCTTCTAAATAACATGGACACCCTGTCTGCGGACGGCCTTTATTATGCTTCATGGACAGCCGGCAGTGCAAAACCCTACGAAAATGCGGACGGTGATACCATTGACCTGTACGATGCCCAGCTTTACCTGTTATCAGGGGAATTTCAAAATGCCCAAACCGCCGAAGAATACATGAACGACTGGATGAATGCCGGATATGCCAACTACCATGTGAACGCCGGGGAAACGGTCACCTGCAACGGACAAACCTATACTCTGATCACCTATTCTTTTACCAATCCGGAAAACCCTTATGACCGGGGCGTATCTGCCTTCGGCGTTTATGGGAACTGCGCCGTATGCATCGAACTGACCTGTCAGGAGGAATACCGGGAAGATCTGCATGAAATGCTGACGGAATTCCTGAATGGATGCAGCTACCATTGACCATACAGGCGGCCTTTAATTCCCTTCAGGAAAATGTTCTTCCAGCCAGCGGACCGCACAGTGCGCCAGACAGGCGGAGCCGATCGGACAGACATCCTCGTTGAACCGAACTTTCGGATTATGAGCCGGTGCGTCACCCCGCTCATCCATATACCCTGCCGAAAGATACATAAACACGCTGGGGACTTTCTCCGTAATGGTCGCAAAATCCTCGGAAGCGCTGGCTGACGCGTCCGGAACAGGAGTCAGACCGGGAATCGGCAATTCCTTCATATAGCCTGCCATCTCGTTAGTCATGACCGCATCACAGACCAGCGGCGGCACCTCGGAAATCATCTTCACCTCTGCCGCTCCCCCAAATACCTCCGCAGTCTTTTGGGTAACTTCCTTCAGCCGCCGGACCAGTTTTTCACGGCTGGCACCGTCATTGGTGCGCAGGGTTCCCTGGAGAACGGCGGTATCAGGGATAATATTAGGCGCAGAACCTGCGGAAAAATTACCCACGGTCAGCACACAGGCTTTGCCGGGGTCTGCTTCCCGGGCAATCAGCGACTCCAGCGCAAGGTAAATATGGACGCCGATATTGATTGGATCAATGGAATTATGCGGATACGCGCCGTGGGCGCCCCGTCCGCGAACCGTGATCCGAAAACCGTCCACAGAGTATATCATGGTTCCGCCTCCACGCAGTTCCAGTGCCCGTTTATAAAAATCCATCATCGTACCTTTTTAAGTTGGATAAATTGCAGTAAAAGATGCCGATGCCGTCAATGCCCTCCTTTCATGGGTTTTATGATTCTTTTATTTGCACGCAGCATAAATAAAACTGCTGCTAAAATTGCTGCAAATTCCGCAATCGGAAACGCCCACCATATCATTACGGCTGCATTCCCAAACCTTGCAAACAGCCACGCCAGCGGCAATACAACGATGCACAGCCTGAGCAGTGAAACGATCAGGGAATAAAAACCGCATCCCAATGCCTGAAACACCCCCTGTATCGCAATATTTCCTCCGGCAAACAGGAAACCTGCCGCAATGATCCTGGCTGCCATGACACATAATACTTCCGTTTCTTCCGACATGGCAAACAATCCGATCAGGGGGCCTGCAAACAACTCAAGACCCGCCAGCCCGGCCAGCATGATCACCTCTGTATACAGGATTCCATAAAATATCCCCTGCTTTACACGTTTCCCCGATCCCATTCCATAATTGAACGAAACAATAGGCGTAATGGCATCCCTGAGTCCAAAACCTGCAAAAAATATGAACTGCTGGATTGTATAAAAAATGCCGTATGCCGTCACCGCTGCCTGCGATACGGTAGCAAAAATAACGTTTACACTGTAAGTCATGAGTGACATCAGCGCCTGCATGATGATAGCCGGAAGCCCGATCACATAGATTTCTTTCACAATACCGCTTTCCAGTTTCAGATATCTGATGCCGGGCTTTATCTCTGCATTTTTCCTGTAATGCAGGAACATGGCGATCAGCATGGACACAACCTGCCCCAATACAGTGGCATAAGCCGCACCACGGATTCCCGTCGCCGGAAGTCCGAACCAGCCGAAAATCATGATGGGGTCTAAAATAATATTGACAACCGCACCTGATACCTGCGCAATGGTAGAATACACGGTCTTCCCGGTTGCCTGCAGCAGCTTTTCATAAATCGAAAACATGATAATGCCAAAAGATGCAGCCGAGCAGATGGAGAGATAAGAGCTTCCCATCCTGAGAATCACCCCATCCTTTGTCTGGCTCCCGATATAGGCTTTCACCCCGAACAGTCCGAACAATAAAAACACTGCGTAAATGATAAGCGCTAATGCCACTCCGTTTCCTGCCGTTTTTGCGGCCTTTTCCTCATCCCGCTGTCCCAGGCTCTTTGCCAGCAGGGCGTTCACGCCCACACCTGTGCCGATTCCGAATGCCACCATCAGCATCTGCACGGGAAATGCCAGCGTCAGTGCGTTTACCGCACATTCACCGGCATTGACGATACCGTCCGCATCCGGTATTCTTGCGACAAACATACTGTCTACAATGTTATAACATGCCTGCAATACCATCGATAAAATAATCGGTATTCCCATGTTCAGCATAACTTTGGGAACTGCTTCTGCCCCCATCTTGTTTGTTGTCATTTCTTTATTCAATTTTCCCTCCGTTTCTATTGAATACATTAGAATGTACTCTCAGGAGACTTTTCCGGAAAGCTGCCACAACCATATTCATTACGTGTTCCTGTGCAAGAAAAAAAAGCGCCAATCCAATATCTGGATTTACGCTTCTGCTACACGACGATAATATTATAAATAAAATTTATCATTTTGTCAAAGGATAAAACAGGTCTAAAAAACACGGGGAATTTTAACGTAGCGGTATTCTGTCAATCTCCTATCGGACCTTTCTGACCAGTTCCCCGATCAATCGATTCACAATTTCAGGCTCGTCCGTGTTCGAATTATGTCCTGCATTTTTTATCCATTCCAAAGGAATATTGGTGTTTCGATGCCATGCCTTATTATATCTGATGCACGAACCGGCATGATCTTTCTCTCCACAGATTAATAATGCCGGACATTTGATCTCATACGGCAGATTCATATCCATTGCATTTGCCAGAATTTTGAACCCATGACCGGCTACTTTGGAATACCGCTTTTTATCCCCATCGTATACCATCATAATGTCATACATCAGCTTTCTTCCGTATTCAGATTCCGCAACCCCCTTTGTCCCGGACTTTAGCAGGGCTTTCCATGGATAATAAAGGTAAACGGGTTCCATTCTCTTTAATAACCAGAGCTCGATTCCCGTTACATATTTTCTTTGCAGCGGAGCCGAATCAACAGAAACAAATCCCTTTAAACGCTCCGGATATAGTTCGGCATACGCCTGCCCGACATACCCGCCCATGGACTGGCCTATGATCACAGGTCTTGTTATATTCTCCTGTTCGAAGATTCCGTTCAGCCATTTTGCTTTATCCATCAGATCAAAATCAAATCCGAACGGCCATGACAAGCCATGAGCAGGTGCATCCCACACAAGAATATTGTACTGGTTTTTAAAATATTGGATTTGTTTATCAAACAACCTATGGTCGGCTGTCAGTCCCGGCAGGAAAACCAATGTTACGGTTTCAGCAGCGATCATATGAACCCAATAATGAATCGTGCCTAATGGTGTTTCGTACGTCTTTTCGTTCATTCGTTCATCTCCATAAATTCCGTTTATCGCACATTTTTATTCTAAAACTAAATAATTATCACTAATGAAACAGCGGTAAACCTATCTATCAAGATTTACCGCTATTTTCAGCCAAAAATAAACACACAAAACTCCGGCATTTCCTTTAGGTTTACCTTATTCCTTTTCTTTCTTTTGAATCAGGCAGGTTATAGCCCCCATTACTGCTATTCCAACAGCTCCAGCCATAAGCAGCCACATAAAATTCAGGCTGCTTCCTCCATGCTGTAATTCAGCCGTGTCGGAACTGCCGGTTACGATATCGAATTCACCGGTCTTGGGAGACCGTTTTCCTGTCCCCTGCAAGCTGCTACCGTCGGATCCGGAAGAAGCCTTACCGGAGCTTCCAGCCATGACATCGTCACCAATGACAATGACATAATCCGAAGCATGTGTAAACATCAGTTCCGCAATGCCTTTTTCGTTTATTTGGCCGGCAGTGACAAATTCAAGCCCGCCAGCGCTTTCATTATAATAGAAGAGATTTGCAAACAATCCCGCATTAGCGGAGCCAACATCAATCATAAGCACTGCGTTATAGCCAAAGTCACCACTGTGAGCTAGGCTGAGCTGTGTTGTCTGACGGTCTCCGGCCACATGATTCACAATATTCTGTGGAATGGAGGATGTACCGGTCTGTACGGAAAGATTCACATCGTTTGCATGGTCTGCCGTAACATTCCTGCCGTTTACAGACCAGATGATCCCGTCGCCCATATCAAAATAAATAGTGACATTTTGGCCTTTCACACTGTCAAGCACATGGCCGGGTACAGTGGATACGCCATTCATATTTACATTAATACGCTTTCCTTCAAAAGCATTTGCAGTTTCTTCCTTAATGGCCTCCCAGCCTGTTTTACCGGTGCTTCCATGAATAAAGGGGACCCCCGTATCCGGAGCGGGTGTTTGAGCCGGTGCGGCTGCAGTTTCCGGTGTCGCCGTATCTGCTTCCGTCGCCTCGTCCGGCTGTGCTTCAGGAACAGTCGGCGTATCGGGACCGGCCGGCGTGTCAGGATCCGTTGGCGTGTCAGGACCGGCCGGCGTGTCAGGATCCGTTGGCGTGTCGGGACCGGTCGGCGTGTCAGGATCCGTTGGCGTGTCGGGACCGGTCGGCGTATCAGGATCCGTTGGCGTGTCGGGACCGGTCGGCGTATCAGGGTCAGTCGGTGTGTCCGGACTGTACTCATAATGGATAGTCGCCTTTGACACTGCCGATGCCGTATCCCCTATTTTACTTATGCTGTTCCACTGTGCCTCGGTGCCGGTAAAGTATATATCAGTCAGGGGACAATTTGAAAACGCGGCTATCCCTATTGTCTTTACGCTGTCCGGAATCAGAACAGTGGTCATGCTGGAACAGGAAGCGAATGCGGATGCTTCGATACTTTCCGCGCCTTGCGGAATCTCTACTCCGGCAAGCATAAGGCAGTTCTGGAACATTCCCTCTCCAATGCGTTCTATACTTTGGGGCAGTGTCACACGCATCAGATAGTGGCATTCCGTAAATAGATTATCGCCTAACTTCACCTGCTTGCTGCCGACAGCAAACGTCGCGCTTTTCATTTCCGTACATTGAAGAAATGCTGCGGCGCCCACTTCGCCGATACTTGCAGGCAGGGCTATGGATGTGAGGCTGCCGCAACTGCGAAAGGCATTTTGGCCGATGGTTTCCACCCCTTCGGCAACAGTTACCGAACTAAGGTTCTGGCACTCGCGGAAAGCGCTGTCACCGATGGTTTTCACGCCAGAGGGAACCGTCACGGAAATGATCGAAGAACCTCGGAAAGCGCTGTTGCCAATCGTTGTCACACTGGATGAAATTTCTGCACTGAGAACCCCGCAGCTCCAAAAAGCACAGGAACCGATACTGGTAACGCCATCCCCGATAACGACCTTCCGGATCTTGTTACCGTAAGAATTCCACGGCTGGTCCCCGGCACTGCCGAAATCAGGCATGGCCCCGCTGCCGGAAATGGTCATCGTACCTGCCTTTGTCAGTGTCCAGGTAAGTCCTCCGTCAAGAGTTCCGTCCGCAACTATGTCATTGGCAGTGGGGTCATCCGGCGGAACATAGCCTTCCGGATAGCGGGTGATATAATGGCTGGCGCTGCTCATTACATCTTCCTTAGATATTGCCCGCCCCCAATGGACGCTGCTGTTGAAGTTTCCTTCGGCAACAACCACACCCGTATCACTCACTTCGAGTACGATCACCGTATGGGTGTCATTATTTACCCGCAGGATATCTCCGACTTTTATATCCTCAAATGTAAACTCGCCCGCTGCGTACATTCTGGCCGGCAGACCGCCAAATGCCTCATCGCTGAGTATAAAGGCGAAAGCTACACAGCCTACGGCAACAATATTCACGCCATTGAGAGTGCCGCCATTCCAACGGTAATAGTTTGAGTCCGAATATGGCTCATAGTCGGTCCAGGTTGTTCCTTCCTTATACGCATTCTGATTCTGCAATGCGATCATGTTCTCATAGACTTCCGTCAGATCGGGATTCGCACTGGCACGGGTAATCTGCCCGGATATGGTTCTTTCTGTAAGAACATTCTCCTGAGGCGAATGGACTTCCTGCCATGCGTATGCCACTGATTGGGAAGAAAAGAATAAACACAGCACTAAAATAACTGAAAGGATTCGTCTTTTCAATTTTATAACCTCCTCAATCTTAGTTTTGGGAGAACGTTTGCTTTACGATACTCCCCCCTTATAAAAATATATCGTTATTGTTTTGCCTTGTCAATAGACTTTGGTCGGGCTGATTCGTCAAAAGCAGTTCTATCTGTAATTTCACAGTTTTCGATTTTCGTCCAGCACTGTCCTGATCTCCACCTAAATGGACTTAAGTCAAAAACCGGAGATGCTCTGCATCTCTTAAGCAGCCGCTTGGCTCGTTGCAACTATATGACCTCCATAGAATCAATCATTTTTTCAAACTGCTTCCGCTTAATCTGCACACGGTTTCCGTTCATAATCAGCCAGTTGGCGTTTTTGAAATTTAATGTCATATTTGCCGCAATATATAGTCTGTCCTTTTGGTAGATTTGAACGGGGTTCATTCGCCTGTATGCATATAAATAACCAAACACCCACTTGTAAAAGGCAAAGACAGATACTAATAATGGTATTGCAACAACAGATACGGGATAAACAATATAAACTTCCGGCAAAAAAGCAATGCCGCAAATGCAGCCAATTGAGCACACAAAACATAAAAAGAAGACAATGCCCCACTTTTTATAGCTGCCTATATTTTTTATGCTTTGATTGCGGTTTCTTTCATGCATCAGCTCCCTTATTTGCAGTTTGTTCAAGCGCCCCCTCAGTCGGAAAGAACACACTGTCTCAATAAGGCCAAAAAACAGAAATGTGTAAAACATACTTCTGCCATAAAGGAATCCGCAATGTTTTATTTCATGCAGCGGATCACGGAAATACCATAATCCATATATGGAGAAACCTATTGTTGTTCCTGCTATATAGCAGCAAAAGCCAATCAGCAGGATTTCGCATAGGAACAGCCGGGTTAATCTCTTTTTTTCCATACCCAACAACAAATAGCTTGCAAATTCTTTTGCCCGCTGCTTTAGCAGAAAAAAGTCTATATATCCGACTAAAACTATTTGAATGACGGCTATTAACAATGGCAGAGAAACCACTTGAAAACCGGCTGATTCTCCAATAACGGTTATACAATTAGATACCTCTATAACCGCTAAAAGGACGGTCATGGTAACAACATATAAAAGATAATTTATAAAAGACCGCCTGGCATTACGGATTGACAGCTTCAAGTACATCATGGCTTTCTCCCTCTATCCATTCTATTTGCTTCAAAATATCCGTGAAAAAGGTCTGTTTGTTTTCCTGTTCCCGGTTTAAGGCAGCTTTTATTTCACCGTCCTTCATAAACAAAATCCTGTCGCAATAGCTGGCTGCCATGACATCATGTGTGACCATCAATATTGTTGCGCTAAATTCTCTGCAAAGCATGGCGAAGGTGTCTAAAAGCTGTCTGGCAGCATGGGAATCCAATGCCCCGGTTGGCTCGTCCGCAAGTATAATATCCGGATTTACTACAATAGCACGGGCGCAGGCGCAGCGCTGCCGTTGACCTCCCGACACCTCATACAGAAATTTATCTAATATTGCCGATATATCCAGCTTTTCAGCTAAATTTTGAATCATTGGACGAATTTTTTCTTTGGAAACCTCTTTAATTGTCAAAGCAAGCGCAATATTTTCATAAATAGTCAGAGCTTCAAGCAGATTGTATTCCTGAAAAACGAAGCCTAAATGTCTGCGGCGAAATTCCGCGGCAGCTTCATCTAGCATATCCACTATATTCTGCCCGCTGATCCGCACCGCCCCATTCGTTGGCTTATCTATCGTGGCGATTAAATTAAGCAATGTTGATTTCCCCGAACCGGAAGCCCCCATAATTCCAACAAAGCTGCCGTGCGGTATCTGAAAGCTCACGTCATTTACAGCTAATACAGAATTATTTTTTATTTTGTGTTTTTCCAAAATATTTTCATGTCCTGTCGAAACATTTTCATAGAGTTTGGAAACATTTTCAACTTCCAAAACATTTTGGAGTGCTGTACCGCTTTCTCTTGATTCCCATTTATCATGTCCTAACCAATTCGTAATCACGTCCATAAGTACCTCATCTGCTTTTTCTTTCAGCTTTTCTTCCGCAATGCACTCACCCGCAAATAGTTCATTCAAAGTGACTTCCAAAAGAGTACATAATGGTAAAAACAAAGATAAATCCGGCATAGAACGTCCTGTTTCCCATTTTGAAACTGCCTTATCAGTTATTTCCAATTTTTCTGCTAACTGGCTTTGCGTCCAGCCTTTTGCTTTCCGGCGTTCGGAAATAAAAGCTCCAATCTTAATTTGATTCATTATCCAACCCTCCTGCCTGCGGTATATTATATAAATCCGGCAAAAAAATGAACACCTACCAACGGTAGAATTGAGTAAAATATGTCTTTTTTATCCCTACCAACGGTATACTGCCAAATGAATTTCCAATTCGTACTTTTTTACTTCGGCAGGATACCGTTCCCGCTAAAGCCAAAACATCCTCTGAATTATACCATAGAAATCACCCGTTTTTCACCCAGTGGCACGAAACGACTATTTTTCGGGAGCGGAAGACAAAAAAGAGTCATTGACCAGCCCTTTTCTCCCATCATCATTTATCCATTTAGTTTTTACCGTTTTACCCATATGCAAACACGGAAACTCCTCACACAATCACGGAAACTCCCGACTTTTCCAGCTTTTTACGCTCTGCTTCAGAAAGGCTTCCGCAACTGTCCCGCCAGTTTCTCCTCCAAATCCCCGATCTTCGCACTGATATGGAACAAGGGAACCAGACATGAAGTGTTCCTGCCTAGTTCCCTTTTATCGTTTGTGCTTTATTGGTTTTCTTCTCACGCCCTCGCGTCAAATCAGCCCTGCGCTTCCATCACGTTTATCTCCTGCCTTGTCGCCCGGAACGCATCATAATAGGCAGCCTTCAAAGCCCCGTGTACCTGCGTCTCCGCCTTCGACTCCCTCTCATGCCAGCCCACGCCCGCTGTGTAGGTCAGTACTTCGTCACCAAAATTTTTTCCTCCACCAAACATCTACTCCTGCTTTTTTCCAAGTTTCTTTACACATATAAAAACCACTACGGCAGTCGCTATAAGAAATTCTGCAAAAAGTATCTCTTTGCCACCTAATACATCGAACTCATGAAAGAAAAAACGCTCAATGAAACATACCGCAAAGAATACCAGATATACTGCAGCCGAATACATGATACAGATAAAAACCTGCCGCTGTTTTTGCTCCCGCCCAAACATCATCTGCTGCTGTTTTTCCAGCATTTCCGTTTTTACTGACAAGTCGTCTATTTCCGATGACTTTAACAGATAATCAGTCGTAACATTAAAAACCGCACTCATTGCCACTATTTTTTCCAGTTCGGGAGTTGCCTGCCCGCTTTCCCATTTTGAAATGGACTGTCGCGAAACATCAAGTTTTTCAGCAAGCTGCTCCTGTGTCATGTCATTGGCTTTCCGTAATGTCAGTAGTTTTTCTGAAAAATCCATAATATCCTGTCCTCCTCTAATTTTTTTAGGTTTCAGTACAATAACCTGGCTCTGAACTATTCACTGAAATCCTCGTTTTACAATACCAAGATGGTCGGTTGCGTTCTATATAGCCCTCTATACATCTACGCAACCAGTGGTAGAAATCTAAAATCAATTCGTAGAATTCCCCAAAATCAAACTTTCAAGTTTTACTTATTTCCGTCCGTCTGGAAGTCTCCGCATTGGTGGTATGGGGACACTTCCGATGTGTAGCTTTTCATCAGCCTGTTAAGCCCTCCGGATTTGTTCTGGAACTTCCCTTTTGCAAAATCCTCATATGCCTGTTCCGGGGATGCCCGCCCTGTCTTGTCGGGCTGTGGCTTATTGGGGATATGCTCTCACGGGATTTTTGAAATCCGTTGATTATTCAAATCCTCTTATTTACGCTTTCCTGTCAAAAGACGGCTTCTCCTCCAGATAATCCGGCAGTTCCTCCAACCCTGCCCCTTGGCCATTCTTTAGGGAGCGGTACTCATTAAAGTAGACCTCCATGTTGATGTCGAGGAACACGATGCCGCATTCCCACACATACCCCATATCCGCATAAAGCTCCGCGCCGGCTCCACCGGAACCACGCTGATAAACAGCTCTCCCTCGATATAGGATACCACATCTTTCGGGTTCATTCCCTTAAACTCATCAACCGTCTTTACCAGAATAATCTTATTTTCCAACAGGCGTTTTGCCTTATCATCATACTGTGCGTCCTGGTCTGTTGCGCTGGCCGCATTTCTTATTTCCGCATCCATCAGCCATAAACCTACTTTTCGTATGGCAGGAAACGCAAAAGCCATCCCACAATAATTGAAATTTGATTGTTTTATGATTGTTACAGCGTTTTCTCCCTCCTTTTCGCTTTTTCCGTATCTGCCCTGCCTGCTCCGGATACCTGTGCCTTGTATGCCGCCAGCTTCTCCTTTAACGATACCCTCTGTTCGTCACTGATACTGCGGTAAGTCTGCACAAGCCCGTTTACCAGATCAGCAATCCCGTCCATAAACACCTACATGGGATATTCGCCATTTGCCACAAATGTACTTTGACAGTGTAAGTGGTATTCCTCAACTTTCGCTTGAAACTGTGGGGTTGTTGCTCGTTTTTGGTTTCTGTCATACTCTCTGCTCATCGTATAATAAAATAGAGCGCATAGATTTTTCTATACGCTCTGACGCTGTATTTCTTTATTCACTTTAGGTATAAATTTTATTAAATGGCTATTTTTCCTCCATAGCCTGTAAGTTCACCATAGAAATAATTTGGTTCTGCATATCCTCAACAGTTTCTATCCTAATTCTGCCTATATTTTTTCTTACCATTTCAAAATCTATATCGGGAAACAATCTTTCACAAAAACTATTTGTTTCGGGAGATGCCCCCATTAAAGCTGTTACAAGCGAATTAGTGTCAAACTGTTCTAACACTTCTTTCAGTTCCTTTTCAGAAATTGTTGAAATCTGCTCAAAATCAGTTATCCGCTGTGACTGTACCTTTGGTTCTAATATGTCATTTATCGTGATGTCATATAATTTAGATAATTTCAATAAAATTTCTAAATCGGGAATAGTCGTTCCTGTTTCCCATTTTGATACTGCCTGCCTTGATATGCCTAATTCTTTTGCCAAACCATCTTGTGTGTAGTTGTTACTTTTACGCAAAAACTGTAAGTATTTCGATATAATATTCATATTCATAAAAACCACGCTCCTTATTGCCATTATAAAATATATGGCAACAAAAACAAAGAATTTGGTAAGTGCTAAAAAGCAAATACCAGTTGCGCATTATTTTACAATTCTTCCTCCCTCCGCTTAATCTTGCTTTGTTGTCTGTTGTGCTGTCGGCTGACTGCAAGGCTGCCCTGCCGGATACTTTTCTTAGGTGATTTCCGCTGACAATCGGCAAGTCAAGTCTGCAACCGTATTCAATTTTTATATTTTTTTCTGCCCTGATTTTCCCCGATAAATGTGAATTTACAGCCTAAATAATTCTATATCAGTTTTTTCTTAAGAACTCAACAATCCGCTCTTTTTCCGTTTGCGGTAAAATGTGCATATGTCCGCTTGCGTTTAATTCGACTGTCTGACAATCTGAAATAATTTCCACCTGTGCGGTTGGATTTTTCAGCTAATAGCCCTTGTCTCTTTTGACAAG
>CAJTVQ010000025.1 GCA_910579935.1 uncultured Lachnospiraceae bacterium
AGGAAAATGATTTCCCTGTTCTTCTCCGGCAGAGATAACAGGGCGGCGGCAAGTTCCCCATTGGTGAGAATAAGGAACTGTTAAGAAATAACTTTACACTTTGACTCAGACAAGTCAAATGTAAAGATTTATTTCTTAACAGTTCCTAACTGTCTGACCGCATATCCTAACGGGGTATTCTTCATAGGGTGCTTCAAAATATTCGTCTGTTGTGCCTAAAGGGTAAAACTTTTCTTCTGTGAGGTATTCAAGGGATATTTCTTTTTGCCGCCGTCCATCACCGCCAATTCATCGGTTGACATCAGTTCTTTGCCGCATTGTCAAGTGGTGAATTCAAAAAAGACAGGCACTATCAAAGAATTTTTCTTTTCGTAGTACCTGTCTAAATGTCAGATTCAGATTTCTTGCCTTGTATTCTTCGAGAAAACGAATTATACTATAAAACTGGAGGTGTAATATGGACTACATGACACTAAAAGAAGCTGGTGAAAAATGGGGTGTGACACCTCGTTGGATAAATTATTATTGTGCTTGTGGGCGTATTCCCGGCGCTGTGAAAATGGGAACAGTATGGTTAATACCGAAGAATGCTGAAAAGCCTATTGACGGAAGAACAAAAATAGCAAGGAGCAATCATAATGGAAAACAAGATAATATTGATTGAAGATGATGAAGAAATAAGAGGAATAATAAAGGACTATTTATCAGGAGAATTTGAAGTGTTGTCCTTTAATGATGGCACAACCGCTATTCGGGCGGTCACAAGCTATGATGAATATTCACTTGCCCTTATCGATCTTATGCTGCCGGACATGAGTGGCATGGAGATTATCAAGGTCATCCGGCAGGTCAGCAATATTCCTATCATCATCATTACAGCAAAAGATAATGATACCGACAAATCATTAGGATTGAATTTAGGTGCTGACGATTATGTGGTAAAGCCTTTTTCTTTAATTGAACTCGCTGCAAGGATAAAGGCGAATATCAGACGAGCCAGAACCTGCCAAGTATTACCGAGTAATTCGATTGTCAAAATTAAAGATATTGAAATAAATCCCCAAAGCCACATGGTTACGCGCAATGGGTTATCTATAGACTTAACACCAACCGAATTTGAACTTTTATACCTTTTGGCCAGCCATCCGGGACAAGCATATTCAAAAGAACGGTTATATGAACTCATTTGGAAAGAGCCGTATTTTGGAAACGAAAATGTGTTGAATACTCATATCAATCGCCTGCGTTTGAAGTTGAGGAATAATGCGGAAGATACTACGCCCTATATTAAAACCTTATGGGGTATCGGCTACAAGATGGAGGACAAGTAAATGTGGATTATATTTTCGATTCTTTCATTTGTTCTATTGCTTATCCTAATTTTGCAACAGGTACAGCACAAAAAATTAGAACGAGAGATCAGCTATATCACCGACAGACTTACTTCTCTTTCAATTACTTCTGAAAATGGCTTTGTGCTTATACCCACGGATAATGATAGTATCAAAAAATTAGGTGCTGTGCTTAACACCTTACTTCAAGATTTTTATACAAAAAAGTCGGAGTTTGAGCAAAGCAAAAAGGCAATGGCGCAGGTTCTTACAAACATTTCTCACGACATACGCACCCCACTTACTGTCCTAAAAGGAAATAGCGAAATGCTTTCCAACATGACAAACGCCCCATCTATGCCTGAAAATGTTCATGCTATGGCTGCTAAAATAGACCGAAAGGCTGATGATTTAATCTCGACAATCAACGACTATTTTACAATGTCTAAAATAACTTCCGGCGATTTTCCCATTAAAGTGAAAAAGGAAAATGTTTCAAGACTTTGCCATGACACAATTTTAGACTATTATGATCTGCTTGAACAAAAACAATTTGAAGTCGATATTCAGATACCAGATACACCGATTTTTGCCTACACAGATAATGAGGCATTACAGCGCATTTTGAAAAATCTGATAGACAATGCAATCCGACATGGTGGTAATGGAAAATATATTTCTCTACGACTTACCAAATTAAATGGAAAAAGCATAATTGAAATAGAAGATCACGGAAATGGAATGTCACCGCAGCAACAAAAACAGATTTTCGCAAGGAATTATACAACAGCCCGAAAATCTTTCGGCAGCGGTTTAGGTCTTGCGATTTCAAAGCGTCTTGCTGAACAAATTGGGGCAGAATTAGAAGTTTATAGCGTACAAAATGAGCGAACTATTTTCTCAATCATCTTGAAAAGTTAGAAAATCGTTAGATTTATGGCAGAAAAAAGCGAAGTCCATTTTGTATAATGGCAGCCATAAAGGAGGCATACAAAATGGATTATATCATGGAAACCGTAGGCTTGCGAAAAGCTTACAAGGGTAATATTGTTGTAGACGATGTAAATATCCACATACCTAAAGGGGCAATATATGGCTTTGTTGGTTCAAACGGTGCAGGAAAAAGCACGGTTATGAAAATGATTTTGAACCTTATCCAGCCAGATGCCGGAGAGGTTCAGCTTTTAGGCGAAAAAGTTACCGATCACAGCTACGAAATATTCAAAAAGGTTGGTTCTATTATTGAGAACCCATACTTTTACGATAAAATGACTGCTCGGCAAAACTTAGAGTTGCACTGTGAGTATATGGGATTTCCCAACAAGGAACGGATTGATGAGGTTTTGCATTTGGTGGACTTGCAGAATGTCGAGGGAAAACAAGTCCGTCATTACTCGTTGGGCATGAAACAACGACTTGCTATTGCAAGAGCTATTCTGGCAAGACCAGAATTTTTGATTTTGGACGAACCAATCAATGCTTTAGACCCCGAGGGTATTCGTGAAATGCGAACCCTTTTTCAGCGGCTAAACCGGGAAGATGGAACAACCATTTTTATTTCCAGCCACATTCTATCCGAAGTGGATCTTCTTGCTGATACGATTGGGATTATTCAACACGGAAAACTCTTAACAGAATTGCCTATCGAAGAAATTCATAAGCATCAAACGGATTATATCAGCTTGCAGGTTGACGATGTGACCCGTGCTGTTGGACTACTTGAAAACATGAGAATCAAGGATTTTAGTGTGTTAGATAAAGAATTTATCCACATTTATGATTCTGATGTTTCAGGCAAAGCTCTGTCAAAAGCCATCATTGAGAATGATATTGGTTTGGAGAGCATCGGTCGCAAACAAGACACACTGGAAGATTTCTTTTTCCAGCTTACAGAGGAGGGAAAATGAGATGGCACACCTGATTAAGCTGGAACTGAAAAAATTTGGTATTGCACGAAATATTATCTTTATGCTTGCCGCAATCCTTTTCAGCATCCTTTTCATCACAATATCTTTATGGGATAGCATGACAGACCCGGAACAGGTCAAAGACACGTTTGAAAGCACATACCTTGTTATTGGCTTACTGATGTCATTCATTTTTCTTGTGTACTCGTCGGTCTTAACTGCAAGGTTGGTTATTGGAGAATATAATCAGCAAACAATTACGATTATGTTTTCCTATCCTTTGAACCGAATAAAATTGATTGCCAGCAAATTGACTATCATTATGGTTTATGCTGCAATTTCAATGGCGATTGGATATGTCTGTTGCAGCGGTTATATTGTATTCGTGGATAGATTTTTTGATATGTTGGAGGGAACATTCCAACCCTCAATGCTTCAAACATGGATACCAATGGCAATAACTACTGTGATTGTATGCACGGTGCTGTCGCTATGGCCGTTCATCATTGGAATGATCCGAAAATCTGTTCCTGCAACAATCGTTACTTCTCTGATTGTCATTGTGTTTCGGCAAGTTATTATCAGCAAAAACACAACCCATCAGGAATCCATATTGCAAATTCTTTTAGTTGCTATTGTTACTCTTTTGGCCGCTTTGTTTATCTTCAAAAAGAAAGTACCAGAACTATATTGATTACTGGTAGAACGATTCCACGTCCTTCAACGCCATTGCCGCAAGTTCCTGAATATCCTCAATACAAGATTGTACAAATCCCTTGCTTCCACCTTATGGCTGGTGCAGGCGTTCTTCCCCCAGCCGGTTATACGTCTGGCAGATATAATACGCCTTGTCTATAAGGTGTTATGCCAGAGGGCAGTGCCTTACGAGCTTTGAATGGGTTTGACGTTTACCGCATTCTGGCTAGTCTGTAATGCATTTTTGCATATGCAGTTGAAAGAAAACGTCAGGAAAAGCTCTGCGAAAGCAGGGCTTTTCCTGTTTCAAATGGGAAAGAGGTAAGTCTGATGCGTAATGTGTATGACTGCATGGAGGCTTTTGGAAAGCATGATTGACAACAATGATACGCTCTTTAAGTACAACCGGAAACTCAATGCTTATTCGGTTATTAAAGCGGATTATATTATGAAAAACAATGCAGAAGGAAGAAATATTTTTTTGTTCCTGACAGGGAACGGGGAGGCAGGAAGATATTTCTGCCGCTCATTTTTCCCACAGGATAAAATAGATTATACAAAGAATCAGGCATCATGGACTTTGCTTTACAAGAAGAAAGTAACTCTTTCAACAGGAGAAGAAGAAATACTGTATGACAGGTTAAAAAAAGTGGATAAGGGGTAGCAGGGATCACAGCATCTAAGCCAAAACGGTTAGGTGCTATTTTTTTTGCACATTTAACATTTTGACAACTCTACGATTCGTGGGTATGGTTTCAAAAAATGCCATGATATAATAGCTTCAAAAACAGGAGATATCAATATGGACCAAGATAAGATAGGCAGATTTATTGCAGAGATGCCAATAACGGCTTTATGATTGACTTTTGAGGCAGGATTTGGTACAATAACGCCACTTTACAAGTTTTTATAGAAAAAATGCCATATGAGACACTTTGGTGTATAATAAGTTTGTACACTAAAATATACGAAAGTAGTGATCTCATATGGCAAACTTATTATACAACGACAAACACATAATTGGCAGGCTTTATAAATACTCTTCTGAATATTTCGCCACATTCCCCGTTCCGACTGCCGAAACCCTTTTTTCTGCTTGTGCTGTCTATACTGGCAATGGAATCTGCCCACTCCATACGGTTTCTTTTCACACATTTTTTGTCCAGTATTACAGAGAAATCGCTCAATGCTTTTTATTATGCCTGTTCTTATGCAAAAGCAGACTGTTCACGATTCATGAATGTAACGGCATCCATGGCTCTGAAACTGATTCCAGAACGCTTGAATCACAGGTATAATAATATAAAAGAATGATATTTCAACAACAAATATATAAGTGAGTGAGATGAGTTATGGATTTGGAAAGCTATAAAGTCCTAATGATAGATGATGATGAAATGATAGCCACGGCTACTTCCGAATATTTCAATATGTTCGGCGTAAAGACTTCCTATGTAACAAGCTATGCTGATGCGGTAGCTTTTCTTGAAAAACACGATGTTTCACTGCTCTTGCTTGATATCAATCTCGGCGAAAAATCAGGCTTCGATCTTTGCAGGAAGATACGGGAAAACTATGACCTGCCGATATTCTTCATAAGTGCCCGAACAAGCGACGATGATGTGCTTATCGCTCTGAACATAGGCGGCGATGATTATATCAAAAAGCCCTATACGCTCAGCGTTCTGCTTGCCAAGGTGAAAGCTGCCGTTTTAAGATACGACAGGACACGGAATAATACGCACGCTGTCCGGAAGTTTCAGCAGAATGAGGACGGTCTTGTTAAACTGACAGGTGAAGTGTACCTTAACACATATATTCACAAGATCATTGCAGACGGCAGGGAGATCACTCTCAAAGCACTGGAATACAAGCTGCTGTATTATCTTTACACAAACAGGGGCAAAGTCGTTTCAAAGGATGATCTGCTCAGAGACGTGTGGGAGGATGAAAATATCAACGAGGGTACGATCGCCGTACATATCCGGCATCTGCGTGAAAAGACCGAAGCAGACCCCAAAGAACCGCAGCTCATAAAAACCGTATGGGGTGTGGGCTACATGATGGAAGAGATAGCGCCATGAAGGGGTATTACAGATTTACGGTACTTCTTGTAATGCTGTTTGCTGCTGGGCTGTTTGCTGTTGTGAAGATTACCGGCACAGATGATTTTTCGCAAAATAATTGTGACGTTCTTTTGCTCAATGAGATTGCTCATAAGATGGTTCTGGACGATATGCCGCCTGAAAACACAGCACCGGAACGGGAATATGTAATACTTGACATAAACGGGAATGTTATTTATGATAACCGTTTCAACTGTTCAGAAGTGATAACCGTTGAGACGGCAATGAAGCGGCGTTATCCCTATACCTATATCATAGAAAATAATCAGATAACAGGCAGCGTCGTACTTACAGACAGCCGGAAGTGTTTTGACCGTCTGCGTACAAATATCATCACTGTTTACTGTGTATGCGGTTTTCTCCTGATCGGTGCGGCGGCGGCTTTCGGGGCGTATATCCGCAAAACGATCATACTCCCATTTGCGAAGATGAAAGATTTTGCATCTTATGTGGCGGCGGGCGACCTTGACCGGCCTCTTGAAATGGATAAGGGCAATATGTTCGGCGCTTTTTCAGAGAGCTTTGATATCATGCGGGATGAGCTGAAAGCGTCCAGAGCAAGAGAACTTTCCTTGCAGAAAAAAGAGCGTGAGCTTATTGCGTCGCTTTCTCACGACCTGAAAACGCCTGTGACGGGTATTAAACTCACATCTGAGCTGATGGCGGCGGTATTCTCTCAGAATGAGGGTCAGGAAATAACAGTTACAGAAGATATGACCGTGAAGATGAATAACATCTATAAAAGAGCGGATGAAATAGCGTTGCTTGTCAACGATCTGTTTTCTTCAACTTTGGAGGAATTAGGTGCGTTCAAAGTAAAATGCTCGGACGAAAATTCCGCTGTTATAGCAGAGATCGTTTCCGAATACGATGACAGAGGGCTTGTGCGTATATCCGAAATACCACAGGTCATTGTACATATTGACAAGCTGCGTTTGTCGCAGGTTATTGGCAATGTCATATCCAATTCTTACAAATACGCGGAAACTCCCATAGACATTTCTTTTCGTCTTGATGAGCGCTTTCTTGAAGTGTCGATCAGTGACAGCGGCTCTGGCGTTTCCGAAGATGAGATAGAGCTTATCACCAACAAATTCTACCGGGGAAAACAACATGGCGACAAGGAAGGCAGCGGTTTAGGTCTGTATATCGCAAGGATACTCATGGATAAAATGGGCGGAGAGCTATCTGTCAGGAGTGAGAACGGGTTGTGCGTAACGCTTCTTATTCCAATCAGTTAAGAAAAAGACAAGAATTTAACAAGATTCTGACAAGGAAATCATTAGCGGGATTATGTATAATACTATCATTAGATACAACATTCATGATTTGAAAGGAAGTGTTATATATGATCCCTATTTTGCATACAGAAAAGCTGTGCAAGTCTTTTTCAAACGGCGCTGCACAGCAGCACGTTATCAAGAACCTTGATTTGGAGATCATGGAGGGCGATTTTACTGTCATCATGGGCGCTTCGGGTTCGGGCAAGTCCACCCTGCTCTATGCTCTTTCGGGAATGGATAAGCCCACTTTGGGAAAGGTATTCTTTGGCGACACCGAGATTCAGGACTATTCGAACGATCAGCTTGCGGTGTTCCGGAGAAAAAACTGCGGATTCGTTTTTCAGAGCATCTATCTGCTTGAAAATCAGAGCGTCCTTGACAATGTGCTGACGGGCGCGTTTGCCGTGCAGAAAAACTCCCCCGAGCTTATCAAGAGGGTGAAGGAACTGCTCGCGAAAGTCGGTCTTGATGAGAAAATGCAGAAGAAATATCCAAACCAGCTTTCCGGCGGCGAGGCACAGCGTGTCGGAATCGTGCGCGCCGTGATAAACGAGCCGAAAATTCTTTTCGCGGACGAGCCTACCGGTTCGCTTAACTCTGCGTCGGGCAGGGATGTTCTTGACATCTTCACCGGGGTACACGAGAACGGTCAGAGCATCGTTATGGTAACGCACGATATCAAGACCGCACTGCGTGGAACACGGGTCATCTATCTGCGTGACGGTAAAGTTGTCGGCGAACACAGAATGGCGAAATACGGCGGGGATGACTTTAAAGAGCGCCGTGAAAAGCTGACGGCATTCCTTGATGAAATGGGGTGGTGACTTATGAGGATATTCAGATTATCATTATTCAATTTGAAGAGAAACAAGCGTGAGGCGGCTGCAATTGTCTTTCTCACCTTTGTTGCAGCATTTCTCATGGCGACCTTTGCTGTCAGCATTACACAGATCAGCAGCGCATTTGACCGCTGCTTTGAGGAAACAGGCTCTGTTGATTTTATATTGTTATTCGAGGACGACAAATACCGCGATATCTATCGTGATATTCTGGAAGAGGAATACAATGTGACCGATGTCCGGGAAAGCAGCGTACTTTTCGGCATTGGTGCATCAGCAAAAACAAAGAAGGGTGAAAGTATCGCCTACAACATGATTTTTGTGGACGAAAGTACAGAGAGGAAGATAGAGAATTTTAAGAAACTGAATGCCCTCCCCGATGATGAGATTGAAAAACTGTCCCACCCTGTATGGCTGCCCCAGTATTTTGAGATCACAGCCGGCTTTTCTCCGGGGGATACATTTACTTTTGTCTCCGGCGGCAGAGATTACCCTTTCACCATAGCCGGTTTTTTCAGCACGGGTTTATATAATTCCGACGGTATGTTAAAATGTATCATTTCAGATGATGATATGGTGCTGTTGTCCGCTGTCTATGAGAAATATCGCATGATAGCATTTGACACAGAAAAGAAATTCTCTTATGAGGAATACTATGAAAAATGCTCCGCAAAGTCAAATGAGAATGTTTTAAGTGCAGTACTACCACTTGATAAAGATCTGGAGAAATTGGCAGAAACCGGTTTTCTTGATATGTTTCTGTATATGAGCGTATTTCTTTCCATTGTCACCATGATATCCGCACTCTTCCTTATCCTTCACAAGATCTCAAAGGATATGGAGGAACAGATGGTGCAGATAGGAGTGCTGGAAGCATTGGGGTATACAAGCCGTGAGCTTTCTCTTTCCTACATCTGCGAATATATCCTTACAGGGGGCATTGGCGCGATCATCGGCGGCATAACAGCGGCAGCTTTTTCCCCGGTCATGGATACGCTCACAAGGGGGATGATGAACCGTGACGTGCATACAGATGTGGATATTCTCCGCACTCTTATCGTGGTAATATCGATAATAACGCTCGTCACTTTCTTTGCGCTGTCAAGAGCGGCAAGGGTGAAAAAACTCCCTCCCGTCGTGGCATTTCGCAAGGGCATAAAGACTCATCATTTCGGAAAAAATATACTTTCGCTTGAAAAAATGAAACGCAGCATAAATCTCCGTCTTGCCTTCAAGGGCATATTTAACGATCTCCGCTCGAATATAGGTACGGGTATCTGTATGATCGCCGCAGGAGTTGCCGTAATGTTCAGTGTGTATACCTTTGACTTTTTCAAGAGCGGCTATAATGGGCTTCTGGGAGTTATGGGAATGGAGATTCCCGACATAAGCATAATTATGATGAGCGGAGTGAATGGGGAAAAATTCTGCAATGAGATACGTAAGTTCCCGGAAGTGGAAAAGGTTCTTCTGACCAGCGCAATAGGAAATAATGTGGAAATAAAGGGCAGCAATCAGCGTGCGACTGCAATTTCCTACTCCGATTTTTCCTTCACAGATAATATCCACCCTAAAACGGGACGTTTCCCCGAATACGACAACGAGATCATGATCACCGCAAGGAGAGAGGAAACAGAAAATCGGCACATAGGCGACAGTATCATCATCAAGGGCGATGTTTGTGAAAAAAGCTATATCATAACAGGCATTGTTTCCGCCATGAACAACGGCGGCATAAGCGTCTACATGACCGAGGACGGTTACCGGCGCATTCGTCCGAACGACCGCCCGAACACAGTGGAGATAACTCTCAAAAACGAGGAAAACCGCCCTGCCTTTATGGATAAGCTCACTGCTCTGTACGGTGCAAGTGCCAAGGACACGGCGTATGCACAGTCTGCACAGGGGAGTCTTGAGGAGCGTATCAGAGCGAAAGCGGACGAGAAAATGGCAGTGCTGATCTCTCAATACGGCGTTACCGATGTTGACTATGCCATCAGAATAGGCGATACCATCATCAGCGGAAACAGCAGCCGTTTTGTGATAAAGGAGATATCCTCCATGAAGGATCTGACAAAATCCCAAATGGAATCCATAGCCGCGGTTACAAAGACATTCTCGTTCTGGGCTGTGATATTCATTGCCTTTGTAGTGGCGGTAATATTGGGCATCATAGCCGTATCTGCCGTAAAAAGACAGCGCAGGGAATTAGGTATCATGAAAAGTATGGGCTATACGTCAAGGGATCTTATGATACAGCTTACCCTGCGTATTCTCCCTGTAACGATCATTTCCTCCTGCATCGCTGCGGTGTTGTCGGTATGGGTACAGCGTGCATTTTGGATGGCAGCGTTTGGCGTACAGATACCCGAAAGCCTGCCACTGATGATTGGTACGGCGGCATCGCTTGTGTTATTCTGCCTGATCGTCACCTACATCAGTGCAGGCAGTATCAGAAAAATATCCGTAACCGAACTTATGATGGAATGAAAGTGGGGGTGAATCATGATGAAGAAAAAGATTATTGCGGCAATATCTGCCTTGTGTATGGCAGGAACTGTATACGCATCTGTTGGAAATGCGGTGAATGCCGAATCTGTACAATCGGAACATACAGCCGAAACAACCGCTTCGCAGGATAGGATATATGGCATTGCGTCTGTAAGCAAAATGTATTCCACATTGGCGGTCATGCAGCTTGTCGACGAGGGAAAGGTCGAACTTGACGCCCCTGTCACAAAGTATCTCCCCGATTTCAAGATGAATGACGAGCGATACAAAGACATCACCGTGCGTATGCTTATGAATCACACATCAGGCATACCTATGGGGCTGAGTATAAACCATTATCTTTATGAAGATGTTGACAGTTTTACTCATGACAATGTTTTTGATGTAGTGTCAAGGCTGCGTCTTAGATCTGCCCCCGGGGAATATGCCTGCTATAATAATATGGGATTTAGTCTTATGGAGCATATCGTAGAAAACGTCAGCGGTATGAGCTTTACGGATTATGTAAGAAATAACATAGCCTCAAAGATAGACGCAGACCATACGGGAACGGCTTGGAGCCTGTATTCGGGCGATTTGGGCGACACACAGGTTTCTCTCTATCGGGGTTCGCTGCCAATCAAATACCCCTATGCAATGGCGGCAGGTACGGGCGGCATCTATGCCACTGCTTCCGATGTGGCAAATTTCGGCAGTGCTTTCTTTATGGGAAATGATGTTCTTCTTTCCGATGATGCCAAAACACAGATGTCCACCCGTTGGAACGATGACACAAGATACGAGAGCTACGGTCTGGGCTGGGACTTTGTGGAACAAGTCAAGTACGAAAAAGAAAACATTAAGGTCATGGGCAAGGGCGGAGATGTGCCTTATATGCACTCGTGCCTCATTGTCGCCCCCGACGAACAGATTAGCACAGCGGTGCTGACTGCCGGAAATGACAGCAGCAGCCAATATGCAGGACTTATGGCGTCTGCTCTGATGGATGTGGTGCTTGAAGAACGAGGAAAGGCGGTAGGGGAGCTGACTCCTCCCGAGCCGAAGATAACAGACACCATACCCAATCATTATAAAAAATATGAGGGTTTATACTGCATCGGCGGATTATACAGCGACGGAATATGCAGGATCACATTTGACAATACCGTTATGTACAAGGAGGACTTGGGCACTGACAAATCATCGCCCGAAAGATACAAATATAGCGAGGATGGAGGATTTGTCAAGGTAAATGACAGCGGCAAGATGACTTCGGACAGGGAGATCGTTTATTTTGAGGAAAAGGACGACGGAATATACATCCGAGCGGATAAGTTTACCGTATACCCGGGGCTTGGAAATATGTTAGAGAGTATGTACACAGGGGAAAAAATGGAAGAAAATCCCGTCTCTCCCAGTGTACAGCAAAGATGGGACGATCTTTCGCAGACAGTATTTGTCACATATAACGAAAAATGGACCTCCCAGCAATATGAAAGCCCGTTTAACCGAGTGGTGACAGATAAGGCATTTCCCGGCTATATTCTGTTAAAACTGGCAATAAACAGCACAGAGGTCACAAGAGCTGAAAAAATGACCAATGAAGATCATGCCTCTTTCTTTACTTCCATACCGAGCAACGCAAACAATAATTTGTTTGACATAGAGATTACCCGTCAAACCTATGCGGACGGAACATCGGCAGTCTCCTTTGATCTGAGCAATGGGGCACGCTGCCGCAGTGTGGATACCCTCCCTATGTTTACCGCTGATATCTCCGAAATTCCCCTTCACAGCAGTGAAGCCGTATGGTATCGTATCGGGGAAGATATGAGCGGAAAGAGTATTGTTGTCGAACGTCCTGACAACTCTGCTGTATTCGTCTACAACAAGTTCCGTGAGCTGTTGTATAGCACCCACATCAAGGATGCAATTAATACCATCGACCTTCCTCCGGACGGCTATATCGCTTTTGTAGGTGAAACTGGCGATAGTGTGAAAATATTTAAGTAACAGTGTTTATTATAGCCTATTACCGACAGCAGGATCAGCACAAACGAAAGCATCTAATGTGTCCCTATGATTATAAAGCAGGAAAAAGGGGTTATGCCGCCGAGGGCGGCATAACCCCATAAACGCCGACGGGCAAAGCCCGCCGAGGTTTCTGTTGTTCTTTTCTTATGTTGGATACAGTTCTTACATTATTAAATAATATCTCTTATTTGTGGTTTTTATCTTTAGAACCACAGAGTAGCTCACATCATAATCTGCTCATAATCCCCACGGTATTTCATTGAAGCATTTGTAAAACTCACTATTATTCCAATCTGACACTGGACGATAATCATAAGCGATTCAGGAAAGGCACAAAGAATTAGCGCATCTTCTTTTGATACGGTAACCGGACTGCCTCCGTTTAAAATATCAGATACCTGCATATCAGTGAAAGCTTCCTGTTGTGCAGCATCTCCCGCGCGCGGCATCTGCTCTGTGAGCAGACTGCTATCCTTAGCTTCATCTAAAGAAGCTATTCTCACTTCCACATTACTTACAGATATATACACATCCTTACTTTCATCTGTTGGATTCTGTATATTCACACCTATTTTAAACCATGCACCCTTTTCCACATCCATTTTCACAGGCATTCCCGGTGTAATATAGGCGGGTTCGTCATAAGCATTTTCTTCCCTGACCTCTACCGGCAGCAATGTAATTTCCGTATCCCCAAGTCCTTCACCGGCATGAAATGTAAGCGTATTACCTTTGGGACTGATTTCCTCATCCGAATAGCAAAAGGGGACTGTACTTCCTGCAGGAATTGTAATTCTTATCTGATACTCTTTTATGGGATCCGTCAAAAAACATACCGCCAATATTACTAATACTGCTGCTGTTGCTATAATAATCCATAATGCCGGTTTTTTATAATTCAATACCGATTTCACTCTTTCCTTTACTCCCACTTCCCCAAAAGCCAGCGGACACACCATGATCCGACTCTTCTGTCCTGCACAGGATAACAATACTTTAGAATACTCTTTTTTCTCATGGAGTGTCATATCTTTGGCTACTTTTTCATCACATGCCAGTTCAATGTCCTTGCAAAGCAGGGAATATGCCATCCAGCAAAGAGGATTAAACCAATAGATACACAATAATAAATAACCCAGCGCTTTCCACCAGTGGTCTTTTCTTTTAAGATGTGCAGATTCATGTGCAAGAATATAGTCCATCTCTCTCTCACGCAGTGCAGAAGAAAGATAAACCCTTGGTCTGACAATCCCCAAAATAAACGGCAATTTTACGGCATCACAAATGTAAATATTATCCCTGACACATAGCGCTTCTTTTACAAGTTTATGCAGTTTTACAGCGCTGCCCATTGCACAAATTATCAATAGAACCATACCACAGCCCCAGACAAGACCGGCAGCATATGTAACTATCTGCAAAGGAGCCGCACTATCTGATTCGTTATATGCAAAGGTTTCTGTCAGTATTGGGTTTATCGTATTTTCTACAATCGTCAGACGACTGTCTATGGACGGTATATAATTTTGTACCTCCCCTTCCACAACTGTACTGGATTTTATAGGTTCTGTACTTGGCAATATACTGAACCGGCTTTCAATGGAAAACGGACAGACCAGCCTGATTGCTACTACTCCCCACAACAGACAATTCACCCATTTGGGAATTTTCCTAAATAGCAGCCTGATACATAAAACTGCCAGTATTAACCATCCGGCAGTAATACTCATATTTAATAATTTCAAGAAAATATCGCCCATTCCCTTTACTCCTCTGCCCTGTCAATCATCCTGCGGATTGCTTCCGCTTCATCCGCCGTAATCTTGGACCCCTGCATAAATGCCGCAATAAACGCCGGAAGCGAGCCGGCAAAGATATCTTCCACATATTGTCTGCTCTGCATGGAATAAAATTCATCTCTGGAAATCACAGCAGTTACCACTCCGTTTTCATTACGGAACAATCCCTTGTCTATTAATCTCCGCAATACATTATGTGCCGTGGTTCTCTTCCAGTTAAATTCTACCGCTGTCATCTTTACCAGTTCAGACGAAGTAACCGGCTCATGCGCCCAAATCATATCTGCATATCGTGCCTCAATAACACCTAATTGTATTTCTGCCATATATTTCATTCTCCTTTCACAGACCACTCGCAGTAGTCTTTATTGCAGACTACACCAAATGGTCTGAAAAGTCAAGATTAAACTCTCATACTTTAGAAAGCAAAAAAACAGGAAACCTTTCCATGATTTCCCGTTTTGCGTTTCCGCTGACGGAGGTGGTTATTCGGTTGTCATTACCCGGCATTAGTGCAGTCGGCTTTCCCTTTCTCCCAAGAGAAGCATTAAATAGTTTATGACTGCATAAAACGCATCGTTGCTTTTCCGGCGCCCTAACGCCGCTCCTAACGGAATATCTCCTTCTTTTCCACCTCTTCGATCTTTCCCTCCGACACCTTGTAAATCATGTCACAGTTCTCAATCGTATTCAGCCTGTGTGCAATGATGATCATCGTCTTCTTCCCATGGAAACTGTTGATCGCATCCATCAAAGCCATCTCCGTCTCATTATCCAATGCGGAAGTCGCCTCATCAAATACCAGTATTTCCGGATTATGGTACAAAGCCCTCGCAATACCAATTCTCTGCCGCTGTCCTCCCGAAAGCCTTACACCCCGGTCGCCCACCTTCGTATCCAGCCCTTCCGGAAGGGATTCCACAAATTCCTTTAACTGGGCCTCCTCCAGCGTCTCCCATATCCGCGCCTCGTCAATGTCCCCCACCGCTATGCCGAAACCGATATTTTCCCGTATGGACTCATCAATCAGATAAATACTTTGGGGAATATACCCTACCTGCGCCAGCCAGGAAGCATAACTTTCAAAAATATTCCTGCCGTCGCAGGTTATCCTTCCCTCCTGCACATGCAGCAGTCCCAAAATAATGTCCACCACCGTAGACTTTCCCGCTCCGGAAGTTCCCATGATTCCCACCGATTTTCCATAAGGGATTACCATGTGTGCATGGTCGAAAATTTTCTTTTCCGAATTCGGGTATGCAAATGTAATATTCTCCAGTTCGATCTTCTCATGTATCCCCATCTTTTTATGATAATCGCCGGTCTGAAGGTGCCTGTTCTCTTCCATACTCCTTTTATTGACACACATATTCTCATACACATAATCCAGACAGGGCTGATGGTATGCGATTTCCGCCAGATACGTGTTGATCCGGTTTAAGCAGGGCATCAGCCGAATAGCAGCCACCGCGTAAATGGAAAGCCCGTCGATCAGCGCATTCGTATCATTGCCGGAGGCAATGTAAACCATAATATATCCTACAAGACAGCTGATAAATACCGTTTCGATCAGATTCCTCGGAATGCAGTTCAGCACCGCGTATCTTTGGGAAAGCGTTGCGCCGTATTTTCCCGAATTCTCATAATTATACGCAAAGAACTCCTCCCTGTGGAGCACCTTCACATCCTTGATGCCATAGATGGCCTGAATCCTCCATTTGGCGATCCGCGACTGTATTTCCTGATTCTTTCTTCCGAGTTTATTCAATCGCGGCTTCATTAACTTGTTGATCAGAAATGTCACCGTCCCGAATACACTCACCATTAACAGCGCCAGTTTCCAATCCGTCACCACCAGCACCGTTGACAGAAACAGGAACACCACCGCTTCCGATGAAAACTGCAGAAGCACCAGCATCAACTGAAATAAGTTCGGTATGTCAGAATCCGTCATCCGAAATACCGTCGGAATATCCGCATCCAAATAGAACTCGTAGGGCCGGTTCAGAAATTCCCGCAGCACCTGGCTGATCATTTTATTTTTGTTTACCGTAATGAAACGGTTCTGCTCATAAGTCAGCCATACCGTATAAAGATTCTTCAGTACATAAAGCACGATCAGCATTCCTAACAAAAACATGGTAAACGACTGCATGGTTTCCATATGCAGGATATCCATGACCTGTCCCACGATTTCATATTTCTGAAGGGAATCCTGATTCAAAATCACCACGATAACAGGCACCATTGCCGAAACCCCCAGAATTTCCACGATACCGCCGACAAAGATCATAATCCCCAGCAAACCCAAATGCATTTTCTGTTTCCGGTTGAAAACAGCCATCAATTTTCCAAACATCCCATTCATCCTCTGCCTTTAACATCTGCCCTTTGTTTACATAGCTACGATTATAACAAAATATAACCGCCATTTCAACAAACAATCCTTCCCACGGAAAGCAATTTTCGGTTTCTGCCATGCTATCTCCCAATCTGCTTCAAAATTTCCGGATCCCTGATTTTCTCATCCCTGGCAAACAAAATGATTTTTGATAAAATTTCCGCCGTTTTCGGGTCTTCGTCCACAAACGGCAGGAAGATCCGTCCCCGTCTCTGTGCCGGAACCGCCTTGATATAAATCTGAGGTCCTCCCTTCCGGTGTACTACGCCGCTTCCCATATGCACCGTATAATCGGCACGCTTCCCGTGTATCACCGCATGGTTTTTCACAAACTCTACATTTCCGATTCCAAACAGCGGCAGGTTATATTCCGCAATCACCTTCCTCATCTCCATGGCGGAACGGCAGGTTTCTGGATCCACGCCGCCCGCATAGGCCACGCTCACCGCCAGATCCGCATCCCTCATGATTTCCGAATATACCACTTCCGGTACATCCCTGATGTACATCGGCTCATGATTCTTCCTGTCATAAAAATCAATCCAGTCTATGGACGGCGTCATCAGATCCTCCGCCGTGATCCAGTCCGACAGCACACGGATTCCCGCAATGATATTTTCACCATAACATATTTTCTGTATCCCCTCCTCTGCATCCGCCATCCATCCCTGACTCTTCAGACAGGCCAAAGCCTTCGAAGGCTCCACCTGATATCCGGCAAATGCATGGCTCTGCTTCTGATCCAGTTCCTCTTCCAGCCTGATATAAAATTCCCTGAAAACCTGCTTAAACGGCTGCTTTTTCACCGTCCCCGCATCAATAAGCGCATAACATCCTCTCTGGTAAGCCTCTAAAGTCCCTTCCCGAAACAACTCCACCGGATGGGCCGCCCGTAAAACCGTATCCGGCTCTGCCGCGATCCGGTTTCCTTCCGCATCCAGCAAGCCGTTTTCCGTAAAATATCCGCTCTTCCTTCCAGCTCCGCCGGTTCCGCTTTCCGCAGGAATGAAAACCAGCCCTTTCAGTATCGGGGCCGCGATCGGATTTTGGCTCAGTTCCAACAGTTCTCCATAGCAGAACCGCTCCCTCTCTTTCATTGCCTGCTCAAACATGCGGATGCATCTCCGGTTCTGCTCCCTCAGCTTTTTATACACTGCCAGTAAAGATACCGTCCATTTCTCTTTCTTCATCTTTGCAGGCACGGATTTCAGCCTCTTCCCGTCCTTCTCACAGACTACCGAAGGCACCCCCTGCCCATCCGTCTCTATCCGTATCCTGACACCGTCCGTCTCATGCCATTCCATATATTTTCCGTATTCTTTTACCGTCTCGCCCTCCATGGCCAGAGTCAGGCGCATCGTATCCGCATATCCGGCCGCGGAAGCCATATTCCGCAGTGCTATCTTCACCGCATCCGCTTCGCTGGTCCTGCGCATACTGCCGAAATTCCGGCCCTCTTTGAGAAAACGCTGTAAAAATTCATACCGCCTGAGTATATCCCTTTTGTCCCGAAACGGCACCAGTCCATAACTCATCAGCAGGTCCTTGTTCCGTTTCACCGCAATCTCCGCCTCCAATTCCTCTGCCGTCACCCTGCCCAAAGCCGCATCTGCATACTTCCTCGCCCGCACATGTTTGCTTCCGTCCGAAATATATTTCGCCGCATCGTACAGCCATCCGAACCGTTCCTCCCCCAGTGTTTCATAAACCTGTCCGAACCACCTGCAGTCAAACGCTCCCGCACGCAGTTCCTCCGCCGGTAAAGGCGTGTATCGGGCGATCATCGCTTTCCTTCTCTCCCCGAACCACTCCGACATATGGGCAATGAAATAATAACAGCCGCTTTGGAAACCTTCCATTCCGAAATACTCCTCCAGAATTCCCAGCCACTGCGGTGCGTACATTCCTGCCTCCACGAGCCTCCTGTCCGCTATAACCGTCCTGCCCTTTTCATCCTTCACCAGTTCCTTTAACCGCATTCCATCCTCCCCCTCCTTCGGCATACAGACGGCCAGAAGATGACTGAGACATTCCCGTTTTCCGCCCTTTCTCCCCCCGTTCCGGTCCAGTTTCCCGTCCCCGAGGGCTTTCAATATTTCCACAAAATAGTCCATGCCGTATATGCAGGATATTCCGCCGATGTATTCCGAAAAAACCGTCGGCATCTCTCCCCGCTTCAGTTCATCCTCCAATATCCGGTCTGTCAGACGGGTATAGATACGGTCCCCTGCCTCTAAGAATTCAAGTCCCTCTTCCTCTGACTCTCCCCATAGTGCCTTTTTTACGAATTTCTTTCTGACCGCATCTTCCGTTCTTTCAAAATATCCCAGTTTTTCAAGCGCGTATTGCAATCCCCATTTTTCGAAAATATTCCGGAAGACAATCTCTTCTCCGATTAAGCCAAGAGCGCACGCTTTGACATACGCTTCCACATCCAGCAAATCCTCATTGCCGCACCTTTCCCGGTACTCCCTGCCCCGGCTCTCATGAAACCGGTAAGTTTCATCCATACGGGCATACAGCCAGAAACGCTCTGCAAACGTTTCAGCGTCTGCCCGCTCCTCCAGCGCCCGCCGGATACGGTACATGGGAGAAACATCCAGCAGACTCTTCCAGCCGTATCTTTCTTTCTCATACCATATCTCTTCCGCCGGTATCTCTTCCAGCATACACCGGAACAGTTCCATGCCCGCTTTCCCCAAATCTCCGGTTCCGTAAATACCGGAAAGAACGTTCAGCGCTTTCCGCAGCGCGCCTTCCCTTGGACGAAGTTTTGCCGGAAGCATGTATACGGCCACGGTTTCCCCCAGCAGTCCCCGCATCTGTCTGTTGAACCGTTCCTGTTCCTCCGTCTTTCTTCCCCCCAAAGGACATGCCATGCATAAGACCAGCAGCCCCAGTTTCCTGTCCTCTTTTATTTCTTCTTCATAAAACCGCTCCCACAGTTCCCTGAACGGATATTCCCCGTCATACGTTTCTCTGTGCGCATGGTTCAGATAGTCGTCCAGCCGTATCGCTTCACCGTCTCTGACCGGATAAATGCAGTCTGCATTTTCCTCTATCATCGCTGCCAGCTTCTTTAACATACTGTCCACATCCGACCGGCCGATGGCAAAATAAGCTTCCACTGACCGCCGGTCCGCCTTCATCTTTGGAAACACAAGCTCCACACCCTTCCGGTACAGACCAAAACCCTCCTGTTCCGGTTCTTCTTCCTCCGCTTCCTCCATAATCTGCTGCAGCAGAATCTTTTCGTTCTCTTTCGGATTTTTCACCTGCGATGCCAGCCGCCGCAGTTCTTCTGTAAGCCGTATACCCGACGTTTTCTCCTTCACCACCTCCAGAATCAGATCCAGCGCGCCTTCCCTCATCTTCCCGTCCCCCGATGCCAAAAGCCGCTCCACCGTACCCGGAATCCTTTCTTCCCGCTGATTTCTCAGAAATCCGATGACGTATCTTCTTATTTCCCCGTTTTTGAGCCTGAGGTACCCTTCCATTGTTTTATAATGGGAATCCTCCAGCTCACAGCCGTCCAAAAGTTCCGCCGCCGCTTTCCGCGTATCGCTCTCCTTATCCGCAAGCAGGGCCACCAGCATGTCCGCCTGCTTTTTTTCAGACGGATAGTTCAGCAGCAATTCCACATAATCGCCCCGGCTCCCCATATTGGTCGATTTTTTTATTTCACCGATATGTTCCAGCACATAATCCGTCAGTTCCCTGTCGTTTCGCATATGGGCCAGAAAACAGAGCTGCTTTAACACCCCTGATACCGTGATTTTCGCACTGTGCCATGGAAATACACAGGGTTCATACTTCACCTCTTTTGCAGGCATTTTTTGCAGCAGACAGAGCAGAAACTCCGTCTTCTCTGCCGCATCCTCCACAGACTGGAAAAAATACCGGCAGAACTCTTCCGGATGAGAAACCTCCGGATAAAAAAAAGAGCCGTCCTCCCTGCGTTTCCATGCATATTTCCGATACTCTTTCAGCGTCAGACAGCCGGCGTCCCAATACGCCGCCGTCAGTTCCAAATCAAGCGCATCTTTCCCCGCGCAGAGCACCCGGTCCGCCATGACGCGGCAGGTACTCCGTGTCCACTGGCACGTATTGAAATACGCCATTACCATCAGCTGGTCTTTCGTCCCTTTTCCGGAAAATTCCCGCAGCACCTCCATCGCTCCATTCCGGTCGCGCCTTTCCAGTCCCCACAGTCCGATATAAATCAGAATCCGGTCCGAAGAGCGGCAGAACTCCAACGCCCTTTCCCTATCCCGAAGTGCTTCCTGCATCTGTTTCCCGTACTGCTTCATCAGCATATCCAGCCCTTTGCTGTCCCAGACATCCAGCCATTCCATCAGTATCAGTCTTACGGATCCGAACCGGTACAGATGTCTTTCACAGATACATCCAAACAGAAAAATAAAAGCCTCTATCGTCCCCCGGTTCGCTGCACGGCATATCATTTCCCTGATTCCGTCCTGTATCCCCGCCGAGAGCAGATAGTGCCCCAGCAGTTCATACATGGATGAATCCGAACTTTTCACAACTCCCCACACCGCATTCCTGTCTATTTCCACCGGCCGTTCTGCCTCCGCAAACGGGTCCGCCATGGAAGTCCCGCTTTCTTCCTCCCCCCCCTTCCCCTGCCGTTTTCCTCTTTCCCCCCAGCATCGCCTCTATCGTCCGGATGACCTCTGCATCCTGTGCGTCAATTGCCGCCGCAACCAGATCGGATAAGCAGCCCGTATGATAAAGGTTCGTATGAGCCTGGAAATCCAACAGTTCTTCCGGCAGTTCCTTCCTCAGATATGCCGCCAAATTCCCTCCGTAAAAATCCAGTACCTTATAAGCAAACAGGAACTGAAAGATTTTCTGCAGTCTGTCTGAAACAGTATTTCCGGACCGGTTCATCTTATCTGTAAATTGATAATATTCTTCTCTCTTTTCCTCTGGCACATACAGCCCGACCAATTCCCCGTAATGCTCCTCCATCATGCGGGAAGGCAGCATTCCCTCTTCTGCCATGAACTGAAAGGCTTCCTCCGGCGGCCGTATCTTTCCGTTCCGGCCGACATCCTCCTGCTCCATATACTCCGCCAAAGCCTTCACTTCTTCCGATACCCCTTCCAGCTTCCGGTTCCATTTCTCTTGAAATTCCGCAGCCAGTTTTTCACGCGACTCATGATCATATCCCATATTCTCCACCCCTCCATAGCATTCCGCTCCTGCCGCGGAGACAGAATCAGCACATCCAGTCCGGCAATATGCAGGAGGCAGAAAGCGCCGTCAGTTTCACGAATACCGCTTCACTGCCTTCTTTCAATTCTATCTCCTCCGTCAGGGATTCCAGTTCATTTCCATCCACAAATACCGCTATCGTCCCCTCTTCAAATGCTTCCAGTGCATTCTGCACTGCCTCCGTCTCATCCGGCGGCTTCCGGTTGGAATACAGTCCGTACACTACTTTTCCCGATGCCGCCAACTCTTTTAAAGAGGGCGTCTCCTCCTGCCCTTCTCCGGTCATTCTCTCCCTGTACCGGCGCAGACAGATTTTCACTGTCTCCCGTATCAGGTCTTTTCCGTTTTGAATCTGCGGCGGATAATCATACCTGTACGGTACCAATCCGTTCCTGCTGTTTGTTATGCTTTTTACAAGTACGTTTACCTTCATGCCGTTCTCCTTTTCATGACAGCAAAGCATATTCTTTCACTTTACCTCATTTCCGCCCCATCGGACACAGCCTCAACACATTTATCCGGAATCCATATTCTTATCTTCCTGCAGATATCCTCCATATCGATCGGTTTGGATAAATAATCGCTCATACCTGCCCTGATATATTCCTCCCTCTGTTCCTTCGCCGTATTTCCCGTCAATGCAATAACAGGAAGATTTTTGTAATAACCCCCGTCCAGTGCCCGCGGCGCCTTTACTGCCTCAACTCCGTCCATTACGGGCATCAAATGATCCATAAACACCAAATCGTATTTCTCCTCTTTGATCCGTTCCAAAGCCCGGCTGCCGTCCCCAGCGGAAATCCGTCCGTAACCCAGGTACAGGACAGTAACAGCAGGTCCATGGAAGTCCGGCTCTGCGCCCTCTTCAAAAGGATCACACAGCCTGCCAAAGGTACCAGAATCCCTGCCAACTGTATCATATTCACTAGAATATGCATCATTATTTTTCCCCCATGTCCGCTTTAGCGGACTCAGCCACTGTATACCGTTTCTTATTATCATAACATGTTTTCTCTTTTTCATAAATTACATATTTTATTTTCCTGTTTCCATAGTTCCTTAGAACGTCCTCTTTCTTAAAAACAGAAAACTCCCGCCGAATCATGAGGATTGGGGGTATGTACGGAGCCCGGACAGACTTTTCCTGACAGTATAAGGAAGTCTATATAAATTGGGGCATCCCAGTACACATCCATGTGCAGCAAACACAAACGCGCAACAACATATATGACAGCAACATATATGCCGGGACAAAACCGGCGGTCTAAGACCGGTCCCCCTAAGGGCTTTAGACAATAAATCAGGAAAAGTCATCCTCTAAAGTCCCGCACATCCCCCCAACCCCCACGATTCCGCGGGAGCAGGTTTTATTTTTTAATTTTATTATTTATGAACTTATGAACTGTATACAGGCGTTATTCCTTAACAGCCCCTACATTCACACCCTTTACAAAATATTTCTGCAGGAACGGATACAGTACCATGAAAGGAAGTACTGCTGCTATAATGCCTGCGTTAAACAGCGTCGTCTGCGACACGCTGTATCCCGTGAGAGGCGTATCACCATCCATGATCATGTTCCTCAGCTTATACTGGAAATTTACCTGCTCGGGATCCGCAATGTAAATCTTCACCGTGGAGTAATCGTTCCATACCGCCACTGCAAACATCAGGCCGATGGATGCAAGCGCCGCCTTGGACAGGGGAAGCACGATCCGGAAGAATATCCCCATGGGCGAGCACCCGTCAATCCTGGCCGCTTCATAAAGGCTTCCCGGAATGCCCTCAAAGAAATTCTTCATCAGTACGAAATTATATACGCTTACCCCATGCCGGAAAACCAGGATCCACATACTGTTTACCAAATGCAGCTTCTTCATCACCAGATATTCCGGAATCATACCGCCCGAAAAAATCATGGTAAACAGCAGCATAAGGGCGAAGAAATTACGTCCCGGCAAAGTCTCCTGCGCCAATACATAACCGGAAAGTGTGGAAAGCACCAGACCAAGCAGCGTACCAAATATTGTTGTTATAATGGAATTGACAAACGGCTGGTACAGCAGCGCCGTATGCAGAATAGTCCGGTAACCATCCAGCGTAAACCTGTTCGGCCAAAGCTGGAACTGGTATACGCCTACTGCATTGAAGGAATCCACAAACACTTTCCATATCGGGACCAAAACGATCAATCCGATGAAAATAAACACAATATAGTTGACAACATCAAATGTCCGAATCTTCTTTTTCGGCTTCATCCCAATCCCTCCTATACAATGCCCCGGCCACGGGTCTTCTTACTTGCCCAGTTACAGATCAGGACCAACGCACCGCCGACCAAAGAACGGAACAGGCCCACCGCCGTGGAATAACCGTAATTCGGCAGGGCGATCGCAAAAGTCTGCCGGTACACATAAGTGGAGATCACGTCGGATACATCGTACACGGCATTGTTATAAAGAACGAAAACCGGTTCAAACATATTCATTACCTTCGCCAGATTCAGGATCAGCACCGTAATGATCGTATTGCTCAGCGCCGGAAGCGTGACAAACCGGATCTTCTGCATCCTCGTTGCACCGTCAATATCCGCAGCCTCATACAATTCCGGGTTGATGCCGGAAAGCGTTGCCAGGAAGATAATGGTTCCCCACCCGGTTTCCTTCCATATATTAATGGTATAGAAGATCGGCCGCCACCACTTGGAATCCGCCAAAAAATAAATTCCCGCCTGATCCTGCGCAATATAGCCAAGATCCCTCAGCCAGCCGTTGATCATACCTGTACTGGACGGGGACAGCAGCAGACTGAAAATGGAAGCCACTACTGCCCATGACATAAAGTGAGGCAGGTAAATGACCGTCTGCAACGTCTTTTTTGCCCAAAGGTTACCCATTTCGTTCAGGAATACCGACACGATCACCGATGCCAGCGTGGTGATCAGCAGCCGGATAATACTCAGTTCCAAAGTGTTCTTAAACGCCGTCCAAAAAGCAGACGTGGAAAACATCTTCGTGAAATGCCCCAGCCCGATCCAGCTTGGCTGGCCTACCGGTTTGTAGTCATAAAATGCATACCGAATTCCCAGCATCGGCCAGTAATTCATGATGATCACAAATATAAAAACCGGCAGAAACATCAGATAATATCCGCGGCAGTTCCAAATGCGCATCCCCAACGGCTTTTCGCGCACCGTTACGCCCGTGGACGTTACTACCTGCTTGCTTTTTTTCATACCGCTCCCTCCCTCTTGATTCCAGCGGGCTGCGGACCAGGCGGGGCAGTCCGCCTGCGCGCCCGCCTGTTTTTACTGAGCATTCAACTCGTTTAAGCACTGGTCAATGATACTTCCAACGCTGGATACATAAGTCTGCATTGCTGCATCCACATCGCCGCCGTTGATTACTACTTCCGTAACGGCAGCCAGTTTCGCATCATAAATTGTGCCTGCCTCGTTGGTATAGGTCTCACTAACCGGAGTCATGGGAGCGTCTTTACTGTTCTCCGAGAAGAACTTGCTGCCCTTTAATAAAAATTCGCTTGGATCCCCATATCCGTTGGTCAATTCACATACCACCAGATTCGGATCAAAAAGATTCTTCGCCCACAACTTGTTGGGATCGGTAATCGTAGGTTTTAAATGGAATACGCCTTCTTCATAGCTGTATTCTTTTTTCTTTTCGGGATCGTCCGGATTTGTCACAAACTCCTCTGCATGAATCGACCAGTGGACATCCTCCGCACCGTAAGTCCATAGCGTCTGCACTACGTCACCATCCATCATGGTCTCAAAAAATTTGTCAAAAATAGCCTGTTCGCGGGCATTGTCGCCGTCTCCGTCATCAATGATAACCCATACCGGCGCCTCCCGGTTGATGTACGCCCCCACTTCCTCGATAGGCGGAAGCATTACCAGTTCCGGATCCAGGTCATTTTTCACAAAGTAATCGGTCAATGTCTGGTACCAGCGTCCTGCCCAATAGGTATATACGCCGGAGGAACCTTTCTGGTCGTTGGAGAACCATTTCTCACGGGCTATCTTCGTGGATGCCGTCAGCGTTTCCGGATCGATCACACCGTCTTTATATGCCTGCTGCAGTCTTAACAATGCAGCCTTGGTAGCATCGCTTTGGAAGCCGTCGCTCCATACGCCGTCATCCCCCTGGATAAATCCCGGATAAGCATCCTGCCAAAATTCGGGAAGGTAATTGATGTAAGGCGCTTCATTTCCGATAAATCCTGCTGCCACTACCCCGTATGTATCGCCGTTTACGCCGTTCCCGTCAGGATCTTCATCGTGGAACCGCTTTAACATGGTATAATAATCATCGTATGTCTTAATGTCTTCCACACTGATTCCCAAAGCATCCATCCACGCTTTTTTCACGTAAGTAACACATCCGTTCCCGTAAGTGGGAGAAAAACCATAAAGCCTTCCATTCCCTTTTTTCTTCAGCGCTTCGTTGATACCCGGCAGAAGCATTCTGGACTGGAAATCCGCATTATCGTAAGCTTCGGTCATGTCCCAAAGCATTCCCGTCGGCAGGTACTGCGAATACATATCAGCAGGCATGATCATTACGTCCGGGTAATCCCCGCTGGCAAACAATCTTCCCACCGCATCCGTATAACCGGAATGGTCGAGCTGCTTAATCTCAATATCCAGACCAACCGCTTCTTCCCACTGCTTCTCAAAATCTGCCTGCCCGTTATCCAGGGTTGCCGACAGGTTGCCGTCCACAACCATAACGATCTTGTCAAGCTGGTAACTGTCTCCCGTGGATGCCGCAGGAGTTTCCGCTGCCGAATCTCCTGCCGACGCCGCTTCATTTCCCGCTGCTGTTTCCGCCTGCGTTTCTGTCCCGCTGCCTTCTGCTGCCGGCGCCGCATCGTCCGCACCTCCGCAGGCCGCCAATGACGCCACCATGGCGGCAGTCAAAAGCATGGATACTAATTTCCTTCTCATAACTGATAGACCTCCTTTTTTCCTTTTGTTACTTTTTACTTATATTCCCACAATTTTTCCTCAAATTTTAGGAATTATCATGGAATTATATTTTATACAAGCATAACATGAATAAAAATTGATTTCTTCTTTCTAGGACTCCAATTCTTCCCTTTTTTTAGATTTCAAACATTTACCCCATTTTTATCTTGTGATATATTTTTACATTAAAGAGTAAACTAAATCAAAATGAAGAAACTACTAAAAAAAGAAACTGCTGGTTGCATCGCAGAAACGATGCTCCACCACACGGTTATTGTGCTGTTTTATGGCGAATGCTATGATGGACGCAAAGGAGGATGAACCAAATGCCGCTTCCCTTAAAACCCGGATACAATTTCAATTACACCCACATATACCGCCCGCCGTATTTTGAAATGACGGCATCGGAGGCCTACACGGATTTTTACGCGCTTTCCTATACCATCAGCGGCGAACAGCTTGTTTACTGTTACAATTCAACTTACATCATCCGGTCCGGTGATATTACTTTTACGGCAAAGAATGTCTATCAACGTTCCAGCTATGTTTCGGATGCCCCGCGGGAAGATATTCTCATAAAATTTACGGATTGCATGATTGAAGGATTAATGGAAGCGCTCGGCTTTGAGAATTTCAATGCATTTTATTCCCAATACCCTTCCATCCATCTGGAAAAGCATACACAGGAAAAAATACAGTTAATCCTAAAAGAAATGGAGGATGAATGGAATTCTTATAACATGTATTCCGAACCGATTTTAAAAAGCCTGCTGCATAAACTGATTCTCCTGTGTTTACGGGAAGGAACCGTCAATGAATGGTCTCCCTCCATACAGGAAACGAAACAGTACTACTTAAACGGCGCCATCCAATACGTAAAAGCCCACCTGCGGGATAACCCATCGCTGGAAGAAACCGCCGGATATGTCAATATATCCGTGTCCTATCTTTCAAAAATATTTATGGATTACCTGCATACCCCGTTTTCCACCTTTGTCCTGAATGAAAAAATCCAGTATGCACAAAAACTGCTCCTGGAATCCAGAATGAACATGAATGAAATCGCAAAGGAGGCCGGTTTTTCCAGCAACGCCTATTTCAGCGACTGTTTTAAGCGCAAGGCAGGAATGCCGCCGCTGCAGTTCCGGAAAAAAGAATCAGGGAAAACAGGGCGACTGAGCAGGAATACACCTGCGAAAACAAAAAGGTAAGGAGGAATCACCATGCCACTTCCATTAAAACCTGAATATCATTTCAATTTTGACCGAACTGCCCGTCCGCCCCATTATGAAATGACAGCAGCGGAAGCATACACGGACTTTTACGGTATTTCCTACATGTTAAGCGGAGAACGCCTGATTTATTCTCCCAATTTCACTACCATTGTACAGGCAGGAGAAATGGTATTTATCCCGAAAAATCTTTACCGGCGCACGACTTACATATCCGACGCCCCATATGAGCGGATTCTCCTGAAATTTACAGATGAAATGGTTTCCGACCTGTTCCAAACCATTGGCGTGGAAAAATACAACGAACTGTGCGAAGAACATGTGGTCCGCTTTACAAAACAGACCCAAAATAAAATCCTCTCCATTTTTAAAGAAATGGAGAGGGAATGGAATTCTTATGACCAATATTCCGAGATAATCCTGAAAGGACTGTTAAACCAACTGATCATCCTCTGTTTAAACGAAAGAATCGTAGGCGGCGTTAACATGCTTGAGCTGGAAAAGAAGAACGACTGCCTTGCCAATGCCATTAAATACGTGAAGGCACATCTGCGTGAAAATCCCTCCCTGAACGAAACCGCGCACCAGGTGAATGTTTCCGCCTCCTACCTTTCCAAAATATTCATCAGCCATCTGCATACCCCGTTTTCCTCGTTCCTGCTGAACGAAAAGATTGCTTATGCCCAAAGACTGCTTCTCGGTTCCAAAATGAATATGACCGAAATCGCGATCGAAGCCGGATTTTCCAGCAGCTCCTATTTCAGTGACTGCTTTAAGCGTGCTACCGGACTGTCCCCGATGCAGTTCCGGAAAGACAGCAGGCCAAAAACATAGCATCCGCTCCGGTTCCGCCATCTACAAATATTCCGTGCGCCCTTTCTCCTCCAGCAGTTCCACCACTTTCTTCACATCCTGTGCCCTGTTCTTATCGCAGACCAGCACGGCATCCTCCGTCTCTACGATGACCACATTATCCAGCCCTATCGTGGCGATCAGTTTGTCCTTCGCATAAGCGACACAATTTTTGGAACCGATATGAATCTGATCCCCATAGATTACATTGTTGTATGCATCCGTCTCATACAGAACATCCAGCACATCCCAGCTTCCCACGTCATTCCAGTCGAAATTTCCTTCCAGCATGATCACATTGTCCGCCCGTTCCATAATGCCGTAATCGATCGAAATCTTCGGAATGGAAGGATACACGCGTTCGATTGTCTCCTTCTCTTTCTCCGTTCCGATCGCCTGTCCGATTTCCATCAGACATTCGTATACATCCGGAAGCAGTTCTTCAAAATACTTCAGGATCACGGATGTCTTCCATACAAACATCCCGCTGTTCCACAGATAACACCCCTGTTCCACATAGGACTTCGCAGTAGACAGCCCCGGTTTCTCCACGAAATCGGACACCGGATATGCCGTTATCCGCTTCCGGCTCACCGCTCCGATCGTATGAGCCACCTCTTTTACCCGTTTGTTATATTTGATATAACCGTAACCGGTGGCCGGCCCCGTAGGACGGATGCCAATGGTTATCAGACGCTCCTTTTCTTCCGCCAGTTTCATGGCAAATTCCATAACTTCGGAATATACCTGGGTATTCTTGATATAATGGTCGGAAGCCAGAACGCACATAATACTGTCACCGTATTTCTTCTGAAGCATCACCGCGGCATACCCGATGCATGCTGCCGTATTCCTTGCCTCCGGCTCTTCCAGAATCCTGTCCGGCACAAGCTTTCCCTCCGTGACCTCTCGCATCAGCGGAGCCTGTGAAACATTCGTTACGATATAAATATTTTCCTTCGGCACACTTCCCGCAACTCGTTCTATCGTTTCATTCACCAATGTATCCCTGCCGGTCAGATTCAGAAACTGTTTGGGCATCTTCCTCCTGCTCAAAGGCCAGAATCTTGTTCCTCCTCCGCCTGCCATTATCACACCGTATCTGTTCATATCTTCTGTCATGCTCCTTCCTTTTCCGGCTCTTACCGTCTGTCCTATCTGCCGTTCATCCTCGCGCTGTCAATGTTTTCTTTAAACCAATCATATGCCAGTTTCACTCCTTCTTCCAGCTCCACCTTATGATGCCAGCCCAATTCGTGAAGTTTCTTCACGTCCGTCAGTTTTCTCGGCGTACCGTCCGGCATGTCCTTATTCCACACAATTTCCCCTTCGAATCCGACCGTGCGGCAGACCGTTTCTGCCAGTTCCTTAATCGTCACCTCTTTACCGGTTCCGATGTTCACATGCTGTTCCCCACTGTAATTTTCCAGCAGGAACACACAGGCATCCGCCATATCATCCACATACAGAAATTCCCGCAAAGGAATTCCTGTCCCCCATAATTCCACGGAAGCATTCCCGTTTACCTTTGCCTCGTGAAATTTCCGGATCATGGCCGGAAGGACGTGGGAGTCCTGCAGATCGTAGTTATCGTGCGGGCCGTACAGGTTGGTCGGCATACAGCTGATAAAATCATCCCCGTACTGACGCTTAAAAAATTTACACATCTCCAATCCCGATATCTTTGCTATGGCATACGCTTCATTCGTCTCCTCCAAAGGCCCTGTCAGCAGCGCGTCCTCCGGTATCGGCTGGGGCGCCATACGCGGATAAATACAGGTGCTTCCGAGGAACAGAAGCTTCTTCACCTTATAATCATGGCAACATTTGATCACATTACACTGCACCTGCATATTTTCATAAGCAAATTCTGCCGGTTTTGTATCATTGGCATGGATACCTCCTACCTTAGCTGCCGCCAGTACAACGACATCCGGCCTTTCCTCTTCAAAAAAACGTACCACAGCCGCCTGATTAGTCAGATCCAGTTGTGCATGAGTCCTCCCTATAATATTTGTATACCCCTTCGCCTGCAGATTCCTTACAATTGCGCTGCCGACCAGTCCCCTATGTCCTGCTACATAAATTTTGTCCGTTTTATTCATACCTTATCCATACCTTTCCGTCCTGCATCCATTCCGTGCACAGGTTCCTTACTTTTTATATCTGAATCCATCCTCCATCCTGCTCCCCCTGAACTCTATCAGCGCCCTGGACGGGGAGGATGGAAACGCTTCATAGCCTGTCCTGTCTCCTTCTTTCGGGTAATAAAACACCACCTCTTCAATCTCATAACTTTCCGTCTCAAAATTTTCATAATCTTTCTGCCGGATAAAATATTCCCCCGAATATCCCGCCGCAATCTCCCTGCCGAACATCACGGCCTTATAACAGCCTGCCAGAAATAACGCACCGTATACCGCCCGCCAGAAGATCCGTCCTGCCCCCCGGTCTTTTATCAACTGCAAAGCCAGCCCTCCGAACGTAAGCGGCGCCGCCAGCCATACATACACACATCCGTACCGGATGAGCGGCGCGGAAAACAGCCAGAACAGAAAGGAAACATTCACCCACACGGCTGCCAGCATTGTGTCCTGCCATATCCTGTTATGTTTCCTCCATGCCAGGACCAGTGCAGCCGCCGATACCGGAACCGCCGCTATCCCTGACAGAATAAACAGCTTATCCAGCATACCCTGGCCGGCAAACCATTCCGGGAACCACTCCCCCAGCTTCCTGCCGTATTCCGCCGCATCATGGATTCCCCTTCCCCACGCCCGTATCTCATTTGCATCATATGCCGCAATTTCCGCCGGAATCTTCCAATCCACCGAAAACAGATCGACCGCCGTAAAAGGATAGACCAGCCATCCTGAAATAAGCACATTCCTTATCAGGAACGGAAGCATGATGAAAATCCCCATCCCTAAAAAACCGGCAATTCCTCTCCCGTTTTTCTCTTTTACCAGCATCACCGCCGGTTTCAGTGCAAACAATATGACACATGCCGCCGACAGCTTCACACTCACGGTAAACACGCACAATAATGCCAGCAATCCATAAGGAAGCCAGAATCTCTCCCCTGCTTCTGCCCGTTCCAGATAACGGATGACAAGATAAAAAAATGTCAATACCATAAAATAATCCGAAGCCGGAGAAACCATTTCGTCAAAAATGATCAAAAGATAATAAATGCCCATCAGCCTTGCAACATCCGCCAAAAGCAGCTTCTTCCGCCGCCCTGCTTCCGTAATTTCGCCGCAGACCTTCGCCAGCACCAGTGCAGACACCCCTGCCATACAATGATAAGACTGCCCGCCCAGAAAGCCGAAACTGTACAACGCCGACAAGGCAAAAGAAGAACTGTTATAAGCCAGCCGGCAGTGCAGATTTCCCAGCCCTTTCACCACACCGTATTCCTCAATCCAGCGGATACTCTGCGCATGATATAAACCGGTATCATAATGAATGATCCCTTGCGACGTGCCGTAAGCCGCCAAAAGAAACAGCAGCAGATACAAAACCTTCCTGCCCCTGCCCATACCGCTGTACTGCCATAAAATCTCTTCTTTCAGCTGCCTCCGGAATATCAGCGCCGTTACGGCACAGGCCGCCGCCAGCAAAAGGTTCGCCGCCAGTCCCACTTTACCGAACAGACTGAAAAACTGGGCATACACGGTCACCGTGACAAGCCCTGCCATCACATAACCGTCCGCCCCGATCCGGCAGCTGCCATATACATGCCTGATGCCTGACACTGCCAAAAAACCAATGACATACGCACTCAGCAATGCATACAGAAAAATCAGACATACTGAAAGCATATATATTTCCTCTCATCGTTTAATTTTGCTCTTCCTCTAGGGAGTATACTATTGTATAATACAAGTATCAACATATAATATTGCGTTAAAATGGTAAAATATTGCTATATAAAAGGAGCCCGAAGCATGGCAAAATCAAAATCCAACCGTATCATTCCAACCCCATCCCACTATGCCAAAGAACACTACCTTTACGTTCAGGAAGTCGGCACCCTGCAGAGCCTGGAACCCCACATCAGCAAACGCCAAAACTTAAATTCCTATTTATTTTTTATAGTATTAGATGGAAACGGTATCGTATCCTATGAAGGCAAAATCTACCCCATATCCGCCGGAGACTGCGTATGGCTGGACTGCACCCGCCCTTACTCACACGAAAGCAGTGCAGACGTCCCCTGGAGCCTTATGTGGGTACACTTCAACGGAAAAACCGCCGCTGACTATTACGAAATGTTTGAACAGCAGGGCAGCACCTTCCTCTTCCGCCCCCGGAACCTCGTCGCGTTTACCGATACCCTCTCCCAGCTCTACCAGACCCAGCTGCACAAATCCTCCTTCATGGAATTACTGTCCAATAAATATATCACTGACATCATCACCCTCTGCTTCATGGAAAGCAGGGCCGAGCACTCAGGAGAATACTCCATTCCAGAAAAGCTGAACCAGGTACATACTTATCTGGAAGAACACTACAGCGAACGGATTACCCTCGAAAAGCTCTCCGGCCAGTTTTTCATCAGCAAATTCCACCTGTCCCGCGAATACCGCAAAACCTTCGGCACAACCCTGCTGGGAGACCTCACTGCCAAACGCATCTCCCACGCCAAATCCATGCTGCGTTTCAGCAGCGATTCCGTAGAATCCATCGCCCAAAACTGCGGATTCCAGGATGCCGGCTACTTTATCAAAGTATTCCGGAAATCGGAAGGAATGACTCCGCTGGAATACCGCCGGAAGTGGTAACGGAGACGTTTACATGCTGCGGGTACCTTTTGGACGACGCCTGAGGGTTGGCAGAGGTATCGGCACGGGTACGGGCGGCAGCGGCTTTGGCGCGGGGAGCGGTCTGCATATGGAGCTTATATTGCAACGGCAAAAATGAAATATTTCTAACACTTTTTCCATAAGGGGCTTCTTGTCAGCGGCGGCAAAACTCCTCGCTGCGCTCGTCAGACATTGCCGCCTGAAACGACAAGAAACCCCTTATGGAAAAAGTGCAAGAAATATTATCATCTTTTTGAATATAATATAATCTCCATATGCAGACCGCTCCCCGCGCCAAAGCCGCTGCCGCCCGTACCCGTGCCGATACCTCTGCCGACCCTCAGGCGTCGTCCAAAAGGCACCCGCAGCATACAAACGCCTCCGGCACTTCCGGCGTTCTCACTCTCCCCTAAAAATACACTGCTGCCGCGATCGCCACTCCCAGCAAAGCGCCTATCAAAACCTGCAGCGGCGTATGCCCCACAAACTCCTTCAGCTTTTCCTCCACGCTCATTTCTTTCCCCATTTTGTCAAACAGTTCCATCATCTCATTCAGTACCCTGGCCTGTATCCCCGTCTCACGCCGGACGCCAATCGCATCGTACATCACCACAATGGCAAAAATTGCCGCCATCGCAAACTGAAAACTGCCGCCTCCATACTCAATCCCCGCCGCCGTTGCCAAAGCACATACCGTTGCCGAGTGGGAACTCGGCATACCGCCGCTTCCCACCAGACGTTCCGCTACAAATTTCCGGTTAAACCACATATGAATCAGTGTCTTCAGCACCTGCGCTACAAACCAGCCGCTTATTGAAGCCACAAAAATCCTGTTGTGTATCAAATCCATTATAAAATCCATCTTACTTTCAGTCCCTCCGCAGCCCGTTTATATCTGCGATTCCCTGATATACTCCGCTATTGCATCATGCCAGTCCGCAAAACGATAATCCGCAGTCAGCTTCAGCATATAATTCTCCAATACCGAATAAGCCGGTCTGGGTGCGGAAGCCGGATTGTCTTTCTCATATTCGGAAGTGCTTATCGCTTCCACCTCCGTACTTTTTCCTGCCAGCCGGAAAATCTCTTTTGTAAAATCCGCCCAGCTGCAATACCCTTCACAGGTTCCGTGGAATATTCCGTAATTGTCCGTAGGAAGCAGATGCACAATCGCTTTAGCCAGTTCATCCGCACTGGTAGGAGACCCAATCTGGTCCATCACTACCCTGACCTTATCATGGGTTTCCGACAGACGAAGCATCGTTCTCACAAAGTTCTTACCCTCTCCATACAGCCACGCCGTCCGTACTATAAAATAATTTTGGGCAAAATCCCGCACAAAATTCTCTCCCGCCAGCTTAGAGGCGCCATACACACCCTGCGGATCCGTCCTGTCAAACTCCAAATACGGCTTGTCCGCTGTTCCGGAAAATACATAATCCGTAGATACCTGCACCAGCTTAGCTCCTGCTTCCGATGCTGCCACGGCCAGATTGCGCGGCCCAATGGCATTGATGCGGTAAGCATTGTCCACATCCGTCTCACAGGCATTTACATTCGTATGTGCCGCACAGTTAATAATTGCATAGGGCCTGACTTCCCTCACCAGCCCGAGCACCTTGTCAACATCCGTAATATCCAGCTGCGCCACATCCGTATTCACCAGTTCAATATCCGTATTTCCCGCATATTGTTTGTTTATTGCAACCCCCAATTGTCCGTTACATCCGGTAACGATGATTTTCTTCATGAACCATAATCCTCCATAATCTGTTGTTCTTTTTATCATACAACCCCCGATTTTATTATGCAAGCATATTTCGTAAATCCCCATGGAAATCGCGGCGGACAGGTAAACTGATCATCAGCGAAAGCAAACGCTAAATAGAATCTACCCTGATTCCGTCATAAAATCTTAAGAATTTTGTTGAATTTTCCTTTCTTTTTCTAGTGACTATCAATATTTTCTGTGTTATAATTGCGTTTGTGGTATTTTCAATCAACTTGTTACCAACATAAAAATTTAAATATGAAAGCGAGGATTATACATGAAACGATTACAAGTACTTCTTCTCGTCGCATTATCCTCCACACTCCTACTGTTCGGCTGTGGAAAAGAAGAAGAAGCGGACGCACCCGTAGTTTCTCAGGTTATTGAAAAACAATCAGGAACAGAAAGTCAGGGCGAACAAACTTTAGATGAATCTGACAAGCCCCAGGAAGAAGAAGTGGTGGATGATGAAGAACCGCCGGCAGAAGGAATGGTCAGAAGCACTCTGACGCATGAATGGATCAGCGGCGATATAGAAAAGAACCGTCCCATTGCAATCATGGTGCCGAATGATTCCGCCGCACTGCCCCATTACAATATTTCCAAAGCGGATATTCTTTACGAATGCCCTGTAGAAGGCGGTATCACCAGAACTATGGCGGTCATTAAAGATTGGGAAAGCCTTGACCGGATCGGCAATGTCAGAAGCTGCCGTGATTACTTTGTATACTGGTCTTTCGAGTGGGATGCCATTTATCTGCACTTCGGCGGTCCTTACTATATCAATGAACTCGTAGAAAGGTCGGATACCGACCATATTACCGGATGTGCTTATGGTGATAAGAGAACCGACGGACTTTATGAAGGTACCTTTTACCGTGCTACCGATAAAAAAGCTCCTCATAACGCATATGCAAGCGCAGACGGAATCAACAAGGGGATTGAAAAGTTTAATATTTCCAAAACTTACCGTGACGGATATTATAATCCCAATCATTTCAAATTCGCTTCCTCTAAGGAACCGAACACTTTAGAGCAGTACGGCAATTCCATTTCTGCAAAGGAAATCGATATGACTTCCGCTTATCCGGTAACCAAGACTTCCTTTACCTATAATGATTCCGACGGTTTATACTACCGTTCCATGTACGGAAAAGCCGATGTGGATGCTGCAAACAACAATCAGCAGCTCGCCTTTAAAAATGTCCTGGTACAGTTTACATACCATGAGGTAAGAGATGCCAAAGATTACCTTGCATTCCAGGTACACGATACCAAGAGGGACGGTTATTTCTTCACTAACGGAAAAGGTATCCATGTAACATGGAAAAAGACCACCGATTATGAACCGACCAAGTATTATGACGATGACGGAAATGAAATACAAGTAAACACTGGAAAGACGATGATCTGTATTGTAAAACAGGGCGCATCTTTCGATGTAGACGGAACTTCTTACAAGTCCTCCGTTAAGAACTAAATTTAAAAATACAAAAAGCTTTCGGAAATCAATCCGAAAGCTTTTTTATTCCCCAGCCCGGTTATCTCTTATTTTCTGTTCCCGATTCCCAAACGGTTCACCGCCGAGAAAATGGCTCTTACAGAAGCCCTTGTGATATTCGAGCTTACACCGACACCGTACGTAACGCATCCCGTATCCACATCCAGCAGATGGATGTAAGCCGCTGCCTGCGAATTGGAGCCGCTCTGCAATGCATGTTCCTCGTAATCGAGAATCTTCATTCCTTCTCCCAGTTCCTCCTGCAATCCCCGCTTCACTGCATCAATCGGGCCGTTACCCACTGCCTCAAATTTCTTCTCCACTCCGTTATCCGTATAAACTACCTTAACCCGTGTATCAAACTCGGATGAGATTTCGTCACTCAGGTCATCCACCCGCAGCTTTCTGAAATGCAGCGGTTCTTTGCGCTCCAGATACTCCTGACGGAACTGCTCCATAATCTGATCCGGCGATACCTCTCCCTGTTTTTCCGAAATCTTCTGAATGACATTGGCAAACTCCCGGTGCATACTCTTCGGCAGTTTAAAGCCAAAGTATGTATCCATAATGAAGGCGACACCGCCCTTTCCGGACTGTGAATTAATGCGCACGATCGGTTCATATTCCCTGCCGATATCCGCCGGATCGATCGGCAGATAAGGTACCTGCCATATCTCACTCTGCCGCTCCTTCATCGCCTTGACGCCCTTGTTAATGGCATCCTGATGGGAACCGGAAAATGCGGTAAATACCATCTTGCCGGCATAAGGATGTCTCGGATGAACCGGTATCTTGCAGCATCTTTCATAGATTTCTATGCACTCGTTAATTTTCTCAATATTCAGTTCCGGATCAATCCCCTGTGAAAACATATTATATGCTATATTCAGGACATCCACGTTTCCGGTTCTCTCGCCGTTGCCGAACAACGTTCCCTCCACGCGCTGCGCTCCGGCCAGCAGGGATAATTCCGCACTCGCCACACCGGTCCCGCGGTCATTATGGGGATGCACGCTTAAGATAATGCTTTCCCTGTTCTTAAAATGCCTGTTCATCCATTCAATCTGATCTGCATATACATTGGGTGTCGTCATTTCCACTGTAGAAGGCAGATTGATGATGACCGGGTTTTCCTTCGCTGCTCCCCATGTCTCCTGTACTGCCGTACAGATTTCCAGTGCAAAATCCAGCTCGGTTCCGGTAAAGCTCTCCGGTGAATACTCTAAAATAATCTTCCCCGGAAATTTTTCCGCTCTCTCCTTTACCATTTTCGTCCCCTGCACCGCAATATCAATAATCTGTGCCCGGTCCATACCGAACACCACATCCCTCTGCAGCGTGGATGTAGAATTATAAATATGCACAATTGCCTGTTTACAGCCTTCAATAGACTCAAACGTCCGTTCGATCAGTTCTTCCCTGCACTGCGTCAATACCTGCACCACCACATCGTCCGGAATCATCCTGCGGTCCACCAGCTGGCGCAGAAAATCGAATTCGATCTGACTGGCTGCCGGAAATCCGATTTCAATCTCCTTAAAACCCAATTTTATTAAGTACTGGAACATCTCTATTTTTTCGTCCACTACCATCGGATCGATCAGTGCCTGGTTACCATCCCTCAAATCTACACTGCACCATACGGGAGCTTTCTCTATCTCCCGGTTCGGCCACTCACGTTCCGGATAATCTACCACCGGATTCCGGCGGTATCTGCTATAATTTAACATAATTCCCATCCTCCATTATTTTTGTTCTCCTACAGGACATACAAAAGCCGACTCATGAGAGCCGGCATATTGTCATAATCAGACTGCACTTATATTGTATCCTATCGTAAAGCTGCTTCCATCATTCCCCGAGCCCGCTTTCAATGGCATGAACCAAAGACTTCAATGCCTCTTCTTCGTCCTCACCCTCACATACGAACTCCACCTCATCGCCGCACTTTACACACGCACCCAATACACTAAGCACACTTTTCGCATTTGCCGTATTCTCTCTGAATGTAAACGTAATCAATGACTTAAACTGCATTGCCTCTTTACATAGGATGCCTGCCGGCCGTAGATGCAGCCCTGTGGGGTTCTTAATAACTACCTTCTGGCTTACCATACCCTTCTTCCTCCAAACTCATATGCCCGTTATCTTACGCAAATATTATCTAATACCTACTATATCATCTTTTCAGTTGCTTGTGAAGCCTAAAGCATAATATTCTGAATCAAGTCAGCCAGTTTTTTGGCCTCCTCGTCAATCTGCTTCTTATCCTTCCCCTCAATCATGACACGCACCAACGGCTCCGTTCCCGAAGGCCGGATCAACACCCTGCCCTCACCGGCAAATTTCTTGTTCAGCTCCGCTATTGCATCCGCAATTTCCGGATAATCCATATATTTTTCTTTCTTATGGCTGGGAACTTTGGCATTCACCAAAGCCTGCGGCAGTACTTCCATCACTCCGGCAAGCTCAGAAAGCGGCTGTCCGGTTTCCACCATAACCTGCAGCAGGTGCAGCGCACTCAGCAGACCGTCGCCGGTCGTATTTTCATCTAAAAAGATTATATGCCCCGACTGCTCTCCGCCCAGACTGGCGCCGATTTCTTTCATTCTTTCCAAAACATAGCGGTCTCCCACTTTCGTCTGCTCCATCTTAATACCGTTCTTTTCACCCATAATGAAAAATCCAAGATTACTCATGACGGTCGCCACAATTATATTCTTACTCAATTTACCCTGATTCTTCATATGATTTCCGACGATTGCCATAATCTGGTCACCGTCTACGATATTTCCCTGCTCATCCACAGCCAGCAGTCTGTCGGCATCACCGTCAAAAGCAAGACCTATCTGTGCCTTTTCGTAAACCACCCTTGCCTGAAGTTCCTGCATATGCGTGGAACCGCAGTTGGCATTGATATTCGTTCCATCCGGGCTGTTATGGATCGCCACGATTTCACCTCCCAGTTCCTTCAATGCTTCTATGGATGTATAATAAGACGCGCCCTCCGCACAATCCACGACTATCTTCAATCCCCGCAGATCCACGCTGACTGCCTTGATCGAATGATTAATATATTCTTCCCTTGCATCGGTACGGTACTTTACCTTCCCAACCCTCGCTCCTATGGGAAATTTCACGTCTTTCATTCCGCTTTTTATCAAAGCTTCTATCTCGTCCTCCAAAGAATCGGGAAGTTTATATCCATCCCCGTCGAAGAATTTGATGCCGTTGAATTCCACCGGATTGTGGGAAGCCGAAATAACAACGCCTGCATCGACCTTATATTTTCTTGTCAGGTATGCGATCGCCGGCGTAGGAAGCACTCCGACATACACACAATTTGCTCCCACGGAACAAGCTCCCGCCATCAGCGAATTGGCCAGCATATCTCCCGAAATACGTGTATCGCAGCCCACCATGATGGTGGGTTTATGCGCTTTTTCCTTTGTCAGCACATAGGCGCCTGCCTGCCCCAGCTGCATAGCCAAAAGCGGAGTCAGTTCCTCATTTGCCACCCCTCTTACACCGTCTGTACCAAACAATCTGCTCATATAACTTTCATACTCCTTTCTGTCCTGCACAATCTCTCCGTCTGCCGTCTGCATTACTCCTCTGCTTTTTCTTCTATGGTCAGCCGTACCGTCACATTCTCCCGCAGTTCTACCTCTTCCGGCAGATTTAACGATAACCGTACATCATAATATCCTTCCCGTACTTCTTCCAGCGCTCCGGAAGCGATCAGGCTTTCAATATCCACCGACGGATGAAGCTGCCCCGCATCGATTGCATTTACATCTCCGGCAAGTCCCCGCACCTGTATCTGGAATTCTTCTTCGTATGTCGATACTTTTGCCTCATAACCTTCCGGCAGGTTATCCACTGTAATATCCGCTTCCGCTATGGTAAATGTCCTTACGATCTCCCGTTCTACATATGCCGTAACCGTCACGTTGCCATCAAATTCCGGATTGGCAAACTCCATACTGCCCGGCATATACTTGTCAATATCAATTACCTTGACAACGTTCTCGGTAGCCCCTGTCAGATCAATTTCTGTATCCGGTATTTCGATTACGGACAGATTATTCAGTATATTGGCTTTTCCGGCCAAAGAAACTGCTTCCATCGAACCGGTCACCACTCCCGTTGCCCGATAGCCCGCTGCCGGTATACCCGACGCCGAGAAGCGCAGCGGCACCGACTTCGTTGCAAGAATCTCTACTTTAACTCCTACGTTATTGATATTCAATGTCAGTTTATCTTTCGGCACTTCTACTTTGTTCCCATTCTTATCCACATTATACAGCTTAATCTCTGCGCTGGTGCCGATATCGCTGGTAAATCCGGTCACATTCACGTTCACTTCCGCAGTCTTGATCTGGGAAACCACCGATTCCGGTCCGGAGACACGCACCAGATTCTGATCCGGCGTCACTGCCCCAATGATATATTCCTCCTGAAGGGAACCGGATGTAGTCGTAGTCAGAGGGATCGATATGGTCTTTTTATCTTCTATGTTCAGCTTCAGTATATCGTTACTGGTCTTGATGCTGCTTACGGAATTCTGATTGCGCCTTGTTGATACTTCTATATGGATCGTATTCAGATTCGTCAGCTTATTCATATCCGCAATCGCCACGATATTATCTTCGCTGCTCATACTGTCCGTCATGGAACGCGGAACCATGATCGTAATGGAATCAATCACATCCGTATTATCCAGTACCTCATACATCTTGCCCTGACTGGTAATAAGATTGGAGTTTATGATCTGTACGGGAACATCCGTAAAATATACAGGCGTGGATGGATTATTGATATTCGTCACAAGCAGCCAAAGAATGCCCGCGAAAAGAATAGAGCCTATTTTCAATCCGAGATTACTGGTCAGTTTCTTTCCCATTCTTTTTCCTTCCCTTCCATCGCTTACCCTTTTTCTCCTCCGGCTGCTGCTTATCCTGTATTCTATGCAGCCTCTCTTTCAGCGCCTCCCCATCCAGATTGCGCTCCAGCTGCCCTTCCAGGGCCACACTGATTTTCCCGGTTTCTTCCGACACGATAACCGTCAGGGAATCCGTTGCCTCCGAAATTCCCACCCCTGCCCTGTGTCTGGTTCCCAAGTCTTTACTTAACGCCATGTTATCGGAAAGCGGCAGATAACAGGTCGCAGAAGTTACACGGTTTCCACGTACGATAACAGCGCCGTCATGCAGCGGCGTATTATGCTCAAATATATTGATCAGCAACTGACTTGAAACAATACCGTCTATATCGATCCCCGTCCGTTCATATTCCGCCAGAGACTGGGCCCGTTCCATTACGATCAGTGCACCGGTCTTTACCTTGCCCATTTCCACACATGCCTTCGCGATCTCATTCACCGTCCGGTCCGAAAAAAGCCCGGTCTCCTGCTTTCCCGAATCAAACGGAATAAGGGAGGAAATAATATTCTTCCTGCCCAATTCCTCCAGCGCCTTTCTCAGTTCCGGCTGTAAGATCACAATGATCGCCGTGGCGGCTATCCCCACCACATTCTCGGCAATCCAAAGAATGGTATTCATTTCGAAAGCTGCTGCTATCAGTAAAAATACCGCTATCACCACAACGCCTTTTAGCAAAGACCATGCTTTTGTAGTTTTTACCCAAACCAAAATATGGTAAATCAGAAAGGAGATAATGGCTATCTCCACAATATCCGTCCATATGATGCTTGGCATACGCCAGAAATATCTGCCAATAATTTCTTGAATCTGCTGCATATCAACCCATTCCAGTCCTAATTATGATCTACCCATTCTTTTGTCCTCCGTGTTTCTCTGTGAAGGACGTGCTTTCTTCTGTTGATTTATCTTTTTTACTTTTCGCTCCGGCACCGCCAATGTCACTTTCGGTACCGCTTTTACATAATAATAGTACTCATCGTCCTCAAACTGCACCTTCTCTGTCCGGCTGTAATCCACATGAAACGTAAAGAACTGTATCACAAGCACGATCAGAGCCGCTACGATCGTTCCCGCAATTACTCCTGCGATGGATACGTTTGTATCAAACATCAGATCCCCTACCAAAAGTACCATCACATTTACCAGCGCCCCTGCCACAATGGCAATTGTCCACGAATAATCAACAGACAGCCTGCGAATCAGATAGACGAGAAAAATAGTGATCGCAAATGCCGCAATCGTCACTACCATCGCACGGTTGTTCAGCATTCCGTCAATAATGAACCGGAACTTCGCCGTCATTTCTTCCGCATCCATGGCCGCTAAAGCCGTTATGCTGTCGCTTACGTAGACCAACAGATAGTAGGCCACCGTTCCGCATGCTGCCGATACCGCCGACACCGGCGTACTGAGCAGTCCGAGCGCAATCGGAATCACATAAGGAATGTGCATGGAAAAACAAATCGGAGTGAGGATCACTACTACGGTATCTCTGGGAGAAAACCTGAAATACAGCAGGAACATCAGCAAAAATGCAGCCAGCACCACTACCGCGCATTCCAGCGACACTGTATACACATGAAGCAGCACAAAGGCCGCAGCTGCAATGATCATAAAATTCATGGGCATGAAAGAACACATGAGCGCCACTACCAGTACAACGGTCGTGTCATTGAGTCTTTCCATAAATCCCAGCTTTCCGTTAATCATCGTAAGACTGATCAGGGAAAGCAGAAACTTCATCAGCGGTATCAGATATACTTCAAATTTTCCATAAAATTTTTTCAAATACTGCTTTGCTACAAGTAAAGATGTCATAGTAACTTCCTTTCAGAGTCCAAACGGCTCTGCCTTATGTTTTATCGTACATGCCGCTCAGCTTTCGGAGATTGTTCTGATACAACCTCACTCCATGTCTTGCTTTTGCATAGCGATAACTATACACGGCATACGAGATTATGCAATAAATCCCTATCGCAAGTAAATATTTTTTCAGGACGGATTTTGCAAATTCCAACAGATCCATCTTATAAATATCCATCATAAAGATTTCAAAATCATAAAATATATACATGCCAAATATGATTCCAAATGCTACGGTCCCGTAAATTAACGACTTCAGCACCTGAAACCACACATAATCCCCCCGGAAGTAACTCATAATCGATCGGTTCTTCCTTCCTTCGTTTTCCTCATAAGATGCCATCTTGGTCATCAGAATGACCCGTTCCTTGTTTAACATATTTGTCTCCTACCGGTCCAGATAATGCATCTTCGGCTTTTCATTCGTATCGTTTTTCTTCTTCGGCGCTTCCTTCGGCTTCTCCTTCTTGTACGTATTTCCGAGGGTCTGTACCATACTATTCTTACACTTTTCACAAAACCGTCCGGAACGGATCGGCGCGCCGCATGACTCACAATTCAGCAAAACTGCCGAATCCTCTGAAAACTGCAGACGTTCTTCTCTCAGCCACTGCTTGATCTGCTTGGTCTCCACATCACATTCCTCGGATACTTCCGTAATACCGCATCCGGGATGTTCATAAACATATTTCTTTACTTCCTGGAATTTTTCCTCTAAGCCTTCTCTGCAGTTCTGACAGATAATCGGCCCCATCGCATAATTAAAAAGTCTTCCGCATTTCCTGCAATTCCTAACGTCCATATACAATCCCTCCCGTTATAACCCATTGCCTATTGCCAGTGCCGCAAAATATACCCTGCTTACTCCGGCTTCATGCAATGCAGTTGTCATAGCATCAATTGTACTTCCAGTTGTATAAATGTCATCGATAATTACAATCGTATCTAATTTTACATCATTTCTAAGGATTTTAAAAGCCCTTTTCAAATTATTTTGTCTTTGTTTCTCATCTAAGTTCTTTTGAGGTACGGTTTTCTTACATCTTGCAATAATATCATCCCTGACCGGTATACCTGTCTGCCTGCTTATCTCCTCTGCCAGCAGCTGCGCCTGATTGTAGCCCCGCTTCCTTTTTCTGGAAGGATGAACGGGAACCGGAACCAATGCCTGGACACGCCAGCGCCTCATCCGCCCGCCCAGGGCCGATGCCATGCAGCTGCCAAAAAACAGGGCATATTCCTGCCTTCCGCCATATTTAAAACGGTATATGGAAGAAGCCATTGGGCCATATTCAAACACTGCCGCTCCCTGCTGAAACAGATGCTTTTTTCTCCGGCAGTCCTGACAATATTCCGCCTCCTCCGGCAGCCCTTTTCCGCACTTCATACAGGCGGGAGACTGAATGAATTTAACCTTCTGCAGACACTGCGGACAGATCGTTTCTTTGCGAAACCTTAACACCCGGTCACAGATCGGACACCTCCTTGGAAACAGTACATCCCACAGCCATTCCATGCCGTTCTCCGCTGTTTTTACCATTTGTTTCATATTTCTCTCCATGATGTTTCTCCGGGCAGGATTCTGCATCATTGCTTTTTCATTTCCTTTATCCGGTCGCACAGGCTGGTATAGCGCCTGTTCTGCTGCTCATTGGCTATCATATCGCCCACCGACTGCCTGCTCCCCAATATTGTCACACAGCATTTTGCCCGCGTCACTCCCGTATAGAGCAGATTCCGGTTAAAAAGCATTTTCGGTCCCGACAGCAGCGGCATGATGACCGCCGGATATTCGCTTCCCTGCGATTTGTGAATCGTCACCGCATAAGCCAGTTCTATTTCATCCAACTGGTGAAAAGGATAAGTCACGCGCCGGTGTTCATCGAACTCTACCACCATCTCCTGTGAAAATTCATTGATTTCCTTTACAATCCCCATATCACCGTTAAATATCCCCATCCCTTTATCAATAGGTATTTCATACCTGCTTACCACCTCCCATTCCATCTGATAATTATTCTTTATCTGCATAACCTTATCGCCTTCACGAAACACACCGTCTCCATAGGGATGCTCCTTCTTCGTCTCATCCGGCGGATTCAGATATTCCTGCAGGATGCCGTTCAGCGCCTCCACTCCCAGATTGCCTTTCCTCATCGGCGTCAGCACCTGAATATCATAGCTTTCCGCATTTACATAAGGCGGCAGTTTTTCCCGTATTAATTGTATCATATGCTTATAAATGACATTGACGTCTCTTCTTTCCAGAAAAAAGAAATCCCTGCTCTTATTATCCAGCGCAATCGGCTCTCCCTTATTGATCCGGTGCGCATTTACCACGATATCGCTCTGCTCCGCCTGCCGGAAGATCCGCTGAAGCATAACCACGGGAAAACATCCGCTGTCTATCATATCTTTCAAGATCTGCCCCGGTCCCACGGATGGGAGCTGATTGATATCCCCGGCCATGATCAGACGGGTTCCCGGTACAACTGCCCTTAACAGTGACTGAAACAGGTGGATATCCACCATAGACATCTCATCAATGATAATAACGTCAGCCTCCAGCGGGTTTTCTTCATTTTTTTCAAATTTAGCCGACCGGTTTTCCTCTGCAAGAGCTCCGTTCAATTCCAGCAGCCGATGGATGGTCCGCGCCTCATATCCGGTTGCCTCTGTCATACGTTTCGCAGCCCGCCCCGTAGGCGCCGCAAGAAATATGTCCATTCCCTCTTCGGCAAAATACCGGATGATCGTATTGATCGTGGTGGTTTTTCCTGTTCCCGGTCCGCCTGTCAGAATCAGCAGGCCATTCCTGATGCTCTCCATAACCGCTCTTTTCTGCAGTTCATCCAATTGAATTCCCTGCATTTCTTCCAGCTTATGTATCTTATCTGCCATACCATTTTTTTCGAACGGCCCCTCTTCCCCATCCATGGAAAGATTCAGATCGTGCAGCATTTTTGCACAATTCAGTTCCTCGTAATAATAGGATGCAGCATATACCCGTTTTTCACTCCCCGGCTCTTCCTGCACCAGCTTAATGACGACTTTTCTCTCCATGGCGAGATTGGAAACCTGCGGTTCAATTGCAGTCTCTTCCACCTCCAGCAGCTTTGCACACCGCCCCAGCAATGTATTTTCCGGCAGATAAACATGGCCTTCCGAAGATGCCTGCAGCAATATATACAGAATCCCGCTGCGGATACGGTAGTCCGAATCCACGTGTATTCCTGCCCTCCTGGCTATTTCATCCGCCGTCCTGAAACCTATACCGCCTATATCCTCTGCCAGCCGGTAAGGATTCTCCTTCATCACCCCGTATATTCCGGCGCCATAGGTATTATATATCTTTACTGCCAAAGCTCCGGATATGCCGTACTTCTGTAAAAACAGCATGGCAGCTCGCGCATCCTTCTTTTCCTCCATCTGAATAGCGATTTCCCGCGCTTTTCTATCACTGATCCCTTTTATTTCCGCCAGACGCTCCGGTTCCTCCTCTATGATACGGAACGTATCCTGCCCGAACTTTTTGATGATTCTTGCCGCCAAAGCTTCCCCTACCCCTTTTATGGCCCCGGAACCCAGGTAACGTTCCATACTTACAACATCATCCGGTTCCACAATCTGATAATCCTCCACCTTCAGCTGGGTGCCGTACACGGGATGTTCCACATAATTTCCTCTGACTTCCAGTGTTTCCCCTTCGTCCAAAGTCCGGAAGCTGCCTACGCACACGGTTTCCTCGCCGTTTCCCACTAATTCCAAAACCGTATATCCATTGTCCGCATTACGATATATTATATGTCCCACATAACCCTTAATCTGTTCCATTCCCGTTCCTTCCATATCTTCTGACGGGTAGAGAACACTGCATCCCGTGAACCGTCTTTATCATTACCGGGCAGGGGAAAGTTTTTCCCTGCTTACCGCGCGACCCGTACGCCGCTCCAAGGGCATACTTCAAACACAAACAGACTGCCCGTATCAGCAGCCTGCATATGCACAAGTTATTTTATGACAATTCCTTATTCCATACTACGGATCTGAGAATATACCTGTCATCTATTACATATTGTAATTGCGTTTCATTTGCTCAAAAAGCATCTGCGCCAGCCCCAATCCCTGCGTTTCTGTCGTGGTAGAGGCCAGTTCCTGTATGGTACTGTCCTTAAAGAAATCAACAAGGGAATCGTTAGGGTTTGTTTCCCCATCTTTAAAAACATCCACTGTCTTCTGCATCTCTTTAAAAATCTGCTCTACAAAATAAGCCTCAAATTCCTTACAGGCATCCAAAAGCTGCTCATCCGAAGACTTGCTGTAATCCTTAGTCTTTATACGGCTGTCCAGTTTAGAAGCCGCCTGCGATGCAATATAACTCGTATATCCCGATGAAACTCCGCCGCCAATATTCATATATGTACTCCTATCCGGCCATCAGGCCTATGATTAACGTTTCAAATTGTTTGCCTGCTGAAGCATCTCATCCGATGTCGTAATTGCCTTGGAATTCATCTCATAAGCACGCTGCGCCACGATCAGGTTTACCATTTCATCCGCTACCTGTACATTGGAACCTTCCAGATAACCCTGCACGACCTTGCTTCTGACAAGATTTGCATTCGTTGCTTCGTTCAACGCGATTCCGCTTGCTCCGGTCGGTGCAAAAAGCGTATCTCCCTGTCTCTCCAATCCCGCCGGATTGCGGAACTGGAATGTCCCGATTGCAATACCCATAGATACGGGATTGTTATTTTCATCCGGATAATTCAGAGTACCGTCAGCGCTGATGGTTATCCTGTTTGCCATAAATGTACCGGCAAGGCTGATATTTCTTCCGTTTGTATCCAAAACGGGAAGTCCGTCCGTGGTTGTCAGCATGATACCTCCGGTCGGCGACATTGCCCATGTAAAATCACCGTTTCTCGTATAATTCGTCTCACCGTTTGCATTACGCACGGCAAAGAACCCGTCTCCTTCAATGGCAAATGCCGTATCGCTTTCGGAAGCAAGCAGGCTTCCCTGTTTAAAAATCTGATTGAGGGCTGCGGTTCTTACACCAAGACCCACCTGTGAAGTCACCGGTTTCGGATCTCCGTTTGCCGTAGTCGTTGCCGTCTGAAGCGTCTGATACAGCAGACTCTTAAACTCTGCCACCTGCGCTTTATACCCGACCGTATTTACGTTTGCAAGATTATTCGCAATTGTATCTACATTTGTCTGCTGCGCATTCATGCCCGTTGCTGCGGACCATAAACTTCTAACCATTTTTTATCCCTCCTATAACTTTCCTAATTGGTTGACAGCTATATCCAAAGTACTGTCATATGTCTGGATTACTTTCTGATTGGTCTCATATGCCCTTGAAATATTAATCATATTAACCATCTCCGTTACGACGGATATATTCGATCCTTCCAAATAACCCTGATATACCTTTGCTTCTTCCGCGTCTGTCGCGGTCGCGCCGTCCACTGTCTGGTAAAGGTTTTCGCCGAATTTTTCCAAATAATTATAATCTTCAAAATCCCGCACCCGAATCGTGGCTACCGGGGTATTGTCATCACCCTGCATAATGTTCCCGCTGGTGTCTACCCTGAAATCCAGCAACGGATCCAGCCGGATATTCCTGTTATCCGTGCCCACTACATAATCGCCGTCCTGCGTAACCAGATAACCCTGCATATTCATTGTGAAATTCCCGTCACGCGTATATTTCCTGGACGTTTCTCCCGCCTTATTCGTATAAGATATCTCAAAAAATCCCGGACCGGATATCGCCAGGTCAAATGCGCTGTCCGATTCCCTCATAGGGCCTTCGGAATAATCCGTATATCCTTCTCCTATCTTCACGCCAAAATTATTTTTTCCCAATGGTTTGGCAATCCCCCGGCCTTCCGACAAATCCTTGATCTTATACGTCAGCACATCATTAAAAGCCTGACTGGTCGCTCCTTCTTTCTTATAGCCGTTTGTCGTCGCGTTGGCCAGATTATTGGTCATCACATCCATACGGTGCTGTTCATTGATCATACCTGTGTAAGCAGTATATAACCCTTTTAACATAATACTCCTCCTCTTTTGCCGTTTTTTATTTTCCGCCGCCTGTCCCCCATATCCGGCAGCGCCCCATATTACACATTACCATGCCTTTATTCTCTTTTATTCTTCCCTGCTTCCCCCAAGGAACTCTACATATTTTCCGGTGCCAATTGCTACCGCTGTCATGGGGTCTTCTGCAGTCATCGTATTGATTCCCGTTTTGGACTCGATCAAATCCTCCAATCCTCGAAGCAGGCTGCCTCCCCCGGTAAGCACGATGCCCCTGTCGGCAATATCGGCCGCAAGTTCAGGAGGGGTCTTTTCCAATACTCCATGTATGGTTTCCACAATCTGAGCCGTCGTCTCGCGAAGCGCCTCTTCCATCTCCTCCGAAGACACCTTTACGGTTCTCGGCAGACCTGTTACCAGGTTCCGCCCTCTGACATCCATATAATCCACCTCGGTACGCTTATATGCGGAACCGATTTTTATCTTCAAATCCTCTGCTGTTCTTTCACCGATCAGCAGATTATGTTTTTTTCTCATATAACGCACGATTGCTTCATCGAAATCATCGCCGGCAATTTTGACCGATGCGCTGACCACCCTTCCTCCCAGGGAGATAACTGCAATATCGGAAGTACCTCCCCCAATATCCACGATCATATTACCGCAGGGCTTCCAAATATCAATTCCTGCTCCGATTGCCGCTGCTATGGGCTCTTCAATAATGAAAACATCCCTTGCGCCGGCCATGATCGTTGCGTCCTCAACTGCCTTTTTCTCTACCTCCGTCACTCCGCTTGGTACACAGACCGCAATTCTGGGTTTACGGAATGTTTTCTTGCCAAGCGCTTTCTGGATAAAATGTTTCATCATCTTTTCTGTCACCCGGTAATCGGAAATTACACCCTGACGTAGCGGCCTGACCGCCACGATGTTGCCCGGTGTCCTTCCAAGCATGAGTCTCGCTTCCTCACCGATTGCCTTGATCTTATCCGTATCCCTGTCAAACGCCACTACCGAAGGTTCCTTTAAAACAACACCTTTGCCTCTTATATATACTAAAATACTTGCTGTCCCCAAATCAATTCCTATATCTGTATACTGCATATATGAACCCCTTTCTATGGTTATGCTGCTTCATCAATCTATCTTAAATATTTTCCAATTGGTCGGTAAACTAAACATACAAGGTCATTATAACCCAAAGTACGTTATTTTCAAAGGGGTTTTACGAAATTTTTAAAATATTAATTTTTGGGAAATTCATATTATGCTTTTTGTATACTATTTATATAGTATCGGATGATTTGGCAGAAAACTTTAGGGAAGGAATCCTTCCCCTTCTGTTACTCCACAATTTCCAGCAGTTTTCCCGTAATGTCAGCCATATGGGAAGATGCCTGTTTGGTGCTGTGGGAAATTTCCACATTTTGTTCCACAACATCAGATATTCTCCTGATCTGACTGACTGCATTTGTAACAATTCCCATATTTTCCCTTACCATGCCGGTAATCTTTTCCACATTACAGCTTGCCGTCTGTATATTTTCCACAACCATACCAAATGCTTCCGCCGTCTTTTCGGTAATTCCTTTACCATCCTCCACCGCATGAATCGAATTGGTGATCAATTCATTCGTTTCCTTTGCCGCCTGCGCGCTCCTTGCCGCAAGTTCACCTATCTGAGCTGCCACAACCGCAAATCCTCTGCCCATTTCGCCCGCCCTTGCAGCCTCGATGGATGCATTCAGCGAAAGCATATTGGTCTGTTGTGCAATGGAATTGATATCGTCAATTATTTTTTCAATTTCCATCGACATATCACTGATTTTCTGCATGGAGTTCTTCAGCAGATCCATCTGGGACTGTGTCTGCACAATTTTTTCCGCCGTTTCCCCGTTTTCCGCCGCAACACTGACGGAAACCTCCACACTTTTATCTAATTCCCGTGTCAGCCGGCTCATGATCTGTTTCAGATCTTCCACTGCCTTTTCCTGCTTCCCGGTTCCGTTATAAATATTATCCGCACTCTCCAGTGTTTCCCCTGACACGCGATTCAGATCCATGCAGGCATCTTTGACATTTTGGATCAGAACCCGGTTATTTTCCACATCAGCCTTCTGCTGCTTCAGCAGCTTTTCATTTTCCTGCAGATTTCTGGAAATACTTTCCACCATCTTATTTATACTGCCGGAAAGCTGTATAAACTCCGGATTTCCCTGTACATCAACATGCATCTGAAAATTCCCGTCCGCAATCTCTCTCATGGAATCCGTAATCTGATTCATTCCACGGACAATTTTTTCATCAACCATGTGATTGATCATAAACAGCAGTACTCCAAAAATCACTGCCATACTGAGGGATACCACCAGTGTCTGGTTATTCCTCTGTGCATAATATTCCCTTGCCGGCAAAAAGGTACCGATAATTCTGTCCCCATATTCCTCCGCCAAATAATATCCCCTTTCACCATCCACTGCCGCCTGTCCTTTTCCCGTAAATCCGGCGGGAAATCCTGCTTCCACGGCAGGTGTGCCTATCAGGGAAACATTCCGGTGTGCCAGTATCTGTCCGTTTTCCTTATCTATTGCATAAATATATCCGCTTTCACCAAAATCAATATTGCGCAGCACTACGTCAATCTCTGTACCCGCAAGCGTATCTTCCAACACCTCAGGACGCACGCCCACCTGTACAAGTCCCGGTGCATCCTTCCGTGCCACACCTATATATTGCATGACCACTCCCTCCGCTACATTCACCTGAGGTTCCTGTGCGATTTCAATGGAAGGGTCATCCACAATCACCATAAAGGCTTTGGACTGGTCACCGCTTTTCATATCAAATCCAACGTAAGAGTCTATGGTACTTTCTGTTATGATCCCGTCTGCATTGATCACATGAAGTTCGTTTACCATCAGTCTGTCCTTAATCCGGTTCAGTTCTGCAGTATCCCTGATAACGGAACCGTCCAGAGCGATCATATCTGCAAATGCCCTTGTTTTGGCAAGATTGTCTTCACTGAGATTCTGCGTCAACTTCTTAATACTTTCCTCGTTCCCCTCCAGCTTTTCTTTTACATCCGCCAGTTTCGCCACTGCGGAAGAAGTATTATTCCTTTGGCTTACAAATGTCTGTAATACAAAAACCGCCGTGATCGTAAATAAAAATGCAATTAGCATATAAGCAGAAAGACGTTTGGTAAAATTCTTTTTCATTCTAATCTTTTCCTTTCTTTATCTGTACGTATACTGTCTACCGTCCAGCAGTCAGGCGGTATTTCTCCAGCATCTTCTTTACATAAATCCCCGTATAGGAATTCTCGTTCCCTGCAACCTCCTCGGGGGTTCCCTTGGCAATCACCGTTCCTCCTTTATCGCCGCCTTCCGGTCCGATATCGATGATGTAATCCGCGGTTTTGATCACATCCAGATTATGCTCAATGACCACTACCGTATTACCGCCGTCGGCAAGCTTGTGCAGGATTTCCGTCAATTTGTGTACATCCGCAAAATGTAATCCCGTAGTCGGTTCATCCAGAATGTAAATGGTTTTTCCGGTACTCCGTTTGCTTAACTCCGTTGCCAGCTTGATCCGCTGCGCCTCCCCGCCGGACAGTGTGGTGGAAGGCTGCCCCAGCTTAATATAGGATAGCCCCACGTCATTTAATGTCTCGATCTTACGACGGATGGACGGCACATTTTCAAAGAAATCCACCGCTTCCTCTACCGTCATGTCCAATACGTCAAAAATATTTCTGCCCTTATATTTTACGTCTAAAGTTTCCCTGTTATATCTTTTTCCACCGCAGACTTCACAGGGGACATATACATCCGGCAGGAAATGCATCTCTATCTTGATAATACCGTCGCCGCAGCAGGCCTCGCACCGCCCGCCCTTTACGTTAAAACTAAAACGGCCTTTTTTGTAACCCTTCGCCTTTGCATCGGCGGTGGACGCAAACAAATCCCTTATCTGGTCAAAAACCCCCGTATAAGTAGCAGGATTGGAACGCGGGGTTCTGCCGATAGGCGACTGATCGATGTTAATGACTTTATCCAGCTGTTCGATGCCTTTGATACCCGCATGTTTTCCGGGAATGGTTCTTGCCCTGTTTAAATCCCTGGCCAGACGCTTGTACAGGATTTCATTTACGAGAGAACTTTTCCCGGAACCTGATACGCCGGTAACACAAGTCAGAACCCCTAAAGGAAATTCCACATTGATGCCCTTCAGATTATTCTCCGCCGCTTTCTGCACCACCAGCTTTCCGGTTGGTTTGCGTCTCGTCTCCGGTACCGGAATCTGCCGTTTGCCGCTCAGGTACTGTCCGGTAATGGATTCCTCCACCTGCATGATTTCTTCCGCTGTTCCCTGAGCCACCACCCGGCCGCCGTGGGAACCTGCTTCCGGGCCGATATCCACAATATGATCCGCTGCAAGCATCGTATCTTCATCATGCTCCACCACCAGCAGGGTATTGCCCATGTCCTTCAGATTTTTTAATGTGTTAAGCAGCTTATCATTGTCACGCTGGTGCAGGCCGATGCTCGGCTCATCCAAAATATAACATACGCCCACCAGTCCGGAACCTATCTGGGTCGCCAGGCGGATTCTCTGAGCCTCCCCCCCTGAAAGAGTTCCCGTGGCTCTGGACAACGATAAATAATCCAGCCCGACGTCAATCAGAAATCCTACCCTTGCCCGGATTTCCTTCAATACCTGTTTCCCTATTACCTGCTGTTGTCTGGTAAGTTCCATTTCCTGTAAGAATTCATGCAGATTCCTAATGGACATGGAAGTAATTTCATATATGTTTTTATCGCAGACTGTTACTGCCAACGACTCTTTTTTCAAGCGCATCCCGCGGCAGACCTTACAAGGGGTAATACGCATGAAGGATTCATATTCCTGCTTCATGATATCCGAACCCGTTTCCCTGTAACGCCGCTCCACATTGCGGATGAGCCCTTCAAACGCAACAGGATACACTCCCTGTCCCCTCTGCCCGCTGTAATGGACCGCAACCTCCTTTCCGCCCGTTCCATGAATCAGGATATTCTGAATCCTTTCCGGATATTTTTCAAAAGGAGTATCCAGATCAAACCCGTATTCCTTGCAAAGCGCCTGCAGGACCGCATTGGTAAAGCTGGTCTTGTCATTGCAGGACTGCCAGCCCGTTACGGCGATCGCCCCCTCATTTATGCTCATCCGCTTATCCGGTATCATTAAGTCCACATCAAATTCCATCTTATAACCCAAACCGAAACATTCCGGACAGGCTCCGAACGGATTATTAAAGGAAAAACTTCTCGGTTCTATCTCACTGATGCTGATGCCGCAGTCAGGACAGGAAAAACTCTGACTGAAATTCATCGGCTCCCCGCCGATCACATCCACCACCAGCAGCCCTTCTGCCAAAGCCAGCACATTTTCAATAGAATCTGTCAGACGTCTTTCAATTCCCTCCTTTACTACCAGACGGTCTACCACGATCTCAATATTATGCTTGATGTTTTTATCCAGCTTTATTTCTTCGGATAGTTCATACAGATTGCCGTCCACGCGCACCCGAACGTAACCGCTCCGTTTTGCACGGTCAAATATTTTGGCATGTTCCCCTTTCCTTCCGCGAACTACCGGAGCCAAAAGCTGAATCTTCGTCCCTTCCGGCATCTCCATAATCTGATCCGTCATCTGGTCTACCGTCTGCTTACGTATCTCCCTGCCGCAGGACGGACAGTGAGGAATCCCGATTCTGGCATACAGCAGGCGGAAATAATCATAAATTTCCGTCACTGTTCCCACGGTGGAACGCGGATTCCTGTTGGTGGATTTCTGGTCAATGGAAATCGCCGGAGACAGGCCTTCGATCTTCTCCACGTTCGGCTTCTCCATCTGCCCTAAAAACTGTCTTGCATAAGAAGACAAAGATTCCATATACCTTCGCTGGCCTTCCGCATAAATCGTATCAAAAGCCAGTGAAGATTTTCCCGAACCTGACAGCCCTGTCAGCACCACAAACTCATTTCTCGGTATATCCACATCTATTCCCTGTAAATTGTGTTCGCAGGCGCCCCGAATCTTGATATACTCCCTGCGGGGCCGCATCTTCCTGTTTTCGTTTTCCATTTTCTCCTCCTGCCTGTTATGCCCGTTTACCTGACAATCCTCTACTCTTTTTCTGCCATATCCGCCATCTGTTTTTTCAGTTCCATCATCTTATCCCTGAGTTCCGCAGCCGCTTCAAAGTTCAGATCCGCAGCCGCCTGCTTCATCTTCTTCTGTATCTTTCCGATCAGCTTTTCCAATTCCTCACGGCTCATGGATTCAGGGTCTTTCTCAAACTTCACCTCTTCCTTTGCTATCGCTTTGGAAATACTGATCAAATCACGCACCGCCTTCTTTATGGTCTGCGGTGTAATGCCATGCTGGTCATTATATTTCTTCTGTATCTCACGGCGCCTGTTCGTCTCGGTAATCGCTGCTTTCATCGAATCGGTCATGTTATCCGCATACATGATCACATGCCCTTCCGCATTCCTCGCCGCGCGTCCGATTGTCTGAATCAGGGAAGTCTCCGAACGCAGAAAGCCCTCCTTATCCGCATCCAGTATGGCGACAAGAGATATCTCGGGAATATCCAGTCCCTCCCTTAACAGATTGATGCCCACCAACACGTCGAATACATCCAGACGCATATCGCGGATAATCTCCGCGCGCTCCAGCGTATCAATATCCGAATGAAGATATTTTACCCGGATTCCCGCGTCTCTCATATAATCAGTCAGATCTTCCGCCATCCGTTTTGTCAGTGTAGTCACCAGCACCTTATTGTGTTTTTCCGTCTCTTTATTGACTGCGGCGATCAAATCGTCAATCTGGCCTTCCACCGGGCGCACATCCACTTCCGGATCCAGCAGTCCCGTCGGACGTATGATCTGCTCCGTGCGGAAAAGTTCATGTCCGCTTTCATAATCGGAAGGCGTTGCCGACACGAACAGCATCTGGTCAATATGCTGCTCGAATTCCATAAAATTCATGGGACGGTTGTCCAGTGCCGAAGGCAGACGGAATCCGTAGTCCACCAATGTAGTTTTCCTAGAACGGTCTCCCGCATACATGCCTCTTATCTGCGGTATGGTCATATGGGACTCATCAATAATGATCAGGTAATCATCCTTAAAATAATCCATCAGCGTCAGAGGCGTAGCCCCCTCCGGCAGTCCGTTCAGATGTCTGGAATAGTTCTCGATGCCGGAACAGAATCCCGTTTCCCGCAGCATCTCAATGTCAAAATTTGTCCGTTCCGCTATTCTCTGCGCCTCTAAAAGTTTGTCCTCGCCTTTGAAATAACGGACCCGTTCTTCCAGTTCTTCTTCAATCCGCTTACACGCTTCACGGATTTTCTCCTGCGCAACCACATAATGGGAAGCCGGAAAAATGGAAATATGTTCCAATGACGAATGGACCTGCCCCGTCAGCGGTTCTGCTTCCACAATCCTGTCTATTTCATCCCCGAAAAATTCCACACGGATCAGATAGTCCCCGCCCTGCGCCGGATAGATTTCCAGCACGTCGCCACGCACGCGGAAGCATCCCCTGCTCAGTTCCATATCATTCCTGTCATACTGGATGTCGATCAGTTCCCGTATGACCTCATCCCTGTCCTTCACCATACCAGGCCGCAGCGATACGATCATTTCCTGGTAATCGTCAGGACTGCCCAGTCCATAAATGCAGGACACACTCGCCACTACCACCACATCTCTCCGCTCCGTCAGGGAAGCCGTGGCAGACAAACGGAGCTTATCAATTTCCTCATTAATGGAGGAATCCTTCGCAATATAAGTGTCCGAAGACGGCACATAAGCCTCCGGCTGATAATAGTCATAATAGGACACAAAGTATTCTACCGCATTACTCGGAAAATACTCTTTGAACTCACCATAGAGCTGTGCCGCTAATGTCTTATTGTGCGCTATTACCAAAGTCGGCTTGTTAAGCTGTGCGATCACGTTGGCCATGGTGAAGGTCTTCCCGGAACCCGTAACCCCCAGTAAAGTCTGGAATTGGTTGCCTTCTTGAAAGCCTTTCACTAATGCTTCTATCGCCTGCGGCTGGTCGCCGGTGGGCTTGTATTCCGAGTGGAGTTGAAAGATTTTTTGTTCACTTTGCACAAAAGCCACCTCCAAAATTCATAGTAAAAAAGGATGCGTATAAGGCAAAAATTCGTCGTGGAGCATTTTATTTTCGTCGTGGCTTTTACTCAAATCAAGGAAAAACAGGCCCACGACGAATTCCGTTCACAATTTGCTGTTTTTGCAACTCAGTACACCTCCGTAATTCCATACGGACGGGACAGCACTAAAGAGCTTTTTTATCTTACCACAAATCGTTAGATTTGTATAGATGCAAAATCGAACTTTTGTTCTTTTTGTCTTTTCTATCACACTGCATCCGGAAGAAATTCTGTTACGTCTACTACAATCTCCAACAATTCCTTTTTAAAGATTTCTGTTTCTTCCGGGTTTGGTAATACTTCTTTCATATACTCTTCTATTTCCGGCACTCCATCCGCTATGATGCCTCTATTATCCGCATAAACATCCATTGTTATGATTTCTTTGGCATGTCCCATGAGCTTTGATACTGCCTTTGGATTAAAAGACTCTTTTAACAGAAGCGTACAGTATGTGCTGCGCAGATCGTGCCAGCGGATGTCCGGTAAACCGTTTTCGGCAAGAAGCTGCTTATAATATCCGCAATGAAACCCTTTACTCCTTGCTCTGCCATAGGTAGAACAACAGATATAATCCAGATCCTGAAACTCTTCCGTTCTGCGGTTTCTGTTTTTCTCATACACCTGCCGTTCCTTTAAGATCGCCTCAAATACATAATCAGGAATCGGGATCTCTCTGTAACTGGATTTTGTCTTTAATCCCACTTCCTGTTTCGTAAAAGTTTTCGGGGCAAAGTCCTCTTTTACTGCATTATGTACTCTCCCTAACTGGCGTTCCACTTTTAAGGTGTGGTTGATATAATCTACGTCAGAATATTTTACCCCATTGATTTCGGATCTGCGGAGTCCCATAAGCACATTCAACAGCACCTGCATATGGATTGGGGTATCTTTGCTTTTTTCCAACAGAACCTGGATCTGCTCCATACACAGATCTTCCCTCTCCAGAAACAGGTGCCCCTGTTTCCCTTCTGGCCCTGTGCGTGAAGTTTACTGTCCGGATCGTGGTACAGTTCTTCCA
>CAJTVQ010000026.1 GCA_910579935.1 uncultured Lachnospiraceae bacterium
AACAATCCGATACCCCTCATTTTTATTCCAACTTCCATTTACACTTCCATTCCCCCTTGCATTCTCCCCCAGATTTTCCTCACCATCCTCAATCCCATAAAACCCTTTCAAAGACCCCTCTTCCGCCCCCAGCAGCATCTCCCAATACAGATTGTGCTTCTTCCCGGCATCATGGAATTTCCACACATCCCGGTTCTCCCTTTGGGAAAACAAATAACTGACCAGCCTGCCGCTTTCCAACTGCGCTTCCGAAGCATCCCGCTCATAATTGTGGCAGGAATTTGTCCCTGCCACAATTCCCGTAATCTGGCAGTCCAGTCCCCATACCTGATTCACCATATAAGAAAGCGTAACCGCTCCACTTCCCGCCCAGCCGATATCCACTGCCGCCGCCTTATGAATTCCCTGCAGCACCTTCCCGTAATACTTCCCGCCGGCCTGCACCTGTTCCTCATAATGAAAAAGCGCCTCCTGCCAGTATTTCATACAAAATGCTTTCACCCGCTCCACATTCCGGTCCGTCAGCTTCGTCTCCGGCGTAAAACCCTGTTCGTCACACAGCCGCCCCAGCATATCCCCCAATTCCATACTGCGGAAAATATCCGCAAGCCTATACCCCTGATTCACCTTATGATACAAAAAACGCCGGAAATAGTCATACTTATACCTGCCTGCTGTCAGCTTTGCCGCCGCCAGCCTTGACCAGTATACATACTCCTGTGTTTCCTCCGGATACAGCATCCCGTACACACGGCTTAAAACCGCCCCGTCCCGCGACAGAAAGAGAACCTTCTCCACCCCCTGACGCTTCACATGATCATGAATAAACTGGCAATACCCTACTGCAAACCAACCCCCGTAAACGAAACCATACTCATAAGGCGCGCCGTATTCCCGCAGTCCGTTATGCAGATGACTGTTCACAATCCCCCGGTACAGCCCGCCTGCCATCACCGACATATCCTCCGCCCGGAAAGGCATCCCCGCCGCATTCACATTCTTATAATAAACCACATCCAGCCCATGCTTCTGCGCCTGCTCCACATCCGACCGGACATTGTCACCCACATGCACAAGCCGTCCGGCTCCTCCTTCCCGCTCCTTCACCCTCTCGAATAACTGCCCGTCATACTTGGAACACCGGTAATCACAGGAAACATAATAAGCATCAAACGTCCCGTAACCTGCCCGCTCCAATAACTGCCGGATATACTCTTCCCCCAGATACATATCCGATGTAACCACGATCCGCTTCTTACGCTTCCTAAGCTCCTCCACCACCCGGACCATATACGGATTGGCAAAACAATATCTGTATTCCGCTTCCAGTTCCGCCCGCATCCCCTCATCCTTCCCGATTCCGCACTCCCTCCCGATCAGCTCATACAGTTCTGCAAACGTGATTTCCCTGTCCCCTTCCCTTTCGTACCGTTCCGCCCTCGCTTTCCCCTCCATCTCTTTCCTTATACCATAAAAGTCCAGATAATCCAGCTTCTTACCCACAAAATAGAACAAATCCGCCGGCTTCGAAAAAGGACGGAAGATCAGCGTATCAAACACATCAAAAGAAACCGCATCATAAGCCGCCAGCCTCCCTGCCAGCGCCTCCGGCTCTTCCCGCTTCGAAAACACCGACTCACTTGGACACAGCTTCTTCTCCTCATAAAAAGCACACGCTTCCGCCTCTCCCAGCTTCCGGATACGCAGCACATAATAAGCAAAATTCAGCCAAAGCAGATACATCCATACCCTGACCCTGCCTCCAAACCCATTCGCCATCCCCCGCTTCTTATGATACCTCTCCCGGATTCCATCCACCCGGTTCACCAACACCATATACAGCCTCAGCCCGACACCCATCTCTCCACTCCTCACTCAGAAACCATGCACAGATGCAACACAAATGTAACCGTTCAGCTATCTTCACTGTTACAGACATCCGGCCATTAAAAACCGCTCCGCAATGGGCCGGATGCTTTCAAGCCATACTCTTTGGCACGGTCTGCACAGTAAATGCACAGACCTGCCTGTTATACACAAATACACTTCCTCCCCAGCCAATATCCCGTCCCCCTACATCCCACACAATATCCCCGGCACTCCCTGTCTGTACTGCGCTTCCTGACCGGCGCAGCACGTGAGACACGATGCCGCGCCCGGCCAGGAAGCGCAGTACAGACAGGGAGTTCACCTCCTCACTTCTCCAACTGTCCGTAAGCCCTGCACACTTCCTCCGGCTTCCCGATCATCCGCATGACCCCTTTTTCGATCCAGACCGCCGTATCGCAGTTCTTCCGTATGAAATCCGCCGAATGGGACACGATCAGCACCGTAACCCCGCTGTGGATCATCTCCTGAATCCGTTCCTCACTCTTTTTCCGGAAAAACATATCCCCCACGCTCAAGACCTCATCCAAAATCAGAATATCCGGCGATTCCCGCATGGTAGCGATCGCAAAACCAAGGCGCGATACCATACCGGAGGAAAAATTTTTCATGCGCTCATCCATGAATCCCTCTAACTCTGCAAATGCCACAATATCATCAAACTTTTCATCAATATACTCCTTCGTATATCCGATAATGGCTCCGTTCAGATAAACATTTTCCCTCGCCGTCAGCTCCATATCAAATCCGGTTCCCAGGGTCAGCATGTGTATCTTGCTCGTATTTACGACCACCTTTCCTTTGGTGGGAATGAGGGCCCCTGCGATAATCTTTAACAGCGTGCTCTTGCCGGAACCATTGGTTCCGATGATTCCCATTACTTCCCCCTGCTTCACCTCAAAGGTTACATCCTTCAGGGCCGAAAAAACACGATAGTGGTTCTGACGCTTTAAAGTCCGGATCATATATTCTTTCAGACTGGAAGACTCATCCTGGGCCAGCTTGAAATTCATCGTCACATGACGCACATGAACTGATTGACCGGATTACGATTTACGAAACGCCAGGAATGGGGCGCTGCCGCAAGGGTAAGGAAAAGCGCATTACCATCTACTACAAATTTGTCGGGGCTATCCAATAATAGAAAAACGGCATCCCTTATGGATGCCGAAAAAAATCACTTGGCTTTACGTCCTTTTGACTTCTCATCATCCCCGCACCTCAGTGCATACCGGGAACAATACAGATACCGGCATTCCAACCGAAGATGCCGCTGCCTGCAGAAATACTCCGCCACACGGTACATCATATAGCCGTCCCTTGCCAGAAAATACAGCCTCCGCTTTCCGCTTTCCAAGGCGTCCTCCAAAACCCATAGAACATAAGACAGCATCACAGGCGCCAGCACATAGCAAAAAGCAGCAGCCCACTCATCTTCCGGCCCTGCTTTCCGCCCCTTCCCGCACTCTTCATAAATATGCTCCGAACATTCATACAGCCGTGGGAGTTTCCCCAAAATTCTCCGGTACCGATTCCTCTTTTTCCCAGTTCCACTCTTCATGTCTCATATCCTGCCTGTGATAAAGCCTTTTCGCCCTCCATATCATTCCTGCGGGCACCGCTGCCGCCAGAAGCGGACGGATCACATAAAGCCACCCGCAGGGAGATAAAATTCCTAACTCCTTAAAATTCCGGTAGCGGATCCGCATTTCCGCCATGCGGTAACAGAATTTTCTTTTGACATAGGAATTTCTGTCTTCCCGGTAAAAAAACAAATCCTCCTGAATATTCTCTCCCTGATATCCCAGCTTATACAGACGCATAAAAAGTTCGTAATCTTCACAGCGCCAGTTCTCCCTGGAATCTCTGTATGTATTCCCGGCCTCGAAAACTTCCCGTCTTATCATTACCGTCGGATGAATGAACGGGGAACATTTCAAAAAATCATTCCGTTCCGGTTTCTCCGGCATTCTGCGGCGGCCCCACACTCCGTTATCATCCAGCAGTCTGGCATTGCAGCCCGCATAGGCAACTTCCGGATGAGCCTCCATAAAATCATACTGCACCTGAAGCCGGCTGCCCGCACTGATATCATCGTCATCCATCCTGGCCAGATACTTTCCCCTGGCCACATCAATGCAGGTATTCAGGGAATAAGCCAGGCCGTGATTCACCGGATTACTGATCAGTACAACCCGTTTGTCCATCCGTTCAAACCGCTGTAAATAATCAGCCAGTTCCCGGTCGGAACCGTCATTATAAATAATAAATTCAAAATCCGTAAAACTCTGCCTTAAGATAGACAGTACCGCCTCCTCCAGACGCTTCCTGTCCCTTTGGTTGTAAATACTCATGATCACACTGATCGCCGGTCTTCTGTCCATACTTTATTCCCTTTATTCCTGCTATTCCGCCAACACTTCTTCTTCCGTCATCTTCCGGTATATCTTTCGCATGATCCGGTCCGTTTCCGACAGGTCAAACCGTTTTGCCCGTTCCGTACACGCCAGTCCCATCCGCTTCCTGTCCTCCGGATCTTCCATCATACGGGTTATCGCCTCCGCGTATTCCTCCGCGCTTCCGCTCCTGCATACATAACCGGTCACGCCATCCTCCATGTATTCCCGCGTTCCCCTGCAGTCGGAAGTGATCAGCGGGATTCCCCCCGCCATCGCCTCTATTGCAGCGATCCCCAGTCCTTCCCTTTTGGAAGGAAAAGCAAAACAGTCCGCACACTGCAGCATATCCGGAATATCCCGCCGGAACCCGAATAAAGTAAACTGGCTTCCAATGCCCAGTTCTTCCGCAAGCCGGCCAAGATACTCCGCCCGTTCGCCCTTTCCGCAGACCCCGTAATGTATCCGCAGATTTCCGGTCTTCGCTATCGCATACAATATCACTTCATGGTTTTTGTTCCGATTCAGCTCTCCCACGGACAATATGTAAAAAACCTCTTCTCCGATACCCAGCCTGTCACGCATGATCTTCCTTCTGTCCGGCCCCTTCCGGAATCTTTCCGTACGGACCCCTACGCCGGGAATCTGCACCCTCAGGCTTTTCTTTTTTCTTAAACGGAAGAGAGAAGCTCTTTTATAATCCTCTTTATTGATCGTGATCAGACAGTCCGTTACCCTTGCCAGCAAAGCTTCCACCGGAAAAAAGAGTAACCAGTTCACCCCCGGCGCTCCCTTATAAAAATGGAAGCCGTGGGCCGTATAGATTACCCGTACTTTCTGCCTGCGGCAGAATACCGCCGCCAGACGTCCCAGCACCCCTCCGATCGGATTATGGCAGTGCAGTAACTCAATCTGTTGTGTCCTGATTATATTGCATATCTGAAAAAATGCCTTTATATTATGAGCCAGATGTACCGGCGTTTTCTCTATTTCTATCTGATAAAGCTTTATTCCCTTTTTCCTCAGTTCCCCTTGGTCTGATTCATAAACCGGATTGTAAAAATTGGAAGCATAATGAAGTTCACAGCCCAAATCCTTTAGTATATCCACATCATTCATCTCAAACTGGGATAAAAATCCGCTTATGGTTGTTACGATCAAAACTTTTTTCATTTTTTGCTCCCTTTGACGGTCTTTTCCCAGTTGTTCCAGACAGTCCGGTCCATTCGCAATTTTTTAATGACAGCCGGCTGTCTGCAGCCGGCCGTCCTGCCACACTTGGTTTAATGAAAATCCTGACTTTCTTTTTCTTTTTTCATTCCAACAGCCTGCCGCAGGCAGACTCCGTCTTTTTTAAGGAAGCGCTACAAATGCAATGGCCCCTGATCCTGTCAGGTTCAGAACTACATGGTCTTCCCTTATTTCAACGATTTCCACGTCAACCCATACGCCGTTTATAAGCTGTTTTGCAACCACTTTCGTGCCGCCTGCAAGTCCCTTCAGATAGAAATTGACAGTGGCAACATTGAAATTCGCATTGGGTATACTAATGGATATTACATTCAAAAGGCTTCCGCCAAGAGCTGCTGCCTGGCTTACTGCATCAGCTGCCAAATCCTTATCCACTTTGGATAAAGTTGCCGTTAAGTTCGTGGCAACGCCGTTCACAACAATTTTGCCTCCCTGGCCGACCGGCATGGCATTTTCAACGCCGGGTGTTGTCACAACGGTATTGTTATAATATTCTCCGGCCGACATACCGCGGTTTGCCGCTGCCTGTGCGTCACCTGCATCCGAAAAACCTGCCGATGCCAGTACTGCCTGTGCAGACGGACTCGATGCAGATACCGTAGCGGAGCACAGAAGCACGGAAGCGCTCAATAAAGCAATAAATTTTTTCATGGTCCCATTTCTCCTTTCCATTCCTAAGTGTGGTCTATATTAACATCGATGATGCCAATACCTTTTTTGAACCAGCTCATCCTGCCGCAGCACTTACCGAAATGACATTCCTGCCGCGAACCGGTACATACATGAAAATTCCCTAAGCCAGCCCTCCCGCTGACTTAGGAACTGTTAAGAAATAAATCTTTACATTTGACTTGTCTGAGTCCGCAAATGCCACGTTGTCATCAGTCGTCGATGCCCGCATCGACTCCATCTTCCGCCTTGCCTTTGTGAACTCATCCTGCGTCAAAGTGTAAAGTTATTTCTTAACAGTTCCTTAGCGCATGTTTGAAAATTCATTCCCTGGGTTCATAAAAAACTTCTATCATCAGCCGGTACAGTTCATCCTCATCCACATAAAATTCCTCGAATTCTTCCCCCTGTACCGTCTCACCCTGCAAGGAATAGAACTGATCCATACTGAACTTATAATCTACCGCCAGTCCGGCAAGATACACCACTTCGTCCACCGAAATATCCGTTACCATCTGTGCCGTTACGGCATTATACAGCTTCAGCACCAGTGTGAAATCCTCTTTCACCGCGCTCTTCGTCTTCCGTATCCATTCTCCCAGAAACTGCTTCTGGCGCTCCAGCCTCCTGTTCGCGGAACCGGCCTCGTCAATATTCCTGTACCGTACATAGGAATATGCCTTCCTCCCGTCCAAAAGAACCGTTTCCCCTTCATTTACCACGTAGTCCCCCAACGTCTCATCCTGTATCGCCGAGGTGACATCCTCTAACGCCGTCAGCTCTATTCCCCCGATCAAATCCGTCAGCGTAATGATCGCATCCATATTGACCGCGCAATACCCGTGAATCGGCAGGTTATACATAAGATTCCTGACCGCTTCCACCTGATATTCACAGCTTTCCTCCACGCCGTTTCCGAACCCGTGCTGCACCGCAATCTGTGCCTCTATCGTAGACAGATACTCTCCGTTACTGTCATACAGCTTAATATCCGTCATCGTATTCCTGTTGATGCCAATCACCTGAAACGTCTTATTCCGTGGATTGAGTACCAGCAAAAACAGGGCATCGGCTTGTCCCCCGTCCGTGCCTTCCGCCACTTCCCTGACCTGATCGTCCTTATCAATTCCCATAAACAGGAACGTCATAATATCTTCATTATAAACATATATCTGATCTTCGTACTTTACCCAGCCAGGCTCCCATTCTTCCTTCTCCGCATCCGTCTGTTCCTGCTGCACATCCACGCGTTCCATCTGCGGCCGGACATCTGCCTCGCGCTTTTTAAGGCTTCTTTTCCCGCTTGCCCTTACTGCTGCAAAAGAAAGCAGGAGCACACCGAAAACAGCTAGTATACAGCAGACGATCACTACCCAGACCCTGACTTTTTTTCTTCCTGTCGCTCTCACACTTTTAAATACCCCTCACCTGCATTAAAAATATCTTAATTATATAATTTCGCACATATGATGTCAATACTTATTTTCCGTATCCGCGTGCGTTAACAACATGTCCCATTCCCGACACAGAAAATTTTTATATCAGTTGGAAACACAGTCAAGCCATCCCACATAGTATAAACCATAAATAAAAAAAATCTTTGGAGGAAATAAAATGAGTGACTTAACAGCAACAAACTGCGGATGCAACACAAATCGTAGCAACGGGTGCGGGTGCAACTCCATTATATGGATTCTCATCCTGCTTTCTTTCTGCAACAACGGCAGCGACAGCTGCGGATGCGGCGCCAGCCTTTTCGGCGGAAACAGCTCCGGCTGCGGATGCGAAAACATCATCTGGATCCTGCTCCTTTTAAGCTGCTGCGGTGGCAACTTCTGCTAATATCTGATCTGCACATCTTGAAAATAGGCTCTCATGAGCCTATTTTCTCTTAAAGAGGCAGGAAAAGGATCACGTAAAATACACATATTTCATGTTTGGGTTACATAGGATTTAAAAACAAAGGGGCAGGGGATATTTATGGAAAAAAACGGAAACGACAAAATAACTGCATTCGATACGCTATTCACAACCAATCACATACAAATGCTGAAAATCCTCATGCCCTATTTTGACCCGCCTATGCGGAAACAGCTGGTTATTTACATTAAATATCTGGAGCTGCGCTATGCCCTTTCCTATTTCGATTCCAATTCCCATGAACTCTATGGATGTGCGGAAGGATACGGGCATTCTCTGGACGGGGCGGACCCTTTCGGTAAAGAAGAATTCAATATAAATAAAATCTGTTCCGAACTTCTTCCATACTGTACCAGTGACGAAAAACAAAAGGTAGAACAGATATCCGGCCTGTTCCGCTCCATGGAAATGTATAAGGAAATGAGCCAGACTCTTGAAGTCATGAAAGACTTCATGCCGGACTTTTCACCGGATTCCGCCCAGGACTCCAATAGTTCCGGGGGCATGAATCAGGAAAACGGCATGATGGAAATGCTCATGAATATGCTTTCGCCGGAGCAGAAAGCCATGTTTGAAATGTTTGGAGGTAATACCCATGAATCAAAATGAATGGATGAACGACCCCCTGGTCGCAAATATTGACAAAGCCAAGCTGCAGTTTCTCCAGACGCTTGTCTTTGAAAGCAGGAATCTGACCAAAGAACAGATGCTTCCTTTCCTGATGTCTGTTGCACAGAAAGGCAAAGCCAGCAATATTTCTTTCGATGACAAAGAGATCGAAACGATCGTGGAAGCGCTGCGTAAATACTCTTCCCCCGAAGAGGTGGATAAGATCAACAAGCTGATGGCGATGAAAAAGAAACATTAAACGGAACCTGATGCGCCGTTATGCAGCCGGTCAGGGAAGAGCCTTTCTCTCTGTCCGCCGTACAGGGTGCCGCGAAACCTTAAATTTCATATACCCCTGCGTATAAAAAGCAGTGTGGAACCTGCTCTCATTGCGGGTACCACGCTGCTTTTACTCTAAGATCATAAACTATCTCACGGCTTCACTACAAGATTCACCAGTCTGCCCGGCACATAGATTTCTTTTACGATTGTTCCCTGCAGTCTGTCCTTTACCGCTTCTTTGCCGGCTGCTATCGCTTCTTCTTTGCCGATATCGCTTGCCACCTGCAAAGTTGCCCTCACTTTTCCGTTGACCTGTACGGCAATCTCCACCGTAGCTTCCACGGTCTTGGCCTCATCGAACCCTGGCCATCCTGTCTGATACAGTCTGCCGTCCAGTCCTACTCTTTCCCAAAGTTCTTCCGTAATATGGGGCGCTACCGGATTCAGCATCGTAAGCAGCGTCCGGAACTCTCCTTTTGTCACCTGGTTCTTTTTATAAAATTCGTTGATCAAAGCCATCATCGCCGCAATGGCCGTATTGTATTTCAGGCTTTCAAAATCATTGCTTACTTTCTTGATGGTCTGGTGCATCTTTGTCTCCAAATCCGCACTGTAACCATCCCCGTCTGTCAGAATATCCTGTAATTTCCACACTCTTTCAAGAAAACGGCGGCATCCCTTCACCCCGTCCTCGGACCAGGATGCGCTCAGTTCAAAAGCGCCGATGAACATTTCGTAAGTACGCAGCGTATCCGCGCCGTAATCCCTTACGATATCATCGGGATTCACTACGTTGCCGCGGGATTTGCTCATCTTCTCCCCGTTGGAACCGAGGATCATGCCATGGGAAGTACGCTTTTTATAGGGTTCCGGACAGGGAACCACTTTTTCGTCATACAGGAACTTATGCCAGAACCTGGAATACAGCAGATGCAGCGTCGTATGTTCCATACCGCCGTTATACCAGTCCACCGGCATCCAGTACTCCAGCGCCTCTTTACTTGCCAGGGCTTCCGTGTTCTTCGGGTCGGTATAACGCAGGAAATACCAGGAGGAACCCGCCCACTGGGGCATGGTATCCGTTTCCCTCTTAGCCGGACCTCCGCAGCACGGACAGGTCACATTTACCCACTCGGTCATGGCCGCCAGCGGCGATTCCCCATTGTCCGTAGGCATGTAGCTTTCCACTTCCGGCAGTTCCAAAGGCAGTTCGCTCTCTTTTAACGGCACGAATCCGCACTTCTCACATTCTATGATCGGAATCGGTTCTCCCCAGTAACGCTGTCTGGAAAATACCCAGTCCCTTAACTTAAAGTTGGTTTTCTTCTTCCCGATTCCCTTTTCTTCCAAAAATCCGATGATCTTCTTCTTTGCATCGGCTACACTGAGTCCGTTCAGAAATCCGGAGTTCACCAGCGTTCCCTCCGCCACATCGGTATAGACCGCTTCCTCTACTCCGACCGGACTGCCGGCCACTACCTCTATGATGGGCAGGCCGAATTTCTTCGCGAATTCCCAGTCTCTTTCATCATGGGCCGGTACTGCCATGATTGCGCCCGTACCGTAGGTCATTAATACATAGTCGGAAATCCAGATCGGAATTTCTTCCCCGTTTACCGGATTCACCGCAGTCAGTCCGTCAATCTCCACGCCCGTCTTATCCTTTGCCAGCTCGGTACGTTCAAAATCGGATTTCCGGGCCGCCATCTCCCGGTACGCCTCTACTTCTTCCCAGTTGCCGATCTCCGCTTTATACTTGTCGATCATCGGATGTTCCGGCGATAAGACCATATATGTGACGCCGAACAACGTATCCGGCCTCGTCGTATAAATCCTCAATATCTCTTCTTTATCTTTTACACGGAAATCCACTTCCGCACCTTCGGACTTGCCGATCCAGTTCTTTTGGGATACTTTCACCCGCTCCACATAGTCTACCGTATCCAGTCCCTGAATAAGTTTATCCGCATATTCCGTAATCTTTAACATCCACTGGCTCTTTACCCTGCGCACTACCTCGGAACCGCAGCGCTCGCACACGCCGTTTACCACTTCCTCATTTGCCAGCCCTACTTTACAGGAAGTGCACCAGTTGATAGGCATCTCGCTCTTATAAGCCAGCCCCGCATTAAACAGTTTCAGGAAAATCCACTGCGTCCATTTATAATACTCCGGATCCGTCGTATTGATTTCCCTCTCCCAGTCAAAAGAGTATCCGAGAGCGTGCAGCTGTCCCTTAAAACGTTCCACATTGTTCTTCGTCACGATCTTCGGATGGATATGGTTCTGAATCGCATAATTTTCGGTAGGCAGCCCGAATGCGTCCCACCCCATCGGATAAAGCACATTATATCCCTGCATCCGCCTCTTCCTCGCTACGATATCCAAGGCGGTATACGGCCTCGGATGCCCTACATGCAGTCCCTGTCCCGAAGGATAAGGAAACTCCACCAATGCATAATATTTCGGTTTGGTATAGTCATCGGAAGTTGCAAATGCACGTTCATCGTCCCATACCTTCTGCCATTTCTGTTCCACCTCTCTGTGGTTATACGGTTCTGCCATCTTTTTTTGCTCCTTTATCGTATGATCGGTATCAAATTCCATACCGGCTGCTTATATATCTGAAAACACCAGTAATTCTATACTTTTTCGGGCTTGCTGTCAAGTTTTATGCGAATTTCGACCCGGAAATCAATTTCCAGTTTCTGTCTGCCCTGGTATCCCCACCCTGGGCATCCGAGGCATTCCCCGCCCCGCCATCATTTCCCCCAGCTCCGGCATTCCCGTTCGGTATCGCCCCGATCTCTGCCTCCGTCTGCGCCAGCTACACCTTGCACGCCTTAGCGCACAATTATCTCCACAAATGCCCAATCATCTTCGTGTATAGATTAAATCTGTCATACCATTATATGACTGTGTATTAAGTAATCTTAGCTTAATCTCATCTTTTGCATTTTCAAAAAGCCGGATACCAGAGCCTAAAAGTGTTGGAATTACAGTGATATAATAATAGTCAATCAAATCTTCATTTACTAACTGTTGGACAAGATTGGCCCCGCCACATATCCATATATCTTTTCCTTTTTCCTCTTTCAGCCGTTTTACTAAATCAACAGGATTTATGTTTACAAATCGAATATTTTCAGAGGAAGTATGCTTATTATGTGTGATAACATAAGTTGTAAATTCGTTATATACCCACTCTTTGGGAGAAAGTTCAGTAACAACTTGATGATAAGTATTCCACCCCATTAAAATCGTATCAATGGTTTTTGCAAACTCAGAATAGGTATCAATATTCTCATCATCATTGCCTTGTCCGTTCAGCCAATCAACACCGCCCTTGCTATCTGCAATATATCCGTCAAGGCTCATTGCAATGAATAAACTTATTTTCCTCACGTTTCTTTATCTCCTTAACTCCTGATTCCTTCACTCTATTTCATGTTCCGGCAACTGGAATCTATTGCTGCTATTTTTTCAGAAAATCGCTAAATTCCTTCAATTCCTTTTTTGTATCTTCAGAAAGCCTGTTATATTCTATATCATGAATGGCCCCCTCTAATGTATATAAATGTACCAGACACACATTTGGATATTTCTGCTTTAGCTTAAGAAATGCGTCTTTTGCACCCATCTCAATCAGTTCCTCAGAAGATCCAATACCAACAGATATTAGCTTTTTTTCCATTTCTCTGCCAATATTCATCATTGACGTTAATTCTGACATATTTATCTCCAATTCTCCGTGATATACTTATCCTTCCAAATTTCGTCTGTGCCTACCATTATACAAGATATTCCTTAAAAAATCATCCCCTATTTGACCTCAAAATTCCGGATTGTCCATCAGCCTTTGCGCTATCTTCTTCAAAAGAACATGGCATCCATTATAATCATTGATAAAGGAAATGGGTTCTCACCGTACAGTTTTTACTCATGCGGGCTTCCCGTACTTTTTCATTTCCATATAAGCCCATAAAAACCGGTAATTTATGTAAATCTCACCCTGTATGTAATACATACGCTTGCTTTCGGCATACAATAGTGCTATAATAATCACAATCCGAATACGAAAGGAGAGATATCTATGGCACTGGCAACCTTAACCGCAAGGGTAGACGAAAAAGACAAGGCCAGCTTTGACACCTTCTGCTCCAATGTTGGCCTGAATACTTCTACCGCGATCAATCTTTTTGTGAAAGCAGTTTTACGCGAAAACCGCATCCCGTTTGAGATCGCCCAGAACACCGACCCATTCTTCTCCGAGGCGAACATGGCCTATGTGAAGAAATCCGTCCAGGAGCTGAGAGCCGGAAAAGGCACCGCCCATGAACTAATCGAGGTGGACGATGAGTGAAAAAATATGGTCGGACGATGCCTGGGAGGACTACCTCTACTGACAGACACAGGATAAGAAAACACTAAAGCGGATCAACCAGTTCATTCAGGATATCGAGCGGAACGGCTGCATGAAAGGGATCGGAAAACCCGAACCCCTCTCCGGCGACCTGCAGGGCGAATACAGCCGCCTCATCAACGAATATGACCGCCTCGTCTACCACATGGAAAACGGGCGGATCTACATCGCCCACTGCAAAAGCCACTATGGAGATAAATAATCCCAACTAATCCCCGCCTATATCCAAGACGGGGATTTATCCCGCAATCCAAAACCATCAAAAATTATTGAAATCCGCCTGCGTTGCCAATTCCACATACACCTCTGGACACGCATCATTCCGGCTCTCCACATACATATCATTCACCATCTTCCATTATTTTTATGAAAATCCCCCCAATCTTTGTTATACTGAAAATATCCAAAATCCAACCTACAAAAAGGAGCCGATCTCATGAAACAGACATTCCGCTATTATCCCTTAAGTTTTCTCATCCTGTGTTTCTTCCTGACAGGCGTTTCCCTATGTGCCTGTGCCCAAAGCGCCGAACCGGTCAGCCGCCAGGGATTCTATTTTGACACCGTCATCCGCATTACACTGTATGATACCAGAGACGAAGCCCTTCTGGACCATTGCTTTGCCCTCGCCGATACTTACGAAGCCATGTTCAGCAAGACAAAGGAAAACAGCGACATATGGAACCTGAACCACGCGGACGGGGGCATGGTCGCACTCCATGAAGATACTCTGGCCCTCCTGCGCACGGCCCTCTCCTATGCAGAACTCACCGACGGAAAAGTGGACCCCACCATCGGCAGTGTGAACCGTCTATGGAACTTCACCGGTCCGGAAGCTGCCGTCCTGCCCGACGATACCGCGCTGGCACAGGCCCTGACCCACGTCGATTACCGCGCCGTCACCATAAACGGCAGTATGGCGGCTTTGAATGACCCGTATGCGGAGCTCGACCTGGGTTTTATTGCCAAAGGTTATATCGCCGACCGCATAAAGGAATATCTCGTTTCCCAGGGTGTCACCAGCGCCCTGATCAACCTGGGCGGCAATGTCCTTACCATCGGAAGCAGGCCGGACGGCTCCCCTTTTAAGGTCGGCATACAGGAACCCTTCGCTGCGGCCGGCATCACGGCTTATACCCTTCCGGTCACGGACCAGTCCGTGGTTTCTTCCGGCACTTATGAACGCTATTTTGAAAAAGACGGCCTGATCTACCACCATATCCTCGATACCAAAACAGGTTATCCCGTTTGGAATAACCTGTCCGAAGTTACAATTTTATGTGATTCTTCCACACAGGGAGACGCCCTGTCCACCACCTGCTTTATCCTGGGTGCGGAAAAAGGAATGGAACTCATCGAGTCCCTGCCGGATACGGAGGCGGTTTTCATCACCTGCAACGGAGAGATTCTGCGTTCCGGCGGATTAAACTGACGGGTACGCCCCCTCTCCGTGGGTGTCGTCCGCATGGAAAAACAGACCTGACAACGCATCCCTACCAGCCATAATCCACCACCACGCCATAATCCCTCCGGATATCCACATACCTGCCTTTATGCATTGCGAGCAGGCCGGAAAGAGAATCCCTGTCTATTCCCTTCGGCAGGTACCACACCCTCCATTCGTAACGCGCTTCATCAAATGTAATCTCCGCCTCATATTCAATTGTCCGGTCCAGTCCTGAGTCCCTCCCCAACTTATCCAAAAATGCTTTTGCCGCCGCTTCCGCCGCCGTTTCATCCGAAATCACATCTTTCGTCCGGTCTATAGCGTTTAAAACATGAGGCCCCCTGCAGCCCATTCGCGACTCCATGACAATATAAACTCCCATCAGCAGCATAAAAAAGATAGCGATTCCCAGACAGCCCTCTAAAATCCTGTTTTCCATTCCTTATCCTCACAATCCCAATGTACAATTCATTCCCTGTCTTTTCTGCCATAAGGAACTGTTAAAAAAAGAGGCAGGGAAATCATCTGCCCCTGCCCCTGTCAACCTCTTTCCGTCCGGCTTCCTTTTCCGTCTGTACTGCTTTTTGCTTTGCCACGGTATTCCGGCCGGCACTCAATGCCCCACGATTGCTTTCTTCGGGCACTTCTCCGCACAAGTCCCGCACCCGCTGCACTTCTCATAGTCAATGGAAGCCAAAAATTCCGTCACTTCCACCGCTCCCTCGGGACAGTTCTTCTTGCAGAGCTGGCATCCGATGCATCCCGCCGTACAGGCTTTCATGACCACCGGTCCTTTATCTTTGGAACTGCATGCTACCGTATACTTTGCTTCATAGGGAACCAGTTCGATTAAATGCTTCGGACATACCTCCACACATTTGCCGCAGGCCTTGCATGCTTCCTTATCCACCACCGCAACGCCGTCCACCACATGGATGGCGTCAAAGGGGCACACCTTCACGCAGCTCCCGTAGCCAAGGCAGCCGTAATTACAGGACTTCGCTCCTCCGTTCGGCACGAAGGACAGCATACGGCAGTCTTCAATTCCGTGATACTCATAATCCACCTTCGATTTTTCACAGTCCCCCTGACACTTCACAAAGGCAGCTTTCCGCACCGATTCTCCGGCTTCCACGCCCATGATACCGGCAATCACCTTTCCTACCGGCTCTCCGCCTACCGGACAGGCATTGACCGGCGCTTCTCCCTTTGCAATCGCAGCCGCCAGACCGGAACATCCCGGATAACCGCAGCCGCCGCAATTATTGCCTGGCAGGGCATTTAAAACCGCTTCTTCCCTTTCATCCACTTCCACCTTGAATTTGATGGCGGCAAGACCTAAAAACAATCCGATAAAAAGTCCCACGCCTCCTACTATGGCGGTGGCTGTCACTACTCCTGTCACACTCATCCCGTCCACCTCCTACTGCAATCCCGAAAATCCGCAGAACGCAATCGCCATCAGTCCTGCCGTCACAAGCACGATGGGCATTCCCCGGAAAGATTCGGGTATATCGTTATATTCCATCTTCTCACGGATGCCGGCCAATATGATAATGGAAACCGTGAAACCGACCGCCGTTGCAAATCCGTTGACAATCCCTGTCAGAATACCGTACTTCTTCTGCACGTTCGTCAAAGCAATGCCGAGCACCGCACAGTTTGTCGTTATCAGCGGAAGATACACACCGAGCGCCTGATACAGCGGCGGCATGAATTTCTTTAAAAACATCTCCACAAACTGTACCAGCGCCGCTATCACCAGAATGAAGACGATGGTCTGAAGATAGGTGATGCCCAGCTTCTCCAGCACAAATTTATAAATCACCCCTGCTACCGCCGATGCCAGCGTTATGACAAAGATAACCGCCACACCCATCCCGGCTGCCGTATTTGTCTTCTTCGATACCCCAAGGAAGGGACACAGTCCCAAAAACTGGCTCAGTACTACATTGTTCACCAGCGAAGAACTGATCAATATGATCAACAATTCCTTCACCATCCTACTCACGCTCCCTTCCGTCCGCTTTTAACGCTTTATCCTCACGTTTCACAGTCTGTTTTCCGGCTTCCTTTTCCTTTGCCCCATCGGAAGCCCCGTAAAATCTGTGGCTGCATCCTTTATCCTGGCAGTTCATGCAGTCCTCATTGCAGCCGGACTGTATTTTCGACATATCTCTGCCCTTCTTCTCTCCGTTGATGCGGATTTTATTCTGGATTGCCGTGAGCGCCGCCAATACAAAGAACGCTCCGGGAGCCATGATAAAAATGGCGCAGGGCACATAAGCGTCCGGCATAATATGAAAACCGAAGATTTCTCCCGCACCGATCAATTCCCGAACCGCACCGATGCACGTAAGGGCAAAGGAAAATCCAAGCCCCATGCCGATTCCGTCAAACAGAGAAGGAATCACCGGATTTTTGGAAGCATAGGCTTCCGCCCTTCCCAAAATAATACAGTTTACCACGATCAGGGGAATGTACAGCCCCAGCGCATCATAGAGCGCCGGAATAAATCCCTCCAGCAGAAGTTCCACCATCGTCACGAAAGATGCGATGACTACGATGAAAGCCGGAATCCTCACCTTATCCGGAACAATATTTCTCAGCAGCGAAATGATCATATTGCTGAGCGCCAGCACTACCATGGTCGTCAGTCCCATACCCAGTCCGTTCATGGCCGAAGTGGTTACCGCAAGTGTGGGGCACATGCCAAGCATCAGCACAAACGTCGGATTTTCTTTCACCAGTCCGTTATACAGCCGCTCCATGGAACTGCCGCTCCTGCTGTCATAACTGCCGTTATTACTCATTGCCGTTCCCTCCTCCCAACACTGTATGGAAATAATGCAGCCCCGCATTGACGCCGTTCGTCACCGCATTGGTTGTGATCGTCGCACCGCTGATGGCATCAATCTGATGCTCCTCCACGGCATTTCCCTTCACATATTCAAAACGCTCCGCATTCTTCTCCGCAAACTGGGGTTTCAATACTTCTTCGGCACGCATACCCAGGCCTGCCGTCTCCGATATGGACAGTAAAGAAATTCCGTTCAGGGTTCCGTCATTCCTGATTCCCATCATGAAGCTGATGTCCCCTCCATATCCTTCATGGTCGATGACCGTTATCACATACCCCAGCGTATTTCCTCCGGCATCCTGCGCGATCAGCGTTTCCCCGATATCCACGCCTGAAAATCCCTGTTCCGTCCAGGACGCATCCGGCGGTGTACTGTATTCACTCTCCGTCCCGCTTTCTCCGTCCTGCGCTGTCATTTCCGCAAATCCGGCCGCATCCGCAAATACTTCCCTGCAGGCTTCCTGTTTTGCTTTTTCCTGCTGCGCCGCGATCGGGTCTTTTGTCACCTGATACACCACGCCCAGAATGAGCCCCGCTGTCAGGGTGATTGCAAACAGGACCAGCGAATCCTTTATCATATTCTTAATATCGTTATTCATGCGCGTTTCCCTCCTTTGGTGCCGAATGCCACCGGAAGGGTCGCTTTTTCGATCAAAGGCACCAGCAGATTGCCTATGATGATCGCATAAGAGACTCCCTCTGCGGAAGGCCCGAAAATACGGAAAATTCCCGTCAGGATACCCAGCAGGATACCAAACACATACTGCCCGTTTTTCGTAATCGGCCTCGTCACGTAGTCGGTTGCCATGAAAAATGCACCCAGCATCAGACCGCCGCCCGCCAGATGGGCGCTGATATAAGCAGTATCCAGTCCGTGGCCGCCGAACAGGCAGATAAAAATAACAAAACTGATGATATAGCTTCCCGGAATACGCAGATCAATGACTCCCAGCAGAACCAGAAAACTTGCCCCGATCACGATCGCTATCATGGAAGTCTCTCCTATGGTTCCCGATGTCCTTCCGATCACCATATCCAGAATATTCACGCCCTCCCCGCTCTTGAGGGCCGCTAACGGAGTCGCCCCCGTATATGTATCACAATCGAAATTCGTCATGATGGAAGTAAAGGAAATCAACAGGAAACATCTCGCCGCCAACGCCGGGTTCATGAAATTCTGCCCCAGTCCGCCGAACAGCATCTTTACCACCAGAATGGCAAACACGCCGCCCACTGCCCCAATCCACCACGGAGCGCTCGAAGGCAGGTTCAAAGCCAGCAAAAGTCCGGTCACAACCGCCGAATAATCCCCTATTGTCACCTTTTTGCCCATCAGTTTCTCATATGCATACTCCGTAAATACCGTAGCTGCCACCGTCACCACTATTAGTATCAGCGCATCCAATCCGAAATTGTATATGCCAAAGCCAGCCGCCGGAAGCAGCGCAACCACAACCGCCAGCATAATGCTGCTGGTCGTCACCTTGGACCGCACATGGGGATTGGAGGACACTTTCATTAAATCACTCACTGCTCGTACCTCCCTATTTCTTTTTCCTCTTGGCCAGCTGCATCTTACGCATGGATTTGATCGTCTGCGTCAGCGGCCGTTTTGCCGGACAGACAAAGCTGCAGCATCCGCACTCACAGCATTCCATGCCGTTTTCCGCCAGAAACGCCTCTTCATTGTAATGCTCCGCATAATCCGCCAATCTTCTCGGCACCACCCTGCCCGGACAGGCTTCCACGCACTTGCCGCAGTTGATGCAGGCACCCGGCTCCATCTTTGCCACATCATCCTGTGTCATGCACAAAAGTGCGGACGCCGTTTTGGTCGTCGGCACATCCAGGTCAAAAATGGCAAATCCCATCATCGGTCCGCCGGAAACGATTTTCACCGGCTGCTCCTTAAAGCCTCCCGCTTCCTCCACCAGTTCATGATAATTCGTTCCGATCCGTACGATAAAGTTACGCGGGTCGGCAACGGCATCCCCCGTCACCGTTACAATGCGGTTCATCAGCGGCTTACCGAGCATAACCGCATGATAGACCGCCACAATGGTATCCACATTATCCACGATACAGCCTGCATCCGCCGGAAGCATGGAAGAATTGATGCTGCGTCCCGTGGTGGCAAAAATGATCTGCCGTTCCGCCCCCTGCGGGTACTTGGTTTTCAGCGCCTTTACGCTGATGCGGCTCTCATCTTTCGTCAACTTCTTCAGCAGTTCGATACAGTCCGGTTTATTGTCCTCCACCGCCAGTATCCCTCTTGCATTGTCAAACAGACGCAGCATGATCTTCAGCCCTTCCACCAGCTTCTCCGGTTCTTCCAGCATCCTGCGGTAATCGGAGGTCAGATACGGTTCGCATTCCGCACAGTTCGCTATGATATACTCTATTTTCTCCGGTTCTTTTGGTGAAAGCTTAATGAACGTCGGAAATCCTGCGCCGCCCATACCGACGACGCCAGCTTCCTTCACTCTGTTCACGATCTGCTCTTTTGACAGCTCCTCCAGGGACTCCACCGCCGAATAGTCCACTTCTCCATACATCCCGTCATTTTCCACCACGATGCTCATCACATTGTCGCCGGTCACTACCCGGCGCGGCTCGATCGCCTTTACCGTCCCCGAAACCGTTGCATAGATCGGAGCCGATACAAAACCGGAGGCTTCCGCGATTTTCTGTCCTGTCAGCACATGATCCCCCTTCGCCACGATCGGCGTTGCAGGCGCACCGATATGCTGGGACAAAGGATAAACCAGATCCCCTTTGGGCAGCACTTCTTTGATCGGCTTATCCTTTGACATATCCTTTCCGTCAAAAGGATGTATACCGCCCACAAATGTTAATTTTGCCATTTTCCACCCTTCTTTCTTACCTATCCGCCGATGTAAGCCGGATAATTTTTCTCTATAAACAATATACTATTTTTCTACAAAAAATACTACTGAAAAATAAAAAAACATGTTATTATATACACAGAATGGTAACAGTTCTGTTGCCTTCACTGTTACACAGAATGCGGCGCCATTTTTACGCAGCAGGCAGCACTGCCCGCCCGGCGGTTTTGGCCCTGCGAAAGACATTTTGGAAAGGATAGGATGAACTGTGAGAACCTTACGACAAACCATACATTTACCCAACTTAAATTATCCTTTGGAAAAAATTGCACCTTTAGATAAAATACTGTTTCTCGATATCGAAACCACCGGTTTTACCGCCAGAAGTTCCTGCCTCTACCTGATTGGAACCGCCTATCATGAAAACGGCAGATGGTATGTAAAGCAATGGTTTGCCAATAATTATGAAGAGGAAGCGCAGGTTCTGTCCGCTTTTTTCAGCTTTGCCGCCAAATATACCCATCTGGTGCATTTCAACGGCAACAATTTTGACCTGCCCTATCTTTTACAGAAATGCGGATTATACAAGCTTCCGCATACGTTTAACAGCTATACGGGAATCGATATTTACCGCCGGCTCTCCCCTTATAAAGCCTGCCTGAACCTGCCCGACTGCAAACTGAAGACTTTGGAACGGTTCTCAGGCATTGAAAGAGAGGATACCTACAGCGGCGGAGAACTGATCAGCGTCTACCATGATTATGTGAAAAGTCCTACGGACTTCGCGTTTCAGGCTCTTACGCTTCATAATGCGGACGACATGAAGGGAATGCTGCAGATTCTCCCCCTGCTGGCTTACTATGACCTTTTCAACGAACCGCTGCGCCCGAAAAAAGTACAGGCAAACTATTACCATGATATCGACGGCACACAGCATCAGGAACTTCTTATGAAACTGACGCTCCCTGCCGCCCTCCCGCGTCCTTTTTCCTGCTCGGCAAAAAGCTGCTATTTTAAGGGCGAAGGCAGCGAAGGCAGCCTGCGTGTGCCTTTATATGAAGAAGAAATGAAATATTTCTATTCAAATTATAAAAATTATTACTATCTTCCCGACGAGGATACGGCCATCCATAAATCCGTCGCCTCTTATGTGGACAAAAAACACCGCATACAGGCATCTGCTGCAAACTGCTATACACGGAAACTTTCCAGCTATCTCCCCCAGTGGGAAGTTGTTTTCGAACCGTTTTTCAAACGCAGCTACACGGAAAAAGAGATCTTTTTTGAATTGACGGAAGAGCGGAAAATGGACCGGGAGTTATTCGCCCGTTATGCCGGACATGTGCTCGGTATGCTGGCAGCCTCCCGATAAGGGACATTTTATATTTGGACATGGGAAACTTTCCCCGGCACGGGCGCATGTATCGAAACTGCAAATTTCCCTATGCGTCCCTGTGCATAAAAATATACACAGGGATGCATACTGCCGCGCCCCTGTGCAAAGTTCCAAATCTTCTATGCAATTTCAACAATCCAGCCTTCCGGCGCTTTGACTCTGCCCATTTGGATCCCTGTCAGTGTCTCATACAATCTCCTGGTAACCGGTCCCATATCTGACATGCCGCTGGGGAAACAGATTTCCTTCCCATGGTCTACTACTTTTCCTACCGGCGAGATAACTGCCGCGGTTCCGCACAGACCGCACTCTGCAAAATCCTTTACTTCCTCAAACAGCACTTCTCTTTCTTCCACTTCCAATCCAAGATATTCCTTTGCCACATGCATCAGCGAACGTCTTGTAATGGAAGGAAGGATGCTGTCGGACTTCGGAGTCACCACCTTTCCGTCCTTTGTCACGAACAGGAAATTGGCGCCGCCCGTTTCCTCCACTTTGGTTCTTGTAGCCGCATCCAAATACATATTCTCGTCAAATCCGTCCCTGTGGGCTGTCTGAATGGCATACAGACTCATGGCATAATTCAGTCCGGCCTTAATATGGCCTGTCCCATGCGGTGCCGCCCGGTCAAAATCACTGACACAGATCGTTAACGGTTTCACGCCGCCCTTGAAATAAGGCCCTACCGGTGTGGTAAAAATCCGGAACTGATACTCATCCGCCGGTTTCACGCCAATGACCGGATTCGTCCCGAACATGTACGGCCGTACATAAAGCGTCGCCCCTGAACCATAAGGAGGCACGAATATTTTGTTAGCCGCAACCGTCTGTTTTACCGCTTCCACAAAACGGCTTTCCGGAAACACCGGCATTTCCAGCCTGACCGCCGAATCCGCCATGCGTGCCGCATTCAGATCCGGCCGGAATGTAACGATGCGCCCGTCTTCCGTCGTATACGCTTTCATTCCTTCAAAAATCGTCTGTGCATACTGAAGCACGCCCGCACATTCACTGATGGTTACCGTGGCATCCTCTGTCAGGCCTCCCTCATCCCATGCACTGTTTTTATAATTGGAAACATACCGTTTATCCGTCTCCATATAACCAAATCCAAGATTTTCCCAGTCAATACTACTCTTATTCATTTATATCGCTCCCTCTTTCGCAGCCTGCATATTTTTCTATTTATTATTATACTTTTTCCTTTAAAAGTCAACTGTTACTCAGTAAAGATTCTCCTGCGGATCATCATCCTCAAATTCGAATACACACTTCTCATATGCATTGATGATATGGGTATCCTGATATTTATCATATCTCTTGTGCTGCCGTCCGTATGCCATATGCACATGTCCGTGAAGGAAGTATTTCGGCCGGTATTTCTCCATCAGGGTCCGGAATACCTGAAATCCCTGATGCGGCAGATCCCGTCCGTCATTGAGCTGATAGGCCGGTGAATGCGTCACCAGGATGTCAAACCCGCGTTTTTTAAACAGCTGGAACCATAATTTTGCAACCCTCTGCATCATCTGCCGCTCCGTATACTGATGAGGTCCCGGTTTATACCGCATCGATCCTCCCAGCCCCAAAATCCGGATGCCCTCATGGACGTAAACTTGGTCTTCGATGCAGATACACCCTTCCGGCGGAACCGTCTCATATTTCCCGTCATGATTCCCATGCACATACAGCACCGGAACGTTGGAAAGGGTTACAAGAAACGACAGATAGCGCGGATCCAGGTCGCCGCAGGAGATGATCAGGTCTACCCCCTCCAGCTTGCTCCTGTCAAAAAAGTCCCACAGGGATTTCGATTCTTCATCCGCAATCGCCAGTATCTTCATATGTAAGTCAACCTTCCTTTTTCACTACTCCCTGCTGCTTAATAACAGGCTCCGCCTGCTCTTTCAGTTCCTCCATTTTCGGAATGGAGCCGATCACATTTTCAGCCAGCCAGTCCATCGTCATGATCTCCTCCGGAAGCATACTGAATTCCGGATTTTCCGAAACTACACCTGTCTGTGAATACAGGATGCCCGAAAACGGATTAAATAATTCCGAACTGATGGTTGACCTCAGAAGCTCCACCAGACGTTTGGTTCCTATGGGCAGGCACTGGGAACAGATAATTTCAATAACCCCCTCTGACAGTCCCCACCAATAGTTGATTGCTTTCGTAGAAGACGGGTCGTCGTCATACTTCCATGTCCCGTCCATGATCGTCCGCAGAAGCTGTTCATAAAATTTTCCCCAGTGATACAACGGCATAGCCAGATTTCTCGGATGCCCTCCTTCCATGTGGTAAATACCGAAAAATCGGGAACCCTCTTCCGGAATCACCATATCCATTCCGGAAACGCAGGAGGCCCCTATTTCCCTGACCCGTTCTTCTATATCCACAGCCTTCAGTTTCGACCACTCCAAATATACTTCCGCCCGCGGATTGATCATCTTTGCACCCAGTGCAAACGCATTGATATTGGCAATGGAACCATAAATTGGATAATCCGCAATATAAGTCAGCCGGTTATTTTCCGCCATCGCGCCCGCAATAGCCCCCATCAGGAATTTTGCCTCATGCATTCTAGAATAATAGGTACGGATATACCGGTGGGAAGTATTCAGCGAACAGTTCATTATGCGGATATCCTTATTTGCGATCGCTGCCTTCACGCTCGCCTGCACAAAAGAAGGCGTCGTAGTAAAAATCAGGTTACACCCGGCGTTTACCGCATCCTCTATCAGAGAATCCACATTTTCCTGTGTCCCGTTTTCATAAAAGACAGTCGTGATCTCATCCGGAAAAGTCTGCTCCAGGTAAAGCCTTCCCAATTCATGCGCATACGTCCATGCAGAAGTTCCTGGTGTCTTTTCATAAATGAACGCAATCTTCACCTTCGGTGAACTCAGCGGATGCAGAATGCTCAGCAACGGTTTCTTCTCCTGATTCGGCTTCATCTTCAGATCAATTTCCTGCTCTTCCTGAAGCAGTGCAAATTCTTCCCAGCTCTTCGTCATCAGTTCTTTCAGATCGCTGGTTGTCATTTCGTCGATCACATCATACCCATACAGTGTGATAAGAGACAGAAATGCATCACCGGGCGTGATCTTCAGTTTATTGCCTCCCTTTGCCTTATATTCCGCACAAAACCGCGTATACAAAGCGCTGAACTTCAACAGTTCATCCTCTGTCCACATCTCCCCCGGCGCTTTACCTACCGCTTCCTGCAGTTTTGCAAAACTCCCTTCCTGGGAAAACCAGATATAATTGATCGGCGCATATTGATAAAAATCCATGAATTCATAATAGATCCTGTTTTCCTTCTCCTCCGTGCGTCTCGGAACGATACGCGTCACATTTCCCGGAATGGAAACCACACCGAAATATTTCATGACACTGACCCGCTTATTTCCTTCCTCCACGTAAAACTTATTCATGTATTCATAAGCCTTGATCGGATCCCTGATTCCCTCTTCCACATGACAGGTACTCAGATTGGACCACTTTGAGGCAAATTCTGAATCCTCCCGCAGTATCGGCATGAAATTTCCGGAAAAAGAACTGCTTCTTCCCGCCGTCTTCGTTCCCACGATCTGATCCACCGGAATCTGTACCAGTCCGAGCGGGATTTCATGATAGGAGCCTTTCTGCGGCATGATATCATCCAAAACCTCCAATGTCGGAACCTCTCCGCGCATCATCCTTGCCTGAAAATCTTTTTTTCCTAATTTAAATGCTTTACTGTAATCTTCTCTTCCCATAATATCTCCTGTCTTATTTAAATCTTTTCATACTTTACAAACTGATACGCCACATCAAAATATGTCTGTTCCTCGCTGTCCGCCGTAATTTTCCACTCCGGCCGTTCATCCAGGTTCGGGAAATAGGCATCCGCCTGATACCTGCGGTCAATCTTCGTCACATGCGCCACGTCACAATAAGGCAGCATCTGCCGGTAAATACTTTCGCCTCCTATGACGTAAACATCTTCACTCCTGTACTTCTTCAGCTCCTCCAGCAGTTCTTCCATACTATGTACCACAATCCCATCCTTCACCCGGAAATCCGGGTTGGAGGATAAAATGATATTGATCCGGTTTTTAAGCGGAAGCCCCTGAGGAAAAGTATCCAGCGTCTTCCTCCCCAGCACCACCACCTTCCCCGTGGTCTCCTCCCTGAAAAACTTATGGTCATTCGGAATCCGTATCAGCAGATCCCCCTTATTCCCAATCGCCCAATTTTCATCCACAGCCACAATCAGATTCATCTCGTCCTCCTATTCCAGTTCCGCAAAACCCCAACACCTCCGCCATTCTTCCACACAAGACATAGAGTTTCTTAGGCGTGGTATTTCCACGCCTTAGAAACTCTTCTTGTGTTCAGATGGCAACAGGAATATTTTCTATCTGTTCTCCCGTCACATATCCCTCTACCTTCACATCGCTGCGGGTGAATTCATAAAAATCATGGATTTCCGGGTTCAGCCAAAACTTTGGCGCCTCATGAACGGGCCGCTCTATCAGCTCTTTTATCAGCGGCACATGCCTGTCATAAATGTGGGCGTCCGCAATCACATGCACGAATTCCCCGACTCTCATATCGCATACCTGGGCCAGCATATGAATCAGTACCGCATATTGTACCACATTCCAATTGTTCGCCGTCAGTACATCCTGGGAACGCTGGTTCAGAATCGCATTTAAAGTCAGCCTGCTGTCCCCCTTTTTCTGCGTCACATTAAACGTCATGCTGTAAGCACAGGGATATAAATTCATCTCGCTTAAATCCTGATGTACATATATATTTGTCATAATACGGCGGCTGAACGGATGATTCTTCAGATCATAGATGACCCGGTCCACCTGGTCCATCATCCCTTCTTTATATCGGTGCTTTACCCCCATCTGATAACCGTATGCTTTCCCGATGCTTCCGTCCTCATCTGCCCACTCATCCCAGATATGGCTGTGCAGTTCATTCACATTATTGGATTTCTGCTGCCAGATCCAAAGCATCTCATCCGTTGCGCTTTTCAGCGCCGTCCGGCGCAAAGTCAGGATCGGAAACTCTTCGGACAGGTCGTAGCGGTTCACAACACCGAATTTTTTGATCGTGTATGCCGGAGTCCCGTCTTCCCAGCGGGGGCGGACCTTCTCTCCTTCCGTACTCGTCCCGTTCTCCAATATATCCCTGCACATCGATATAAATATCCTGTCTGCCTGACTCATATCCCACCGTCTCCTTCCTCCGCCGCCTATTTATCCCACTTGTCGCAAAGCGAATTCACCTGATCCGCAAACTTTGCCAAATCTTTGTTCGTTCCGCCCTCGTTCCTTCTGATGACCGCGATCAGTCTCTGTCCTGCTGCCATCAGACGGGCAAATACATCGGCAGCCACACGGCTCTTCTTCTTCATCAAAGGCTTCGGCGCCGCCACGTATTCCGCTTCTCCCGTCAGCAGATCGAACCTGGTTCCGCTGTAAGGGGCATAAGCATCTATCTTATACTCATTTTCCAGACATGCCGCAAAAGATTCACATACCGTACTTTCCCCATGTACTACAAATATCTTATCCGGCTTCTTACGGAACCCTTCCACCCATGCCAGCAGCCCTCTCTTATCCGCATGTCCGCTGATACCTATCAGGGAGCGGATATCAGCATGTACGTCAATGGTTTCGCCAAACAGCTTCACTTCATCTGTCCCTTCCACCAGCAGTCTTCCCAACGTACCGTTTGCCTGATAACCTACAAATAAGATCGTACATTCCGGTCTCCACAGATTGTGCTTTAAATGATGGCGGATACGCCCTGCCTCACACATTCCGGAAGCCGATATAATGACTTTGGGCGTCTCATCAAAGTTGATCGCCCTTGACTCATCGCTGGTAATCGTCAGCCTCAGTCCGGGGAAGCGGATGGGATTGATCCCATGATGGATCAGGTCCATGGCGTCCTCGTCAAAGCACTCCTCCACATTCCTCTGGAAAATCTCCGTAGCCTCTACCGCCAGCGGACTATCCACATATACGGGAAAATCCGGATGTCCCTTAATACGTTTCTCCGCCTTGATCTGACGCAGGAAATATAGCATTTCCTGTGTACGCCCCACCGCAAAGGACGGGATGACCACATTTCCTCCCGCATCGAACGTCTCCTGCAGGATTTTTGTCAGATCGCCCACATAATCCGGTCTCTCTTCCGAATGGACCCGGTCCCCATAGGTGGATTCCATGACGACATAATCCGCCTCTTCGGTCATCATCGGGTCTTTTATAAGAGGCTGGTCAATATTTCCCAAATCTCCCGAAAATACTATTTTTTTCTCATTTCCATCCTCACTCATCCACACTTCGATGCTGGCAGAGCCCAGCAAATGCCCCACATCGGTAAAGCGAATCTTTATCCCTTCACATAACTCGATCACCTGGTTATAGTGGCATGGAACCAGTCTTTTAATAATACCGTCCGCATCTTCCATCGTATATGCCGGCTCATAATGTTCTATCCCCGCACTACGTTTCGCCTTACGCGCTTTCCATTCTGCCTCCTGCATCTGGATATGCGCACAGTCACGAAGCATGACGCTGCATAAATCCGCCGTGGCTGCCGTCGCCAGCACCTGCCCCCGGAATCCTTCGGCATACAGTGCGGGCAGCATACCTGAATGATCCACATGGGCATGGGTCAGCAGTACATAATCCACCAAAGCTGCCTCGATCGGCAGCTGGGCGCTCTCATAGCTGCGTACCCCCTGCTCCATACCGCAGTCCACCAGTATATTCTTTCCCGCCGCCTCCAAATAATGACAGCTTCCGGTTACCTCATGGGCTGCTCCAATAAATGTCAGTTTCATACCACCACTCCTTTCCGTCATGCATAAATACAACTCTTTTGTAATTTTCTTCCGGCGGCCGGTTATCATAAATGCTTAATAACCGCCCGCCGGTTCCAGCCTCATCTCAAATGAAATCCCTTATAATTCCGCCCTTTTTCATATTCTCTCTCAAAAGGTCTTCTATTTCATTCTCATCACTGTCTCTTTCATCCTTAATATCCGAACGATAATACAGACGGTCTATCCTTTTGTATTGTGCCTGAACTGCTCCTGCAAACAATTCCCGGTCCTCTTCACTGTTTACATTGCCGTTGAAGAAAAAAATCTTTTCTCCATATTCCCCTTCTAATTTTTCTTTTAGTGAGTTGCCGGATTTCTTATCGATATCCATAAAAGCAATACGGTACTTCTGCCCTGCGTATTTCTCCGCCAGCTTCCGCCCCCTGCCTTTTGCGCCTCCCACAATTACGCAAATTTTCCTCTGAAACATCTTTTTGTCTCCTTGCTTTTTGGCTTATTCTAAAAGTATCTTCCCGTGTACACTGAGAGAGATACTATTATTATACAAAAACCGACCCATAATAGCAAGAAATAACGTGTAATGCGCGATAACTTACACCCCTTAAGTTACCGCCGGCCTTCTTTCCCTTTATTTCAGTTCGCTGGCCGTCGTGTAAAACTGATAATAAATCCCTTTCTTCCCAAGAAGCTGCTCATGATTCCCTTCTTCCACGATTCCCCGGTCCGTCAGAACAAGGATCCGGTCCGAATTCCGGATGCTGGAAAGCCTGTGCGCAATCGTCAGCGTGGTCCTTCCCTCAGACAGCCGGCCCAGCGATTTCGCCACTGCAAATTCGCTTTCATTGTCCAGCGCCGAAGTCGCTTCATCCAATATGATAATCGGGGGATTTTTTAAAAATACCCTTGCAATGCTGATTCTCTGCTTCTGCCCGCCGGAGAGCTTCACTCCCCGCTCTCCCACATAAGTATCATAGCCGTCCTTCAGGTTCATGATAAACTCATGGGCTCCCGCCCGTTTAGCCGCTTCCACCACTTCTTCTTTGGATGCATCCTGCCTTCCGTAAACAATGTTCTCAAAAATCGTCCCGGAAAACAGATACACATCCTGCTGCACGATTCCCACATTCCTCCGCAGGCTTTTCAGCGTAAAGTGCCGGATATCTTCCCCGTCAATGCTGATCTTCCCTTCCGTTACATCATAAAACCGCGGAATCAGATTGCACAGCGTGGTTTTCCCGCCGCCGGAAGGTCCGACGATCGCCACTTTTTCTCCATGTCTTATCTCCAGATTCAAATCCCGGAACACAATATTGTGGTCGTCCGGATACTCAAAGCTCACTCCGTCAAACCGGATATTCCCTTCGGTATGCAGCATTTCCACCGCATCCGGCTCATCAAAAATCTCAATGTCCGCATCCATGATCTGCAGAAACCGCTCGATTCCCGTCATCCCGCGCTGAAACTGCTCCGCAAATTCAATGATCCGCCGTATTGTGGCTATCATTGTATTGACGTAAAGCGTGTATGCCACCAAATCCCCCGGCGCCACCATCCCTCTCACCATGAAAATACCTCCGGCCACTACCACTGCCAGATACATGATCCCGTCAAACATTTTGGTAGTCGTCTGGAATGCCGCCATATAACGGTAAGTTTCTTTTTTAATATCCAAAAACTTCCCGTTGTCCCGTTCAAACTTCTGGTTTTCCATCTCCTCGTTGGTAAATGCCTTTACCACCTTCTGCCCAAGCAGGCTGTCCTCAATCCGCGCATTCAGTTCCCCGATCTGGTTCCTCTGCCTGCTGAAAGCTCCCCGCATCCGGAAATTCAGCGACATACACACCGCTATCATAACCGGTACGATCACAAAAATGATCAGGGTGAGCAGCACATTGATCCGCGCCAGTATGACAAATGATATCACGACCTTAATTCCCGCAATAAAAAATTCTTCCGGACAGTGATGGGCAAATTCCGTTACATCAAATAAATCATTGGTAATCCGCCCCATAATCTGCCCGACCTTCGTATTATTATAGTAGGTATTGGACAGCTGCTGCAAATGAAAATATGCATCCCGCCGCATATCCGTCTCAATCTTTGCTCCCATGACATGTCCCATATCCGCCATATAGTAACTGGCCACTGTATCCACTACCCTGAGCAGCAGATAAAGCAGCCCCAGTCCTCCGATCGTCCTCACCGAAAGTTCAGCCAGATGATACAATCCCTCATTCGTTATATACCGCATGATAAGCGGCAGCACCAGTTCACAGATTGTCGTCAGCGCCGCACAGAACAAATCCGTAACCAGTGTTTTCCGGTATGGTCCGAAATACGGGATAAACCTTCTTAATAATTCTTTTGTTTTATACTGCCTGTCATTCATCTTCCTTCCTCTTTCCGTTCATCAGCCTTTTGACTTCCCCATCCAACATTATATGAAAACAATTATAACATAATTACATAATATAAAGCAAACCATAAAGGCAGGTGACCGATTTGTCCGGCTCCATACTGCAGCTTATCCTGCTCATCATAGCCCTCTCCGCGGATGCTTTCGCGGCAAGTTTCGCCTACGGCGCGGATAAAGTGAAAATACCGCCTCTGTCCGCCGTCATCGTAGCGCTTCTTGCCGATTTTCTCTTAATGCTCTCCCTTTTTATCGGCCATTTACTCAAAGCTTATGTTCCCCCCGCATTTACAACCGTATTCTCCTTTCTCATCCTTTTCGTGCTGGGTTCCATTAAGCTTTTTGACAGCTCCATCCGTAAAAAAATAAGGGAAAACCGCTTCAACAGCAAAAAAGTCCAGGTAAAAACAAAAAATCTCCGTTTCATCCTGACCGTCTATGCCGCTCCCGAAGCAGCCAATACGGCCGATGTGGAAGTCCTTTCTCCCGCCGAAGCCCTATCCTTAGGCCTGGCTTTGTCTTTGGACAGCGCTGCGGCAGGATTCGGAGCGGCATCCGGAAAGTATTCCCTCCCCCTTGCCGCCCTCCTGACCTTCCTCATCAGCCTGTGCGCCGTATCCGGCGGCTGCAGACTGGGACGGCTGCTGGCATCAAGATCCGGTTTCAATTTTTCCGTGATAGGCGGCATATTGCTGATCCTGCTGGCGTTCAGCAAGCTATAATGCACATCAAAAACGGACAGCCGGCAGGCGATTCTTCCGCCTGTCGGCCTCCCGTGCCGGACCGGTTGTCCGTAACTATCCTTACGATACCGAAACTCAATGAATCTTTTTACCAAGCTCAAAGGCTTCTTCAAGCTCCGGCTTCCCTTCAATGTCTCCTGTTTCCATATTTCCCCCGGCAAGAACATGACCGAGATTTTCCCATCTTAAATGCTCCGTCAGATGGTCATAGTACAGCACCACATCCTCAAAGCCTCTGCCTTCCGCTGCCATCAAAAGGACAGAAGCCTTTCCATTCCCACGGAGAAGGTTACCGTCCCCCTCCTCCAGTGCAAACAGCCTGTCAACCGCCGTCCGGAGCTGTCCGCTCATGTTCCAGTAATACAAAGGTGAAGCAAGCACCACCACATCACAATCCTTTACCGCCGGGTAGATCCGCGCCATGTCATCCTTTTGGACACAGGGACACTCCCTGCTGCTGTGACCACCGAAACATCCCAGACATCCATGGATATCCATACCATTCAGGAAAAACTCAGTAACCGTATTGCCGGCACTTTCCGCCCCTTTTGTAAACTCCCTGACCAACGCAGAAGTATTTCCTGCCTTGCGCGGACTTCCGTTCAATACTACTATTTTTTTACCCATACGCCCGTTCCTCCGTTTTCCGTCATATTTTCTCCGCCAGTGCAGCCGCCTGACTGCATCCATCGGTTTTTTCAATATCCCCGGCATTCAAAACGCCCGGAACAAGCACCTCGCCTACCATTTTCCATTTGAGTAATGCCGCAGAACGTTCAACCGGAATGCGCACCCCGTCCATAACGGACATATCATCTTCTTCGCAGCAGGTGATCAAAGCACATTCTTTCCCCGCCACATCCTTTCCTGCCACGCAGAAAGAAAACAGCCTGTCGATCACTCCCTTAACCTGTGCCGGAATCGAATACCAGTAAACCGGCATTGTAAAAACAACCGCATCTGCTTCCAGGATTGCCGGTGCGATAACATTAAAATCATCGTCAAAGGAACATGCCTTTCCCGTCTTGAAACACGTTTCACATGCACGGCAGCCTCCCACATTCTTCATGGCTGCATCAAAACGGATCACTGTATGCCCTATGTCCTCTGCCGCCCTGATAAATGCTTCCGTCATGGCAAAACTGTTCCCGTTTTTTCGCGGACTTCCCGTAATTACAACAATTTTTTTACTCATGATAAATATCCTCCTGCTTTTTTATGTTGCTGCGCAACAGCGCTAAAGAGTAAAGTCACTTCGGCACAAATTGACTTTTCCTGCTACCGATATTATAATCATAACAAGAATAAAGCAAAAAACAAGTACGCACCTTTAAGTGCGATACTTGCATTAGAGTTATATACTTACCTAAAGGAGAGTGTAAAATGGGTAAACGCTGCATATCGCAAGAACATCTGGAAACAACCGGCTTTAGCTACACATTATCCCTCATCAACGGAAAATACAAAATGACCATTCTTTATACGCTTATGGAATTTGGCGTAGTCCGTTTCAATGAAATGAAAAAATATATCGGTGAAATTTCTTATAAAACGCTGAGTTCTGCCTTAAAAGAATTGGAAGCAGATCAGCTGGTCCACCGTGAAGAATATCCGCAAATCCCTCCCAAAGTAGAATATTCCCTTACCGAACGCGGCAAAACACTCATTCCGATTCTTGATTCCATGTGTGAATGGGGCGACCAAAACAGAATATAGTCAGTACAGCAGTTTGTTTCCCTTCTCACATAACTCATAGATTTCATCGTATTTTGCCTCGATCAGGGGGATGATTTTTTCTGTATAAACCTTATACCCCTCTAAATCCAGTGTTAAATCCTTATAGCTCATGGTCTGCGGAATATCATTCTGCTTTGATGAACGGCGTAGAAGGTATTCAGGAATTTGAAAAAATGCTGGCAACCATCGAAGCTACTGGTGCACATGCCGCAGTAATTGCCATACTGAACACACTGTGCAGCAAAAGCCAGCTTATCCAATCAATAATTACTCCTATGAGTGAACAACAATTTATCCAAAAGCTATCGGAGTGTTGTTTACTCTATATAGGACAATGGCTTGGCTCAACACCGGAAAGCGGCTGCCCTATCGCGAAGCAGAACGCCAGTTTTGCATTTTTAGCGGGCGGATGCAGCAGTGTAATTCAATGGTGGCTGCAAAACGGAATGCAGGACCCCCCGGAGAAAATTGCGGATTACATTATTACATTTTCTAAACAGATAACAAAAGGCTTGTCAAACTGACAAGCCCCATTCTATTCTTATTTATCCCGCATACTGCCTAGAAATTCCAGACTTGATTTTAGCATACGTTTCTGGGTTTTACGGTCAGCCGCATCTAATCCAAATTTAGGTTCTCAACTCTTTGCTGGTCATCTTCTGTTGCTACTCCGTTTTCTGTAATAAACAAATCTCCTGTTTGATGTATTCTAGTATGATTCAACTTAATTAACCTTATGTTTCACTTGCCTAAATTTCCATCTGCCGCGTTGGCTTCATTCAACGATGCCACCGCATCGCCTCATTCAGCCTCCTTGCAGGCTGAAAATTTATTCTGCGTGAAACATAAAGGTAATTAAGTTGAATCATACTAGTTTATACGCATGGAAGTTATTCAGGCCGATTGTATATTTGAGCTTGCGGAATGAAGTTTCGATATTCCATCTTGCTGAGTACGCCGCAAAGCCTGCATCAATCGGAAGGACTATCAAAAACAATGCCTTCCGGCTGAAACGTGCTCTTTCCGTCCATCCGGAAGAATAATGTCCGCACTTGTATTTGCCGGAATGACAAACTCATATGAAAACTTTCCACCCTCGCAGCGCCAGCCGCTCTCGATATCCCCGGCCGGCGAACGGTACACAGCCTTTGCGTAATCCAGCATATTACATGGCTGCGGCTTTATCTCGATCTTGCCGCACACGAGATGGATACCGCACACGCCCTCAAACAGCCAGCCTGTGACCGCCCCCTTGGAATAGTGGTTTAAGGATGCAGCGGGCACGCCTTTCTCGTTGATTCCGTCCCATGTCTCCCAGATGGTCGTGGCGCCTTTTTTCACCTGGTAAAGCCAGCCTGGCATTGTGTCCTGAAGCAACAGCTTATACGCTGTTTCTACATAACCATAATCCGCGAGCACCGCGCACAGCTGCGATGTTGAGAGAAATCCTGTATTGAGATGGTAATCGCTCTGCTGCACCAGACGGTTGAGGTCGTCCGCTGCCTGCTTTTTCTCTTCTGCCGTCAGCAGTTCAAATGTGATCGCACGCACATATTCCGCCTGCCGGTCGGAGTGAATCCTGCCATCCTGCACCGCAATATAACGGAAGGCTTTCCCTGCATTTTCCGCCATTGTGCAGTAATGCCCGGCATCCTCCGCTTTTTCCAGAATCTGTGCAATCTCCGCAAGCATCTGTCCAGAGCGCGCAAAATATGCGGTAGCAACCTTTTGCTGCGGTGTCCGCATCGCTGATGTGCTGTCAACATCCGGCTCACACCACTCGCCATAATCAACCCCTGTCTCGATGGTATAATCGCGGTATGGATTCTGCTTTATAAATTCAGCAGCGTCCTCCGGATTATTCTTCGCACGCCCTTCCAGAAAGGTATACCACTTCTGCATCATCGCGTAATTTTCTTCCAGAATCCGCACGTCCCCGTACCGCTGATAAAGCACATACGGCACAATAATGCACGCGTCGCCCCAGCCCACAGAACCAGCAAGCAGTCCTGAGAAAAAGCTCGGATTATTGTTCCTCGGGGAAATATTGCTCAATTTTCCGTCCTCATGCTGCGTCAGGCGGCATTCCGCCAGCCATTTGCGGATAACCGGATAACAGTCCTCCAGGTACAGCCCTGCCGCCGCAAAGACACCCATATCGCCAGTCCACGCCGCACGCTCCCTCGTAGGACAGTCTGTCGGCACATCGCAGAAATTGGACTTCTGGCTCCAGATACTGTTGTGCACCAGCTGATTCACATCGGCGTTGGAGCAATTGAATGTTCCCAACTCCTGCATTTTTGAATATACTGCAATCGCAGTAAACTCTGCATCATGGAGGTCAATGTCCGTCTCCACTTTCGCGTAACGGAATCCCCAAATTGTAAACTTTGCCTTGTATTCATTGAAACCTTCCTTGCAGGTATAAACCACTTGCTGCCTGGTGCCACCCTCCTTGTGGCGTTTTCGATCCTGGAAGTTCTCCTGTGTAAAATTGCCGTTCTCGTCCAGGGTCTCGCCATGTGTCAGCACAATTTTCTGCCCTGCGTGCGCTTTTAATCGAAATGAGATATATCCCGCCATGTTCTGCCCATAATCAATGACTGTTTCCCCATTTGGCGTCGTGATACATTTCCCTGTGAAACACTCCATCTCTGCAACAGGCATGCAGTTGGAACAGGCCAGGGTTTCCACCCCGAAATCCTCAACCCTGACTTCATGATAATCCTCAATCTCCTCCATCCGTGCATCAACCACCTCGCCCTGCTGCATATCATTCTCGCGAATCGGACCTGACTGCGACGCAGTCCAGCTCCCGTCAGAAACACATACGACATTTTTGTCGATTTCCAGCTGGAAGAACAGCGCCACTCCCGTACCGTAGAGATTGCGATCCCCGTCAACCCCCGACACACTCCGGTACCAGCCGTCCCCGAGAATAACTTCTGCCAGATTCTCCCCATCCTGAATCAGATCCGTGACATCATACGTCTGATATGCCACTTTCCGGTCATAGTTATAACAGCCAGGAGCAAGCACAAATTCACCAACACGCTTTCCGTTGATATACGCCTCGTACAGTCCGTGGCAGGTAATGTAAAGCCTTGCCACCTTTCCCTTTGTGGCTTGAAAACTCTTTTTCAGATAGCTTGCAGGCTTGTGGACTTCCGGGTCGCAGACAAGTTCCGGATTAATCCACGCCGCCTTGAAAAGTTCTTTATCCATGATACCTGCCTCAAAGAGGGCAGGCGCACTCCACTCGCCCTTACGCCCCGTCTCGTCCCAAAGGCGCACCCGCCAGCTAACGCGCTGTCTGCTCTGCAGCTCTTTTTCCAAAACGGCATGCATCTGCGAACCGGAAACTTTGCCGCTGCCCCACAATAAGTTCTCGTTCTCCCAAGCCTCGATTTCATAAGCCGTCTGTGTGATTCCGTCCTCACACGTCCAGGACAGGTACGGCTTTGCGATATCAATCCCGATAGGGTCTGTCAGATGCTCCGTCTTTAAATTGATGGCTCTCATAATCTTGTCACCTTTCCATGGGTAATCCCATTCTCATTAAATGCATCAACACGCACAAAATAATCCTGCCCTTTCACCAGTGCACCAATTCTTTTGTGTGTCTGCGCACCATCGTCCTTATAAACCTGATAACTGTGGTAAAGCTTATCCTCCGCATGTCCCCATAAAATGTTATAACCTGTGGAATCCCCTGTATTTTCGATGTCCACCAGCAAATCCAGCCGGTCGTCACTTCTGTGCATGCTGTATTCCGGAATTTGCGGCTTCCCGCCGTCACCGATGCCAAAAATCCTCAGGCCGGAAATGCACGGTGGCACATCATAAGGAATCTGTAAGATTGTCAGTTTCACATGGCGTACCCTGATGCCATCCTCCCTGACAATAAAATCGTGCGGCAGGTCTGTCATGGCTTCTGACTTATCCTCGATCACAAAATATTCCTTCCCATCCAGCGATCCTTCCAAAATCCACCGGGTAAGCAAATCACGTTCCTCAATATACCTTGGCTGTGTAGCTGAACCCTGTATTTTCCCCGGAGATGCAATCGGAAGCCGGTCATCCGCAAAATTAACCTGAATTGCCCGGACATCCATCTCTTTTTCCAAATCGACATCAATCCATTGTCCACGCTCCGCAGAAGCCGCCCGCCACCAAGTCTTTGCGTCTTCATTCACTGCCATGCCGGGCTCGCTGCCCTCCGCACAGGAGGACGCTGTCACAGGCTTTTTGTAATTCAGCAGATACCACTGCGGTTCACGCCATGCGTCACGGCCGTTCTCGTCCACCGCGACCGGCCAGTCGCCGTAATTCTGATTGCAGAAAAGCTCACCGTCCCTGTCGAAACCTGCAGGCCAGATTCCCACGCGCCGCTCAAACTGGTGGTTGACGCTGATGCGCATGGTTGATGTGTGCCAAAGATTTCCGTTTCTGTCCCGCATCGTGGAACCATGCCCCGCGCCCGGCATAAAACCGCCCGGATGATAAGAGTATGGATTATTCGGCGCCAGCGTGAACGGTCCGAGCGGCGTATCTCCCACATAGACTCCATCCGCGTAAACATTGTACTCTGCGCCGGGACATGCGTATTGCAGATAATACTTCCCGTCGTGCTTATCCATCCACGGCCCTTCGATAAAGGGCCTGCGTGTGAACATACCTCTGATTTGCGGAATATACTGCCGGGGAAGCTGCTCCACAGGCGTACCGCTCTGCTTCAGAAAGCCTTGGAACATCTGCTCTACTTCCTCCTCACTGCGCGGAAACTCGCAGTTATCCACACCCATGCGCTCATAGCCTCTCTCGTAACCGTCCCCTTCAATCAATACAATCCGCTCTGTCTTCGGCTGCATGGTTTCCGGTTCCAGCTCCACGCCCCACAGCGGCGTGATGTTTGAACAGCCCCAGTAAAAATAGATTCTGCCATCATCGTCACAAAACAAATTCGGGTCCCAGAAGTCAAATGTCCCCGGAATCTCCTCATATGGTCCATTGATGATGTCCTTTGTCCGATAAAAATTGCAGACTTCGCCCTTTTTGGAAGCGGAAAAATACACGTACTCTCCGACCACGCGCACGTCCGGGGCATAGTCGTACAATGGCAGGTTTTCAGGCAGCCTGTGCGCCTCCCAGTGTGCCATATCCTCGGACACCCACACACTCAGGTTCATCGATACGAACATATAATATTTTCCCTGATACAGGATCATAGACGGGTCTGCCGCCTCCCTGTCAATCTGCAGTTTTCCGTTTGACCTTGGATCCATATTGAACTGATAGCGATATGGAACATTAATTGGATTGCAGTAATATTTCATAACCTTCCCTCCATACTTTTTTATTTGACATCTATCACAAAACGATTCAGAAATTCCGAGCTCAGCTGTAGTGACTTAATTGGTGATTTGTCCACCCAGTTTTTGTGACTCTCGAGAATCACGGCATCGACATTGACCGACAATGCCTGCCTGATCAGGCTCTCCAAATCAATGTTTCCATAGCCAAGCTCCATGCTGTCAGATTTGAGGATCGGCGTCATGGACGGACCTGACACGCGCGTCCCTCTGTCGTTGATATGATAAAGTTTCATGCGTGCGCCAAGTTTTTTCATCAGCGCCAGCGCAGACACCCCTGCCTCCGTTGGCCAGTAGGAATCCAGCTCAAAATTGACACAGGCGTCATCTGTGTTTTCTATGATATAATCATATGCCGTCATTTTTTTATCCACTTTCCGAAATTCACAGTTATGATTGTGGTAAAGAAGCTGTATCCCTGCTTTTTTCAGAATTTCGCCCGATGTATTCAAGTCACTGGCAAGCGCCTTGACCGCTTCGCGGTCAGAATAGTCAAACCGGTACATACCAGTGATCACGACCTTATCCGTAGCAAATTTCTGCGCTTCCGCAATCACTGCATCCGGATCGCGTTTGATGCTTCCAAGATCCTCATGGACACTTACCACTATAAGACCTGCATCGCGCAGCAGTCCGTTCCAGTCATAGTTTCCGCCCTTTCCTACCGGCATACCGGCAGCCTTTGTCATTGCCCGCACCAGAAAAGACGTTGGCCTGATCATAAACCCGTTCAGCTCGATCCCGTCATAGCCGGCCGCCTTAATTGCCTTCAGCGTTTCTCTTGTCTGTGCTTCATTTTTTGTGACCGTTCCCAGCATAATCTGCTGTACTGCTTTTTTCGCCATATTCCCACACTCCTTGATTCTCTGATCTTCTGAAGAATGCATATTATAAAACATTAAGGAACTCTTAGTCTTCGTCCTTTGCTGCCTTAGTGTTTCTTAATGTTATTGTTTCCCCAGGAATTCCAGACTCGGTTTCGGCGTGCGCTCCTGCGTCGCACGGTCAACAGCAATCAATCCGAATTTCATGGAAAAGCCTTTCTGCCATTCAAAGTTATCCATCAGCGACCAGTACATATATCCAAGAACCGGAATCCCGTCCCGCATACACGCGGCAACGCCGTCCGTTGCCCGTCCGATAAATGCCACGCGCCTTGTGTCATCCTCCGTCGCGATACCATTTTCCGTAACCATGATAGGCATTTCCTTCCCGTTTGCACCAAATTCCTTGGAAACGCGCCTGATGACATGCTCCAACGCCTCCGGATAAAACTCATAATCCATCTGTGTCGTTTCCGCCCCCTGCGATACCGGCTGGATGCCGTCCGCACCAATAACAGATCTCGTATAATTCTGCAGACCGAAGAAATCATCGTCCAGAATATAGGGAACATAATGGGAAAACTCCTCATCCCACTCATGCAGTGCATTTTCCTCACCGCCCTCTGCCGCCTGGATATCGTGCAGGGAAAGCGACAGTCCAATCTTAAGCTCCGGCTTTACTGCTTTCATTGCCTTTTTCGCCGCCTGGTGCGCCCGCATGACTAGGATGTCCCCCTCCGCGGTTCTCCCCGAAACGAAATTCTGTGGTTCCTCCGTTCCGAATACGTCTTTATTCTCCTGCTTCTGCAGCTGCATGTTCTCCATCATGGTATTGAAATTCATACCAATCTGTGCTGTGCCTTCCAGCCCCTGCGTCTGCATCTGGTTCATCTTCGCCATCATCTGCCTCTTGTAACGCTCCTCAATCGCCGCCACCTGGAGTCCCATGTTTGCCTCGTTGATCGTGACCACATACCCCATCAGGTTACCTAACCGCTCCACTACATATCCGCAATAACGCGCAAATACCTCAACCGTGTGCTCACTTTCCCAGCCGTCATTTTGGATCACCCAGACTGGCGATGTGAAATGCATCATTGTCACAACCGGAGTAATATGGTTTGCGTGACAGCACTCAAGCACACTCCTGTAGTGTGCAATCTCTGTCTCATCAAACTTTCCCTCCTCCGGCTCAATGCGCGCCCACTCGATTGAAAAACGGTATGCAGAAAGCCCTGCCTGCGCCATCAGTTTAATGTCTTCCTCATATCTGTTATAATGATCCACGGCGTCCAATGACAGCTCGTTAAACGTACTGTGTGCCATGTGCTCCATCGCCCAGTAATCGCTGTGGATGTTATTTCCTTCCACCTGGTGCGCCGCTGTAGCAGCGCCTATCAAAAAATCACTTGAAAATTTGCTCATACTGATCCTCCTTAATTCTTTGGTATCTGATTCAATGCTGCGTTGAGCTGCTGAAGCTTTTCCGGCTCCAGTTCCATTCCGCCCTGCTGTAATAGTTTCTTTAACGGCTGTCTGGCTACCATCTTCAGCATTGTCTCCGGTATTTCTACGCCTTCGCCCATTCCTCCTGCTGTCTTTCCTGTCATCTGGCTCATCATGCCCGCAAGCAGTGCTGCGCCCTGCTCGGTCGCCTGAATCTCCGCCATCGTGCTGTTAATGGAAAGATATCCTTCTCTCTCCTCCCCGTTGTCCTCGGGCACGTCAAACCAGTTGCGCACCTTGTCAAGCGACATAAAATACGAAGGGTTCGGCGCATCCACTTTTGCAATCTCCATGCTGTCCTCAAAGGCAGTATCCTCACAGCTGCCCACCGCTTTGATCCTGTGCGCACCAACAATCGGCACCTGGAACCTGAATACATGCTGCCCCTCCTGCTCCGCAAAGAATTTGTCATCCACATACAGAGCAATCTTTTCCAGATTGGAGTATACCTTGATCTCCGTCATATCCTCCACCCTGTCATGGTACCGTCTACCACAGAGATAGACAAACTTCTCCGCGCTCCACCATGCCTTATATATATAGAAAGCATCCTTCTTCTGTTTGCGGTCAAATGTGACAAGCCCCTTGTGGTTCCTGCCCGGATCGCCGGCCTCGTCCCTTCCTGCGGCTGCAAACTCAAACATATTCCACACATATGTCCCCCACAGGTACGGTCTTGTTGCAAACATTTCCAGCATATGCTCATGATAAACCGCCTGATAGCTCTCCGTGTAGTCGCCTTTTTCCGGTTTTGGCGACTGCAGCGTGATGACGGAATCCGCCCCGTACTCGGTTAATCCGATTGCTGTATCCGGATATTTCTGGTGAAAATCATCAAAAAACGCGTCATTGTCCTCCATCTCCCCGACATACCAACCATAATACAGGTTATAGCCGCGGATATCCGGGAGCGAAACCAGCGGGCTGTCTGTCTCAAGAAGAAACAGGTTTGCCATCGTGGAAACCCTCGTCCTGTCCATTTCATGAACCAAATCATTCAGAATCTTGTGGTTTTCTATTAAATCCTCCGTCACGCCCTGGAGTGAAATCTCATTTGAGAGCGCCCAGCATACAATCGATGCATGGTTGTAGTTCTGCGTGATTAACTCCTTCATCTGCTGAATCGTGTTCTCCCTGCCGGTATCCATATGGATTGTGATATATGGAATCTCCGCCCATGCAACGATTCCCTTCTCATCGCACAAATCATAAAAATACTGGTCATGCTGGTAGTGTGCCAAACGTATGGAATTGGCACCCATGGAGAGAATCAGCTCCATGTCCTCCTCATGCATTTCGCGCGTGAGCGCATTTCCCACGCCAAGCCTGTCCTGATGGCGTGAAACGCCATGCAGCGGATATCGCCTTCCATTCAGGAAAAAGCCCTCCTTCGCATCAAAACGAAATTCTCTGCACCCGAAGCGATCCGTGACCGCGTCCACCGCCTCGCCGCCGCGGTACAGCACTGCCGTCACCTCATACAAATACGGGTCGTCCACGCCGTCCCACCGATGCACATTCGCTATATCAATGCTGCCTTTTCCATATGTTTTCCCGTCAGCAGTTTCCAGTGCAAGCTCTGTCTCCCCGACTCCCGCGATGGAGACAACAATCTTCTCGGCCTCCCCCACAGAATATGTGTCGAAGCTGACCACCGCGCTTTCCCCGTTTACCTCTGGTGTGATCCGGAATCCGCTTCCGCCATAATAATCCAGATCAAAATGCGACTGGTCTGCAATAATCATATAGACATCACGATAAATGCCGCCATAGAACGTAAAGTCCGCTCTCTGCGGATAAACTTTTGTATTCGGCGCATTGTCCACCAGAACTTCCAGCGTGTTGTCCGCTTCCATTGCGTCCGTAATATTAACCCGGAAAGTGGAGTACCCTCCATCATGATGCGCAAGCTCTTTCCCGTTCATACGGACATCTGCCGAAGAATTGACGCCGCGGAACTCAATATAAACCTGCTGTCCCGACGCCAGTTCCGGCTTCTTCAGATGCTTGCGGTAAGTGCAGACGCCGCGGAAGTACAGTTCCGGTCCTGTCTGCCCGTCCTCTGCGTTCCATGTGTGCGGAAGACTGATATCTGTTGTCTTCCCCTGTTTCTCGAACTCCCATTGTTCGTTTATCTTATTAACAATTCTCGCCATTTTCACTGCTCCTTTACCCTTTTATAATATCCCGCGCTGTATTTTCTACCATGCGCTGTCACGTCAGTTTTAACACAGTCTCCAACACTCTCTTCGCCGTCACCTGCAGCTGTGCTTTGGTAATCGGATACGCATGCTCCGGATTGGACAGCGCATCCATCATATCATCCAGATCTGCCTGCATACCCGGCATGACAAGGTCATTTCCTGCATGGATACAACCTGCGGACGAACCTGCCGGATGTTTACTTTCCCCTTTGTTTATGCCCAGCATGGTACTGCCAGCCGCATACCAGTCCGTCATTACCATGCCCTCAAATCCCCATTCATTCCTTAGTACATGCGTCTGGAGATCCCTGCTGTTACAGGTATGTTCGCCATTCACCAAATTGTAAGAACTCATAAGTGTATGGGGCTGTGCCTCCCGTACACAGATTTCAAATCCCCTTAAATAAATCTCCCGGATTGCCCTCTCGCTGGCAATACTGTTGGACGCCGTGCGGTTTGTCTCCTGATTATTCAGCGCAAAATGCTTCACCGTGACACCACAGCCCTTATGCGCCTGTACGCTTTTGGTCACTGCCGCCGCAAGAAGACCGCTCACCAGCGGGTCTTCTGAATAATACTCAAAATTCCGTCCGCACAACGGGGAACGCTGTATGTTCATGGCTGGCGCAAGCCAAAGATGGATACCAAACTTTTCCATCTCATCCCCCACAATATCACCGCACATCCTGCACACTTCCTCACTGAAGGACTGTGCAAGCGCCGTTCCGATCGGAATGGCCGTACAGTACGTATAATTGATCGGTGCGGCAAGTTCTTCCTCGCTCGGTCTGGGCGCCATCGCCGCCATCTGTCTGAGCTGCTCCGCGTCCATAAAGTCCGTAAACCCTGCAAGCGGGCTGTCAACGCCCTTTGCCTTTCCATCCACGACTTTATATTTTGTACAGAGTCTCAGCCCCGCGGGTCCGTCCGCCATCACAAGCGATGGCACGCCTAAATCCTGTAACCGCTGGCTACTCTCACCAGCCGCACCTGCCACAGACTGCGCCGCTACGCCGACAATGGAACCCATCCCTGCATGATCCTCAAACAGACCGATACTGAGGTATGCAAGCTGTTTTTCATTCAGTGAGCCCACAAATTCATCGATTGTACTTCTTCCGTTCTTTACATCCTCCCATGTACACGCATTTCCTGCCTGCTCACGGGGCATTTCATCATAAACCACAATCTCCTTTGGCATATCTTTCGCCCAAATCCGATGAACCGGTATGTCTGCCATACTTCTGTCTTTTACAGTTTCAGATGTTGCGTCCGTCTCCGTTTCCGGAACAAAATCCTTGAAAGTACATCCCGGACAGATATTTTTCACTTTTTTTATTACCGCAGTTTCGTCCAGGACTACCATACAGCAGGGAACCGCATCTTCAGATGAATTTCCAACGCGTATTATATATTCTCCACCTTCTAATATGTAAGACGATAATTCTGTATCATAGGACACCATATCCACTATATTAAATCCAAGCGTTACATTCGCACATTCTCCCGGGCGCAGTTCCTCCGTTTTGCTAAAGGCGGCAAGCTCCTGATAGGGCTTATCCAGCTTCCCTGCCGGTGCGGAGTAATATACCTGTACCGTTTCTTTTCCGGCAAATGTCCCTGTGTTTCTGACCTCCACCGTCACGGTAATTTTTCCCGTTTCCACGGCAGTATCCTTTACTGTCATCTCAAACTTCGTGTAGGACAGCCCATAGCCAAACGGAAAATCTGGCTTTTCATGAACTGTGTCAAAATAGCGGTATCCCACATAAATGCCCTCTGTGTAAAGTGTGTCATCCATGTCGCCGAATCCTTTCGTGGACGCATATTTCCCGATCGGTGCCCATGTCATGGCAAGTTTGCCGGAAGGATAACTCTTTCCAAGCAGCAAGTCTGCAAGGACATCCCCCGTCGGTGTTCCAAGCTGCCCTAGCAGAAGGATATTTTTCACATCCTTCACAGGTTCCAGATCCACCATGCCGCCCACATTGAGCACAAGGACAAACTTTTCATATTTTTTATTCAATGCCAGGACATCCCGGATTTCTGTCTCTGACAGGCTGATATCACCCGCCACCATGGCACGATCAGCACCTTCCCCGGAGATTCTGGCAAGCGCATATACCGCCATCTCACCTCCGGCGTCCAGTGCAAACTCATACCCCGGTTCCGGCATAACCTTCCCCATGCAGTACATCACAGGATTCACTCCGAGCTGCCCTGCCTCTTCCTTTACCTGTCTCACAAATTCTGCGCGCCTGCTGGCAAGAAGCGCATCATAGTCATCCAGCCATTTTTTCGTCGTAATCTTAAATCCTGCCTTTTGAAGCCCCTCCTCTATTGTCACAAAATGGCGCGCATTGACATCCCCTGAACCAGTTCCGCCCTTAATGGTCTTCCTTGCACCGCTCCCGTACAATGCCACCCGGCAGGGTGCGTCTAATGGCAGAGTGCCGTCTCTTTTCAGGAACAGCGTGCACTCCGGTGCAGCCTTCCTGACCGTATCAATATGCTCCTTCTCAAAGGGCTGCATTGTTTCGTCCGTGATTCTTACCATAATCCTGACTTCTCCTTTCTGAAAAATAAAAAACAACTCTCATAACTGTCAGTCTGCCATATCCGCCACATTTCTTCTGATTCCGTCATACTCTGCAAAACCAGCGCTCCTGGGTTCCCCTTTCTCATCCAGACTTCTGTCCAGGCAGACTTGGAACTGTTCATCCGACTGCAATGCGATACACAGGTTCATTCTGCCTGTATGTTCCCCCGTTACACGGATATCACTCTCAATCACTGTCTCTCCCGGCATAAACATATTTTCAGGAGCTTTTACCCTGATCCATCCGTTATAAAATGTCCTGCCGTCCTCACTGTAATTTTCATACAGCGTCTCGTATGTATCGGCATCCGTGCAGGAATTGGTCACACTCCCGCCACCCATCCCTTTGATTTTCAAGGGTAGTCTGGGCTTTACCTGCTTTCCTGCACACGAGACAGGCATGGCATATACATATAGTCTCCCAGCAGTATCCTTTTGTTATCCGCATAGCACATCCAGCAGATACCGTTTGCACCTTTTTTCTCACGTATAATCCCGTCAAACAGCTCACAGACTTTTGTCCCGTCATCTTCCATCGTAAAGACCTGGTACCAGTCCCTGTCTTTCTCCCGCATCCTGACCGCGGCGCGCACCCTGCCGGCGTATGTATATGTTCCGTTTACGTCAGCGTCAATTCCCTCCGGCAATGGAATATCTGACACTTCGATACGCCCAAACTCCCTGCTCTCAATTATCATGGCCTTTTCTCCCCTTTCCTATTTGCCTATCTTTCTTTCAATGCGGCCGCTTTCTTATCCGCTATGCGCTTCTGAACTTCCACCATCTCTTCCTTATCCAAAGAGCAGTACTTCATTGCGATCAGGGTGATCACCCATCCGATCAGCGGAAAACCATACATCAGCGCCAGGGTCATCCAGAAAATGCCACCCGTCAGCGGATCCGTGGGCTGTGGCATGGTCTCTGTATAGCCAATCAGCGCCACCGCACTGGTCGCGATCAGTGCGCTCACAGAAGATACCAGTTTGTCAATCAGACTGTAGACGCCGGATACCACTGCCGGAATGTATTTGTCTCCACGATCCAGCTCATAATCAATAACATCCGCCATGAAAGCATTATTGCCGGTGGTCACACACATCTTCGTACCGTTCAGAGCCAGCGTCAGAATTACATAGATTACCATAAGCGGCTGGACTGTTGAAATGCTGCGCGTACTTCCGCCAATATGTAAGAAAACAAAGAAAAGAATCATTGCGCAGGTCACATAAATACACATATAGGTCCATGTGATAATAGTCTTCTTATTGCCATGCTTCCCGGCATATTTTGCCCCCACTACGGCAAAAAGAATGGAAGGGATGATACTCACCGTGCTCAGAGTCGTGGAGATGGACATATTGCCAATGACAATCCCTCCAAGCATCGTACTGATGATGGACTGGCTTGCCACCTGCTGTGCGATCTTGTCAGAAGCCCCAGATGCGATATAGCACTGTAAAGGACGGTTGTTCTTCAATACCTCCACCATGTCTTTGATCCTGAGCTTTTCCCTCTTTGCCGTCGTACCCACAAAATTCTCCGGCTTGTCGAACTCCGATATACCGATACACGTTGTCACAAGCCCAACAGCGGATACCGCGATGGTCGCCCAGCAGACAGCAGTCAGAAATTCCAGGTTGAAACCGCCGTATTTGGGCATCAGCGACACATAGTAAACCATATTCAGGGCAATCGGAACCACATAGTTAAAAATTGTGCTCCACACACCCACCATCGGCCGCTGTTTCGGATCGTTTGTCATCAGGGCAAACAACGTCTGTCCTGTTATATTATACAGCGTATAGCCGATAATATAAAGCATGTACAGCAGCACAAAGACGATAAATCCATGCCCTTTGCCAGCCGCCCAACTGTACATCAGCAGCGTTGCGAGAACCATCACAAGCCAGCCGCTGACAAGCAGGATTCGGACCTTGCCAAAGCGTGTATTTACCTTATCATAAATGAAAGCAAGCAATGGATCCGTGATCGCATCAAAAACGCGGGTGAACGTCAAAATCCCTCCTACGGCAACCGTCGCAATCCCAAAGCCAATGTTGGCCGAGTAGTTTGCGAGCCCGATCAGACAGTAAAATCCCATACTGACCATGCCGCTGGAAGCGACCAGAATGATCTGCCACAATTTTGCGCGGCGGTACTCCACGCCGTCAATCTGGCTCTGTATAAGTTTTTCTTTTTTTCCCATTTAGTTTCCTCCTTTTTTGTACGTATAGACTCTCGGAATCTTGATGCCTTATTCTATGCGGCATCCAAGACTCCATTTTTATAAATCCCCCCGCCTTTTTTCTAAAATCTATTGACAAACCGCCTAAAAATGCGGCGTCTGCCGGGGACGGCACTCCGGTTTATACCGCCGCACAGGAACGTAAAAAACATACCTGCAGCTGCCTGGAAAACGGCATCCGCGACTGCAGATGCAACAGAGCCTACAGCCAGCCTGACTGTAATATCGGATGGGATTCCCACAGGGGAGTGTTTTTATTTCGGTTATGACCTGTATATGCTCACCGCATCCGATTCGGAAAATGACCTTCCTGTTTTCCCCTTCCTGGGCCCCGCTTCCAGTCATGATTCCATCGGTTTCCTTTATAACTGGTTCTCCAAAGCAGTCCCTGCCGGAAGCAAATGTCACAAAGCCGCTTTTAGATTCTGCACATGATGACTTACTATGAATACATGACCATTCTGTGCCCTTTTTCTCAAAATTTGTTCCAGCTGTTCTTCTATGGATAATATTTGCTTTTCAATGTTCAGCTGTGCGCGCACTGCAATAAGCGCCTTTCCATAATAGATGGAATACATACCGGATAAAAAGCTGTCATCCGTATTTGAAACGGACGACCCGAATCCTTGCAATGTGCCCACTCCTGACACTTCCACAGACACTTTCCGGTCTACGCTGGATTTCGTTATCCCATTCTCACCGGCCAGCCGCAGTTCGATAAAGCAAATTTCCTGTCCGTCAGCATACAGTGTCTTCTTATCCGCATGCAACATGATAGTCATTTTCCCAATCGCTGACTTTAGGGCTGAACGGCCGGTTTCCTTTCCGGTTTCGTCTGCAGTTCCCAAATCGCCTTATTCCATCCCGCTTCCGCCTGCGGGTAACCACAGATATCAATCATGCCGCTGCCTGACAGGATCGGAAGTCCCGGATAAGCATTCTCTTTTGTCCTTTTATGAATATAGCGGATAGTTCCCAGCCCGGTTTCTCCCAAATAATCCCATCCGGTCCACATGAAATCACCAATCAGGTTTGGGATCTTTTCTGTTTAATCACATACATAAAACCGCTATTGCTAACTATATTATATTTTAAAATCGAAAAAACCGTTAGAAATATTTAATCACTTATAGAATTTTTTCATTTTGTTTAATATTTTTTCCGAATACAGTTAGAAAAAGCAAAGTTGAAAAAAGCAAAGAGTATGGTATACTGAAATTGAATATATGACAATAGAAAGTTAACTGTCCCTAATAACCTACAGCAATCTCACAGGGTAATAAAACGATGGATTTAGAATTATTTAGAAAACTTCTGCACAATCTCCTAAATGCAGGGGTCAAAATACATGACAATGATATCAGAACACTAGCCGCTTTTGAGGATACCTACTGTTTCCAGAAAGCGATGCAGCCGATGTTTACTGTTAATTCTCTCTCCTATTTACTGGATTCCATGAATGACACAACCTTCTATGAAATCGTGGACAAACTCGATGTATGCCTGTTTTTCTTTCAGTTTAAAAAGAGGATTTTCCTGATTGGACCTTATGTAAGGGCAGAGTATTCCGATGAAAAAATGCAAAATATCCTGATTGAAAACAAAATGCCTGCGTCTTATGCAACTTCCATCAAGTTATACTATACGGCCATGCCACTGCTTAGCACCTATCAAATCCAACGTACTGTCACTGCATGTATGGTATCCTTTGATCCGCTTTTGCAGGAGTATACATACCGAAGACTTCTGGGATTTCAGGAAGAACCGAAGGAACCGAAAACGTATCAGCAGGATTCCATTGACTACAGTGCAGTCTATCACCGCTACCATGTAGAAAACCGCCTTTTAAAACTAATTGAGAAAGGTGAGGTTGAAAGTATCATTCAGGCTTATGACGAGATGCAGGACGGATCCTCTTCCCTTGCTGATCTGTTCCGCAGTCCAGTCTATCAAAGCCCCATTTCCATCCTGCGCGCACTGGCTCGAAAAGCAGCGGAGCAAAGCGGATTGTCCATCATCACGATTGACCAGATTACACAGAAATCTGTCCAGCGCCTCTCTGGTATTGACGACATTAACAAACAGGGACAATATTGTTATGAAATGTTAATTGAACTGACAACTGCAGTACGTGACCACCTGATAAATACCAGTGGTTACTCTCCTGCAGTTGTTAAGGTTGTGGAATATCTTTCCCTGAATTATACACAGAATATTAATATGGACATATTGTGTCAGATATCAGACTATTCGTCCTCCCATCTTACCAAAATCTTTAAGCACGAAACCGGACGAACCATAACACAATACATCGCGGACTTAAGATGCCGGCAGGCTGCCGAAATGCTTAGAGAAACAAACCTGCCTGTCCAGGAAATCAGCAGCTATGTCGGTTATACGGACAATAATTATTTTGTGAAAGTATTCAAGAAGGTAATGGGGAATACGCCATCAGAATATAGGGCATCCACCGTTTTCTGAATCTGTAACTTTAAACCACAATCTTACATCGAATAAGAATTTACACAAGTCTAATCGTTTATTCTGCATTTATACATTTCTACTATTTCTTTTTTAAATTGTGGTGGCATATAAGACCGCATTGAATATAACGTTACTTTTGCCTCCAGATATTTTTAAAAGGTTACTACTATAATCCAACTTAATTAAGGTTATGTTTCATGCTTGCTGTGTGGCTGACTGCTCGCGTTTTTTCGGGTGCGTGGCTTAGGAACTGTTAAGAAATAAATCTTTACATTTGACTTGTCTGAGTCCGCAAATGCCACGTTGTCATCAGTCGTCGATGCCCGCATCGACTCCATCTTCCGCCTTGCCTTTGTGAACTCATCCTGCGTCAAAGTGTAAAGTTATTTCTTAACAGTTCCTTATTGAAAAATATAATGAATACATTATTGCAAAAATAGCCAGAAAATTTCAGATATGAATCAGTCTCTCTTTATATCCGCCCGAAAACTATATACAGCTAAAGCGGTATCAGCCGAAACTGACACCGCCTTGCATGTTAAAGGGGAATTTTACATGTACAAAATACCAAAATATTTTGTACAATCTTATAATATCATTTTGGGAAATATATGTCAATATTTATTGTGGTGTTTTTCACCAAATGGAAATCTGAATGTTCTTTCATATATCGCAGGAAACCAGGAGCATTGCAGGATACCGGCTATTCCCCTTCAGCCTGGTAAGCCCTCCGGATAATGCCAATGCAGATTTCCCTTGCCATATCACGGGGAACAGGATCCTGCGGGTTTTGCATATTGGCATTCAGAGCCCACATATACTTCCCTGAGTTCCTGATAAATTTCCTCATTCTTCTTGATATTATCGGTGGCAAAAAGATAATCGGCAAAAATCAAAGAGTTCGCCTGCGCAGTACTAGTACAACGAATAATTAATAACTGTCCTAATTAGCATTTGATTTCACACCAGCTTTTACAGCCTCGTCCGGACTGATTTCATCCATTTTATAAGTCCAATGATAAACAACCGGCTCCCTGTTGGCCTCTTCAAAATATAGGTATATGCGGTCAGCAGGTCAATTCCTGCCAGCAGGGAAAGGGTTCCTAAACGTTTATATTCTGCGTCACGATAAACACACCCTGTATCCGTTGTTGGACGCAGACCGTCCCCTGTCGTTGCAACCGCCTGTATTCCGGGTTTTTCATCGCAGGAAACTGTATGGACAACAATCCGTCTTCCGGGACGATTATGCTGCCATCTTCATGAAACTGTAAGGAGATTTGCTTATATACCAAAAGTACATCATGCATTTTCTGTTCAAATTCAGGGTCACGCTTTTCGCAGTAATACTTGATTTTGAAAGGTTTGATTTCCAATCTGCGCAATATCTTCTGAACCATGGGCTTTGTGATTGAGGCATAGCTTAACAGTTCCTAACGTCTATTCGCTCTGCGATTGCGACATTTGACTGGCCTTGTGCTTTGTATACCAGTATTTTTGCACGATCAACAGTCTGAGCCTGTATCGTTCTGCATCTACACAAAGATTGGAGATATTCATAGTCTCCCTGTTCAATATCTAAGATACGTGCGTGTGCCATAATCAACCTTCCTCTCTTTATCTGATGATTTGATTATAACACATGTATATAAATTAGGCTAATTATTTAATTTATAGTGTACTAGTATCCATATCTCTTCCTATATTTCAGAAACATGAAACCAGATAACGCAAACGCCATCAGTTCTGCCACAGGCGTTGCCAGCCAGATTCCGTTAACACCCAAAATAAGCGGAAGCACAATCATCGTGATCAACATAAACACAAATGACCTCGAAAACGCCAGGACAGCTGAAACGACTCCGTTGGATAATGCGGTAAACATCCCGCTGGCAAATATATTAAAACCGATAAAGAAAAGCGCAACTGTACATATCCTGTTTCCCGTCACTGCCAGGTCATATACCGGGTTATCCGGACGGGCAAAAACGGAAACCAAGGGCCTTGTCAGCAGAAAAGAAACTGCAACTGTTACAAGGGAAATCCCCGCGATCACCTTCAGGCTGACCGCAGCCAGCTTTTTCAGTTTTTCCCGATTCTTTTCCCCATAATAGTAACTGAGCATAGGCGCTACGCCGTAAGAATAGCCTGTATATAAGGAACTTGCAAACATCAGCACATACATGATAATTGTAACTGCCGCAACCCCATCCTCACCGACATAGTGCAGCATTGTCCAGTTAAACATCATTGTGATCATCCCGGTAACAAGAGCAGTCGCCATCTCCGAACATCCGTTAGCAGCTGCATTTGCAAGAACCTTAAACCGGAACACCGGTTTCTTGAAATGCAAAAGGCTCTTTTTCCGGCTAAAAACAAATACCCCCACAACCGCCGTCACGGAATAGCCAAGGCCCGTTGCGATTGCTGCACCGCTGATTCCCATTCCAAACCCGGCAATAAACACATAATCAAGCGCCATATTCAGAATCCCCCCAGTCACGGAACAGATCAGGGAAAGACCTGCCTTTTCGCTGGCAATCATATAGAGTGTGAAATTGTTCATCAAAAGGATTGGCACAGTAAATACCAGATACCGGCTCAGATATTCCACGCAGTACCCTTCCACATCCGCTGAGAGGTTCATGCCTGCAAAAATATGATCCATTACCTGATATCCCACTGCGCACATAACAAGTCCTGCGATCACATTCACTAAGATCAGGAAGGTAAAGTCCTGCTTTGCCTCATCCTCTTTCTGCTCCCCCATCTTTTTCATAATAACCGCACTGCCCCCGGTGGCAAGCATGGTGGAGACAGCCGTGACAAGCTGGATGAGGGGCGCTGTCAGGTTGATTGCAGAAAGAGCATTGGTACCGATCAGGTTCGACACAAACAGCCCGTCAACCATTGTGTAAAAAGACATGAATACCGTCATTGCAATTGTCGGCACGGCAAATTTCAAGATATTCTTTAGCGTTACAGGTTTTTCGTATACATTTGAGTTTTCCATAAATTTTTCCTCCGTCTGCCTTTTACTTGTTCCTCGTATATGGTATTGTAAACCGTACAGTAACCGTTCGGTCAATACACTATTTTCTAATTTTGAGGCACCGGATGTTTCTTCCATTAATGAAATACAGGATTTCATGAAAAAACGGTCCGCAAACAACTTAAAACACCTTTGGGAAAAAAATCGAAGACCCCGACCTGCAGATTACCTATCTGCAGGCAGTCCGGACTACTTTAAGTACGCATCACCAGAATATGGGCACCCTGTTTAAAATATTATCGCCACAAGCCAAAATCATTTCGGTTATTTAGAAATCTATTCCAAAACCGCATTCCCAATCCCATATTTTTCTGCCAGTGTGTTTATAAATGACAAATCCTAAGGTCCGGCCTGTTTTCCTGCAGAAACTGCACGGCATCCCCGCCTGATTTCAAACAGCTTACACGCATCTGCACCCTGCCCAATATGTAGCTTGCCACTTTTAGATTCGATGTGTCATCATCAACTACTAAAATCCAGTTGTTCATTGCATTCTCCTTTCCGTTTTGTATGTACGGCTACTATTAAATTTTTAGCTGACTACAATTCTAAAAAACTGGAATTTAATGTTCTGCAATAACACATTCACCATTTGAATAAAAAGAACCGTTCTCCAAGGGCGCTGGGCGAGACTTATGACAAAGGAGCAAGATAATGAAAAATTGCACGATACCCTTATGGGTATCGTTTGTCATTATTATAAGGAACTGTTAAGAAATAACTTTACACTTTGACGCAGGATGAGTTCACAAAGGCAAGGCGGAAGATGGAGTCGATGCGGGCATCGACGACTGATGACAACGCGGCATTTGCGGACTCAGACAAGTCAAATATAAAGATTTATTTCTTAACAGTTCCTAACTCAGCCACCGTCCTCTTAAGTGCGTCCGAAATAAAATTTACCTGCAATAAAGCCATATTACACTACACCTCCCTGATACACTGTTATTTTAGTTTTCCATACTGCCTCCACTTGAATCGTGCCGGACATTTCTTCAAGTTCATCAACGCCCTCCAAACAGATACCAAGCCGATGCGTCTCATCGCCAGCGCAAAAATCTTTATACAGTTATATAGCATCCAGCCCAAGGGCTTAGATCAACTGAAACTGTTTCCATTTTCCGCTCCTGAAACGGATATAAAAGACCGCTGCCCGTATGCACCAGTCCAGACACATCGCCGCGGCAATGCCAATCACACCCATTTCCAATACAACCGCAAACAGAATGGAAAAAAGCAGCCTCACGCCTATCGTCGTGATCATAGACCAGATCATGGTAAATTTCACATCGCCTGCCGCCCGGAGCCCTTTTCCCAACGGATCTGCAAAAGGAAATGCGATACAGTTAAAGACATTGTGGATCAAAACCAGCCAGACTGTCAGGCTTCTTGTTTCCGGCGCCACATCGAAAAACGGCATAATGACCGGTGTCAGTGCAAAAACTGCCGTATTCCATACAACCGAGAACAAAAGGGTGATTTTAAGGAGCTTGTGAAAATAGTATGCCGCCTGCCCGTCATCCCCCGCACCCATGCACTGCCCGATCACTGTAATGAATACCGGTCCCATCGTCACACAGACCAAAGCCGCAAGGGACCAGATGCTCTGTGCAATTCCATTTGCCGCAATCTGGTATGTGCCAAACAGGGCAGCAATACTGCTTAATGCTACCTTGACAAACTGGAATACGCCCTGTTCCAAACCGTTCGGCACTGCAATCTTAAGAATACATCTGAGCAGTCCGGTATTCCATCTGCAGATCCACTGTTTTGTATAATATACGCCATTCCTCTTATGGAAACAGAGAACCGTCACGGCAGCTGCTGAAAATATCCTTGCAATCAGGGATGGCCACGCAACCCCTGCCACTCCTGCGCGGAGGATAAATACACCTGTCACATTCCCTACAACATTGATCATATTGGAAACCACTGCAATATACATGGTAGTGCTGGTCTTTCCAATGCTGCGGTAAAGTGCCGCCCCTGCATTATAGACCGCCAGGGCCGGATAGGAATATGCCGAAATCCGAAGATACGTCACACAAGCCTCCATGACATCTTCTTCTACCCGCCCGAATATCAATCCCATAAGCGGCCGTCCGGTAATCAGAAGCAGGAGAACGATAACCGTCGAAAAAACCGTGGAAATCATCAGTAACTGACTCGCTGCCTCCCCTGCTTCCGATTGCTTTTTGCTGCCAATATACTGACTGACGATCACCGCACCGCCGGAAGCAAGTGCCGTAAACTGGAAAATAAAGATCGTATTAAAGGAATTGACAAGCGATACACCGGATACAGCGGCCTCGCTGACGAAACTGATGACAAAAGTATCTACCAGCCCCACCAAGATTGTCAAAAGCTGTTCCAAAAAGAGCGGAATGATCAGATTTTTCAAATCTTTATTGCTGAACAATTTCTTTTCCTCCCCGCAAAACCTAATCCAAAGAAAATGTGACTGTTATATCCCCATCGCCAAACGCCTCCAAAAGTTCTGTCTGCGTCACATCATTGATCTTTCCGATTCTGGTAAAATTCCATGAGTTTGCAGCATAATAAATTACAAGGGAATTTCCCTGATACAGAATGATATCTCCGGCTGTAATCTTCATTGTGTTATCCATATTAACACATGGGTATAAACAAGTTTCTCTTTCCGTTCAAAAAGCCAATTATGCGGCAAAAATGTATCAAAAGATTGGCTTTGAGATTGTAAATGGGAATGAAGAAGAATACATCATGGTGAACTACCTATAAATCAGGAGAAAGGACATTCCATATATGAGAATCCGACCATATATACCAGGCAAAGATTACGAATATGTGTCAAAATGGATTGATGACGAGAGAACTCATGCCTTTTGGTGCGCAAACCGCTTGCCATATCCAATTACCCAACAGTCTTTCCACAATTTTTTAGAGAATAATTCAATGGACCGGACGGATAGCGCTTATGCAGCAACCGAAAACAACGGACAGATAATCCTGAATTATTCACGGCGGTATAATCTCGCATAAAATTCGCCGCAGTTATCGT
>CAJTVQ010000027.1 GCA_910579935.1 uncultured Lachnospiraceae bacterium
TTGATGACAGTGAGGGCGTACAGACCGCAAGGAAGGCGAAGGAGCTGTTAGATAAACTGGCGGAATACAAGCCGCTTGCAAAGATAGAGGAACTGGAAGAATGTAAGACCAACAGTTATGACTGTTGGTCTTTTGTACACCTGCCGTTTTTATGATCGGCTCGTCCCACCAGATAGTCGATAGAACAATTATAGAAATCCGCTAATTTTATTAAAATATCGATGGGGAAATCACGGACACCGCGTTCGTATCGTGAGTAAACATCCCTGTGCAGATTAAGTGAAGAAGAGAGCTCCTTGATCGTAATGTCATGGTCAATCCGCATATCCTGAATACGCTGAAATTTCAATGAATACACCTGCCTTTTTTTGGGTATTTTATAGACAAAGTATACAAAAAATGATATAATCCTAAATGCAAATAAGGCCATACGGTCTTGTCGAAAAACAAATAAAAATAGATGTGAGATAAAAAGGGCGGATGGTGATAAACATATGAGACATGAGGAAAAATGCAGATGAAAAGGATAATAAGAACCGCAGTTTTTATTGTGTCTGTGATAACAGGAATCTGTCTGACGGGTTTTTTTGGAAAAACGGTAAAGTATTCGGAGTGTGTAGTCAGTAAGGAGCAGGCGGATGAAATCATGGCAGGGCGCAAAGAGGCGGCAGGCCTGATAGAGAATCTGGTCTTTGGTGAAGAAACACTTTTTTATGATGACTCCCGGGAAACATTTTTTTACTCCATCGTAGAAGGCGATTCGGACGGATGCGATCCATGCATCAAAATAAAAAGCAGGGTGAGAGAATTAAAATTAGCTTTTTTAGAGGATGAAATTACTGTAAAAGGTATAGAAAACAATGAGACCATATCGTTTCTTGCATATACCGGCGAAGCCTATTGTGTATATCATCTGAAATGTACCACTCTGCCGCTTATGAATGTAGAATGCCCGGAGGAAATCCCGGACGATTCCGTTCCCATGAAAATAACCCTTTTTGATAACCGGATAAATGCAGCGGGAAGGATTGTGTGTTCTGAGGGGGAGATACATCCGAGGGGAGCTACGGCAAGCGCATATCCGAAAAAAGGATATCGTTTTTCCTTAAGGACAGAATCGGCCGGAGGTAATATGCGTCCGAACCATATATCCCTTTTGGGTATGAGGCAGGATGATGACTGGCTGTTGTATTCTGCCTATAATGATCAGGAAAAGGTCAGAAATGTTTTTTCTTCCAATCTTTGGGAAGCTGTCTGTGCAGCGGATAATGCACGGGGAATAGACTTTGGCATGGAATATAAATATCTGGAGCTTTTCATAAACGGCAAATACTGGGGGCTGTATGCATTAGGATATCCGATTGATGAAAAGCAGGCAGGTATTGATGCCGGCAGCAGCGAAGCCGTTTTATATAAGCATGGGCTGCTGGAAAAACAGGGGGATGAAAGCCTTCAATTTACAAAGGACGGGGGCATATTTGGCTGCCTGGAAGAGTCGCCGGATGAGAATATGAGGAACCAGGCTTTTCTGCAGCATTATTATTATAATTTATACACCAATGCAGATAATAATGAAAAACTGTATTCCGGCATTGATATGGATAATGCAATAGATTTCTATCTGTTTGTCAATTTTGTACAAGGCGTGGATAATGCAGCTCTTATTAAGAATTTTTATATTCTGCTTCAAAATGAGGAAGACGGGGCAAAGGCTTATTATGCGCCGTGGGATTTGGATCTTACGTGGGGGAATCAGTATATCGGGGTAGCGGAAGAGAACTATACGGCTCCGTACGGAATTTTGCCGGATCTGAATTGCATCATAGAAAGCGGATATATAAGCCAGTTACTGGTAAACGGAGATGCATCCGTATGGGAAAGGATATTTGAAAAATACCGTATTTTAAGGGAAACCGGATGGTCTGAGGAAAACATCAATGCGATGCTGGACCAGTATGAAGCTGATATTTTTGCTTCCGGCGCCTATCTCAGGGACATGGAGCGATGGCCGGAGGGAACATATGGAAATGCTGCAGACGGATTAAATGTTTTCCGCGCCTATGTTATGGACCGCATACGGGAAGCGGATTTATATTATGAACGTCTGGAAAAAGCATATAATGAAACCTCTAATATCTTTATCAGGCGCAGTACACAGTATAAGGACTTTTTGGAACGCCGCTTTCTAATAGAAATAAACGACCACGATCTGCTGCGGGATTCTGCCCATGCCGGCTTTTTGGAATATATGGGGGTGGATGTTTCGGCTGTTACGGAGGATATTCATTTCATACTGGTCAATCCCGAGGAGAATAAATGCGAGTATTTAACAGCGCTTTACGAAGAAGAGGGGCCGAGAGAGACATGCATAGGCAGGCTTTCTTTTTCGGAACTGAGAGAAGGCGTGTATGACGTGAAAGTGAATGGAGTCGAGTGCTATACTACAACGATTTTTTCCGAACCTGAAATGGAAATGGTGGTCATAAAAGACACAATGATCAGTGGCTTTAATTTTACAAGCGGATATGAGATGCAGAAACAAAAGAGCAGTTTTGAGGAACTGGCTCTTTATATGGAAGCGTTGTCCGGCACGGATTACCGGGCCGTAGTGGAAATCAATGATCCCGAGCTGTGGCACAACCCTGACTACATTGCATTGTTTGAAACGCTGGGGATAGCAAAAGAAGAGATTCATTCGAATACGGATTTCGTGGTATGGTGCGGTTTGGAAAAAACGGCATTTACACTGGAGGACTTTCATGTTTCCGGCAGCAGCTGCGAGACACAGTATGGTTCTTTGAGCGTATTTGCGAATGAAGCAGGCGAATACGGGGCCTACCTGGATGGCTACGAATGTTTTGTCAGTTCGCCTGACAAAAACCAGAATGTGGATATCCGGATTGTATTATTGGATCCGGAATCGTATGAAATAGCGGATACAATAACTTTTTCGGATGAGCTGCAGTAAGGAACTGTTGATAAATAACGCATGTAACGGTTCCTGGGGACGGGAGGTGAATGGTTATGAAAAAATACAGAAATGAGTGGAAGTACTGCTGCAATGCAAAGGATGCCGGCATCATAAACCGCCGCCTGTCCGCGGTTCTTGAGCGGGATACCCATAGTGATGATAATGGGAAATATAAAGTTCACAATCTTTATTTTGACGATTATAAAAATTCCTGTGCAAAAGAAAATGATGCAGGTGTATCAGAGCGTTTCAAGTACCGTATCAGGTATTATGGAAGCAGGTATGAATCCATGAAACTGGAATGCAAGGAGAAAATAAACGGCTACTGTCATAAAGAAAGCTGTCAGATTTCTTTGGAAGAGTATCGGATGATAATGGAAGGAAAAACGAATGAACTGATCTGGCAGACAGAGCGGCCTTTATTAAAGCGGTTCTGTATCTGCTGTATGACAAGGCAGTTTGTACCGAAAATAATGATTGATTATGAACGGACTGCATATATTGAGGACATTGCCAATGTACGGATCACTTTGGATGAAAACATTTCTGCCGCGGATGATTTTTCCCATTTTCTGGACGGCGGCTATATGCGGTATCCGGTGCAGGAGAAAGGACAGTATATTCTGGAAGTCAAGTTTGATTATATTATGCCGGGGTATATAAAGCATCTGATCACAAACCGGAAGCTGATCCTTTCTTCTTTTTCCAAATATTGTGTCGGAAGAAAAAATTTACAGAGTATGGAGAGATAAAATGAATACGATGAAAACTGCTTTAGAAACTATATCAAATTCCTATTATAATTCTATATTATATACATCCGTGATCGTTGCGGTGCTGCTGGTGGCGCTGCTGTTAAGCGCATATGAATTTCTGGTTTACAGAATCGTGTCACACCGGGCGTTCTATAACCGGTCATTTAATATCTGTATTGCGATACTGCCGCTTTTTATATCTACGATTATTTTATGTCTGCAGACCAATATAGTCATTACATTGGGAACGATCGGTGCGCTGGCGATCATCCGGTTCCGGACAGCGGTGAAAGATCCGGTGGACATGCTATACCTTTTGTGGTCGATTCATATCGGGATAACCTGCGGCTGCCAGCTTTATGAAGTGGCGGTTCTGACATCGGTCATCGTGACGGTCATGCTGATCGTGTTGGAACATGTCTCTTTCGGAAAGAAGCCATTTGTATTAGTACTGAATTGTTCTCCGGAAGACGAAAAGCAGGTGCTTGAAAAAATAGGCGGGCAGACGAAGAAATTCCGGGTAAAGAGCAGGAATTTTACAGACAAGGGTTTGGATATGGTACTGGAGTTGTCAGTCAAATATCCGGAAAAGCTTTCAGAGGCTGTCAGGGAAGCCGGATCCGTAAAAAAATTTTCCATTATAGAATATGACAGTGATGATATTCTATAATGGAAAAATCCGCAGGCACCGTCAAAAATCCCCTTCATCTATATTCCGGTAAACAGCGAAGCCAAAAGTCCCGATTCCCGTATTGCAGGACGCGGAAACCGAAGAACGCTGCATGATGATCACCTTTTCGAAGGGAATCCGCCGCAGCGCCTCTCTTTGGATGAAGTTCTGCTGTTCCACGCTGCAGCCGGCGTGGGAAATGAAAATAACGTCTTTGCTGATCTTTTTTCTGCGCAGCAGATTCCAATGAAGGAATCTGCTTTTTGCAGCGTCCACTCTTCCGGCTTGCGCTCCGCTGCAGCTGTTTTTCCATATATTTTAAGAAGCGTAACATTTATTTCGGTTCTGGCAAGCGGTTTGGGGGATTTTTGCGTATTTGGAAAATTACCCTAAAGAAATTTACCAAAAGTCCGATAATAATAATAAGACATCAGTAATATTTCACGAAAGGAGGAGTGAACGATGCGTATTGAGGCATATACACAGGTTCAGCAGATATATAACACATCCAAGGCGGACAAGAGCCGTAAGAGCGTAAAGGCGAATGCGTCGGAAGCAGACCAGCTTGAGATATCAAGCGTGGGCAGGGACTACCAGATCGCAAAACAGGCGGTGGCGGCAGCGGCAGATGTCAGGGAAGATGTAACGGCTCCTCTCAGGAAAAGTATTCAGGCAGGTACTTACGAGGTGAGCGTTGAGAAATTTGCTGATAAATTATTAAACAGATTGGAAGAAATGAGGTAAGCCCGTGGCAAGTCTGATGGAAAACCTGATCGTGACATTAGGTGACTTATGTGAAGAATATGAGAACTTGCTGGGGCTATCTACCCAAAAAAAACCGGTCATTATATCCGGTAATCTTAAAGAGCTATCAAAAATCACGGATGAAGAACAAATCGTTGTGAGCAGAATCAATCAGTTAGATCGTAAGAGACAGGAAGTGGTTCGTGATATCGCCAACGTGGTAAACAGGGATGTTGAAGATTTGAAGCTGGACAGTATTATTCAGATGCTGGAACCGAGGCCGGCAGAGCAGCAGAAACTGGCCATGGTTTATGACAGATTAAGAGATGTAGTGCACAGGGAAAAACGGATGAATGAACAGAACAGGGAACTCATTGCCAGTGCACTGGAAATGGTTGAATTTGACATAAACATGTTCCAGGCGATGAAAGCGGCTCCGCAAACGGCCAATTATAACAAAGGTGCATACAGCACGGGCAGCGTGATCGGGGTAGGCAGAAGCGAGTTTGATGCAAAACAATAATCCTAAAGGAGAGGTGATATCATATGCCGTTATTTGGAAGTTTATATATAGGTGCGTCCGGACTTCAGACAGCACAGAACACATTAAATACGACAGCCCATAATATGTCGAATACAGATACCAAGGGGTATACAAGGCAGCAGATCCTGCTTGGTACGAGAAGCTACATTAATCTTTCCAGCAGCGCCTCAGCTGTTTCTTATCAGCAGTATGGTCTGGGCGTGGTTTATTCCCAAACGAGACAGGTAAGGGATGTATTTTTGGATAAGACCTACCGTAAAGAATCAGGACGTCTTTCTTTTTACGAAACGAATACAAAAGTGATCGAGGAAATGGAAGATTTGTTCGGTGAGTTTCAGGGTGTGGAATTTTCGGAGTCTTTAGAGAATTTATGGAAGATCATGCAGGATCTGTATGAAGACCCCTGTGAACTGACGAATCAGAATATGTTTGTTTCCCGCTGTGACCAGTTTCTTACGAGAGCCGCACTGGTTTATGACGGACTGTGCGAACAGCAGGATAACCTGAATGCGCAGGTCGCCAAAATGGTGGACCAGATCAATGCTTACGGCGATGAGCTGGTGTTCATTAATAAGCAGATCATGCGTATGGAAGCAGGCGATGTGGAACATGCCAATGACCTGCGGGACAGAAGAAATCTGATCCTGGATGAACTGGGGAAAATGGGCCGCATCAGCTACGAAGAAGATTTTAACGGCGTGGTCAGTGTGAAATTCGAAGGAGTCGATTTCGTGACTTCGGATCTGTCAAATAAAGTAGAGATATATACGGATAAAGAAACAGGATTCCATACACCGTACTGGAAACAGCTGGCGAAATATACGACCAATTCGCTGGGAGAGAAAGAACTGGATCTGGAAGCATGCAGGATGTACGATCCCACACAGAAGATTTCCACGGTCATGAATACGGACATTGGCTCCATGCGGGCAACGCTGCTGGCAAGGGGAGAAAAACGGGCGACCTATCAGGATTTGGAGAATGAAGGACCTTATAACAGGGATATTTCCCAATCGCTCCTGATGAATGTACAGGCGGAATTTGACCGGCTGATCCATTATGTGGCCACTACCATCAATGACGTGCTCCGGCAGGCGGCGCTGAGCGAACCGGACACGAATTACTTAAAAGACAGCAACGGCCGGCCCTACCAGATGTTTGAGCTGATAACGGATGACCCGGATGTGGGCTTTTCGATACGGAACATGATCGTGAGCGAAGACCTGAAACGGGAACCGGGCAATCTGTCCTTCCGGTTAAAAGATGATTCGGAGGATAAGGCAGCCATACGGAAAATGCTGGATGCTTTTGAGGCGGAAACTTATATGCTGAATCCGAACCTTCAGACGAAGACCAATATCCTCCGGTTTTATAATGCATTGATCAGTCAGATCAGTAATACCGGCGAAATGAATAAAGACTTCCAGACAGCGCAGGAGGCTACCATCAATGAGACGACTTCTGCGAGGGAACAGGTGCTGGGCGTTTCTTCGGAGGAAGAAATGGAGTTTATGATCAAATTCCAGAATGCGTTCAATGCTTCCAGCCGTTATGTTAACGTAATTGACGAAATGATAGAGCATATCATTAATACATTGGGAAGGTAAGGTGAGAAAAAATGCCATCACAATTTTTTGGATTATCAATCGCAGCTTCGGGGCTTCGGGCGGCCAATGCCGCGCTGAATACGACCGGCAACAATATTTCCAATGTATATACGGAAGGTTACAGCAGGCAGCAGGTAACGCAGGAAGCGGCTAATGCGCTCCGTGTGTTTGCCACTTACGGCTGTGCCGGCGCCGGTGTGGATACCGTGGCAATCGAACGTGTCAGGGATGCCTTTTATGACATGCGTTTCAGGGACAATAATTCCACGATGATGGAGTATGATATTAAGAATTATTACTGCGATACCCTTCAGCAGTATTTTGACGATGACGGAGATTCCGGTTTTGGAACGATCTTCAATTCGTTTTCCGCTACCTTGGAGACTCTGTCCACGAACCGCAGCAGTACGGACGCCAAGAAACAGTTCATTGCGGCGGCCCAGAAGATGGCGGAATATTTCAATAACACCGCGGGCAACCTGAAAGAGCTGCAGAAAGATGTCAATTCCGAGATTAAGATCCGTGTGGATCGGATCAATTCCATTTCCACCGAGATTGCGACGCTGAATAAGCAGATCAACGTGATCGAAATGATCGGCACGAATACAAAGGCAAATGAATTAAGGGATAAGAGGGATCTGCTGCTGGATGAACTGTCGGAAATCGTAGATGTGAAAACGGAAGAATTTCCGCTGACGGATTCCAATAATCCGGAGAGGGAAACGGGCGGTACAAGATTCATCGTTTATATCGCCGGGGGGCAGTGCCTTGTGGATAACAGCGATTTCCATACGTTGGAATGCCGCTCCAGAAAAGATGATGAAAAGATCAATCAGACGGATGCGGACGGTTTATACGATGTATTTTGGGATAACGGAAATGATTTCAACCTGCATAATGCATCCATGAAAGGTTCTCTGCGCGGCCTGATCGCCATGAGGGACGGCAATAACAATCAGGCATTTTCCGGCCTGGTTACCGGTGTGACCCAGGGCGTGAGCGGCACGGAAGTCAAAGTGAAAGCGACAAAGAGCTATCTTCAGGATATGAATAAATGTACGCTTCCCAATGCCCCTACGGATAAGGGCGGCGATATTGTGATCGGAAATACGCAGTTTTACTATACTTCCTGGGAATATGATGAAGCGACTTCCACGTATACATTCCTCATGAATGATGCAAAGTGTGATACGAGGGTTACGTCAGCCATGATGGGCAAAGAGGCGGAGGTCGGCCAGGATATCAATTATCAGGGGATTCCTTACTATCTTTCGCAGATGAATGAATTTGTCCGTACATTCTCGGCAAAAGTGAATGAGATTTTCGGGAAAGGCTATGACGTGAACGGCAATCTGTTCGGTAAGGGCGGCAATGAGCTGACTTTCTTTACGGCAAAGAAGCCGGTGGCGGATGGAAACAATCTTCAGTCCCAGTATGGACTGGACGATTTTTTGGATGCCGACGGATATTATGAGATGACGGCTTTCAATATTCAGATCAACAGTGAACTGCTGGCGGATGCGGATCTGCTTGGTACGAAATCCACGGCTGAAATAGGTGTGGAAGAATGCGGTCAGGTAGACGAGCTGAAAGCAGCCCTAGTGGATAAGACGAAGTTCAGCTTCCGGAATTCCACTGCCGGAGAATTTTTGGATACCCTTCTTTCGGATGTGGGGCTCAATGCGCGTAATGCCGAGGATTTCTATAATACATATCATGGAATCGCGGTCACCATTGAGAACCAGAGAGCGTCCATATCCAGCGTGGACGAGGATGAAGAGGCAACGAATATGATTAAGTATGAACATGCGTATACGCTGTCCTCCAAGATGATACAGACCCTGACGGAAGTGTATGACAGACTGATTCTTCAGACCGGAGTATAACGGCAGACAGGAAAGCGGGGAACCTCAGGAGCGGTTTTCCGGTATCCGGAGACGTCTTAAAAAGGAGATAGATGACTATGAGAATGACAAATAAGATCATGCAGAATAATTCCCTGTATAACATTAACAATAATAAGGCACTGGTGGATAAACTGAGCACGCAGATGTCTACAAATAAGAAAATTACCAGGCCTTCCGACGACCCGGTCATTGCGGTGCGCGCGCTGAGACTTCGCAGTGACGTGTCGCAGATCACCCAGTACCATGAAAAAAATGCAGAGGATGCGAAGAGCTGGCTGAAGGTGACTGCGGACGCGCTGGATACAACAACGGAAGTGCTGAGAAAAATGACGGAGCAGGCTACAAGAGGCGCCGAGGATGACCTTGGTTATGATAATTTGGAAATTATTGTGACACAGCTGAAATCCTTAAGGGATGAATATTACTCCACGGGAAATGTGGATTTCGCAGGCAGATATGTTTTTACGGGATTCAGGACGAATTCGAGTCTGACTTATACGGAGGATGCCAAGGAGGACTTCAAGATTTGGGAAAAGGTGGATGTTTCTGCGATCGATACGCTGAATTATACTACCATCGGCAATCTGAAGGGAATCTCAAAGGAAAACTATGATCCGGTGACTGCAACGACACCGGGTGAAAATGAGAATACAATAGAGAGTACGGATATCCACCGCATCATGCTGGCATATGATGATCTGAAGACCGCGAACGGGGCAAATCTTTCAATTGATTATGTGACAAATGCAGCGACGGTTCCGCCGACGACCGCGAATCTGGTTTCTGCTGCGGCAGGTAATCTTATGTATGTTTCTTCAACGGCGAATCCGAATCCGTACGAGGTGGTAAAGCAGAATCCGACGCAGGCGGTTTTGGTTCCTGAAACAGGGGAATTGCTGATTGGCGAGACACTCTATAACAGTACGTTTAATGTTAATAACGGCGGCGGTTCGCCGCTGACAACGGATTCGCAGATACGGATTTCCTATGAGAAGGATACATGGAAGAAAGGGGATATGAGGCCCCAGCACTATTTCGAATGTACAAAGACGAATGACGATGGTACAACGGTAAACTATAACTGGAGCAAGGATGAGACGGTGAATCCTCCCGTGGATTATATATCCATGAACGGGGAAAAACAGTTTATGGAGTATGACGTAGGGTATAATCAGTCCATCCGTGTGAATACAGAGGCTAAGGAAGTATTTTCCATGAATATGGACCGTGTGATCGACGATTTGGAAAACGCACTTGCGAAGCTGAAGGAAATCGATACGGCCAGAACCAATCTGAAGCTGATGAAAGACGAGATAGAGGAAGGCGCTCCGGGCTACGAAAATATTGTGGCGACATATGCGGCTGCAGATAAAGCTTATACCTATATCCGTGACAATATGCAGAAGAAATTCGAGCATCTGATCTCGCAGGTAAGTGACTTCCAAAGCGATGCCAATGTAGCTGTTACGGACAACGGTACGAGGTCAGACCGTTTGGATCTGATCATGAACCGTCTGACTACGCAGAAAACCACATTTAAGACTCTGCAGTCCGCCAATGAGGATATTGATGTCACCGAAGTAATGGTTCAGCTGACCAGTATGGATAATACTTATAATTCGGCGCTTATGGCAACCAGCAAGATTCTTCAGAATTCGCTGATGAACTATATTTAAGGAGAAAACCATGACGATCACAACAAAGGTATTTGGAGAAGTATCCATAGATGAAGACAGGATTATTCACTTTCCGGGCGGGATTATCGGGTTTCCCGACCTGACGGATTTTGCCATGCTTCATGATGAAGAAGACGGTATAACGGCCATTCACTGGCTGCAGTCCATACAGGAACCGGCATTTGCCATGCCTGTGATGGATCCGCTGATCGTAAAAGAGGATTATAATCCGGAAGTGGACGATGAACTGTTAAAACCTTTGGGGGAACTGACACAGGAGGAGACTCTGGTGCTTGTAACGCTTACGGTGCCGCAGGACCTTACAAAGATGACAGTAAACCTAAAAGGGCCTATTATCATTAACAGCGGGAACAGAAAGGCATGTCAGGCAATCATAGAAGGGGAAGAGTACAAAGTGAAGTTTCCCATCTACGAAATCCTGCAGGCCAGGAAAGCGGGTGAATAAATGTTAGCCTTATCGAGAAGAAAAAACGAAGCGTTAGTCATTAATAATAATGTGGAAATCACGATACTTGAAATCAAAGGCGAGCAGGTGAAGATTGGTATTACCGCACCGAAGGAAGTGCCGATCTACCGCAAAGAGGTTTATGTACAGATACAGAATGCCAATAAGGAAGCGGTGGAAACGGACGGCATGGAGGCTTTGAAGAAGCTGCTTGGATAAAAATATGAGGCCCGGTAAGAATTTATGGTTTTCTTATCGGGCTTTTTGCCATGTTATAAACGGTGTCATCCGCAGGAAATGCAGAATTAAATACCAAAAGTCTAAATTTTTATTAAATTTGGCCGATATATGTACTAGACGTATATAATGAGTTTCTTTAAGTATCATGCAACATCATATTTATAATATCACACGGAGGTGATTACAATGGCAATAGAACCATTAGGAAGCATCATGTCAGTCCAGACTCAGACTGTACAGAAAACGGTCGAACCGAAACCGGCAGCGGAAAACACGGAAGTTTCTACTCCCGAACAGGTGGCGCAGGTGGATACCATGACACTATCGGTTGCAAAACCGGACGGTAAAGAAGGTCAGAGCGGCCAGGATCAGAGCGGGGAAAAGGGTGAGGCGCAGCAGGCCAAGAATGAGAAAGTCAAGAAAGCGGTTGAGCAGCTGAACAAGAATATGCCTCATTCGGAAGCAGTTTTCGGTATCCATGACGACACCAACAGAGTCATGATTAAAATAGTGGATAAGGATACGAAAGAAGTGATTAAAGAATTCCCGCCGGAAGAGACTTTGGATATGATCGCAAAGGTGTGGGAACTGGCAGGGATCATGGTAGATGAGAAGTTATAGGTTAGGAATAGGACAGAATAGGAGGAGAGAATATGCCGATTAGAATTACGGGTATGAATTCCGGGCTGGATACGGAATCCATCATAAGCGAACTGGTAAAGGCGCAGAAGACCAAGGGGGAAAAAGTAAAAAAGAGCCAGACAAAACTGGGATGGAAGCAGGAAGCATGGAAAGAACTGAATTCCAAGATTTATAAGCTGTTTAATTCTACGTTGAATAATATGCGTATGGAGACTGATTACAGCAAGAAAACGACGGATGTATCCAATTCTTCCGTTGCAAGCGTGATTACCAGTGACAACGCCATGAATGCAACCCAGAGATTGAAAGTGGTGAATCTTGCTACTACGGGTTATGTGACGGGAGAAGAACTGAGCGGGGCAACAGGAAATACAACGCTTGCTTCTTTGGGCATCACTGCAGGCAGCAAAATTCAGGTGGCTGCATCAAAGGGCGGGACACCGAAGGAGATAGAGATTACCGCAGGAATGACGATTGACGGACTCGTAGGAAGTCTCAAGAATGCAGGTGTGGAAGCAAGCTTTGACTCGAAGAATGGCAGGCTCCATATTGCATCAAGGAAGAGCGGGGAAACGAACGATTTTACCATAACGGGAGTTGGTAGCGACGGTGCGGATGCATTACAGAAACTGGGACTGGCAGCCGCAGGGCAGAGTGTTGTTACGGGAGGCGGAAAAGACGCAACAATTGAATTGAACGGTGTAAGGTATACCAGCGACAGCAATACTTTTGAGGTTAATGGTTTAACGATTACGGCTCTTCAGGAGGGCGGCGATGAAGTGACCCTGACGACTAGACAGGATACCGATGGTATCTATAATATGATTAAAAATTTCTTTAAGGAATATAATAGTTTGATCAATGAGATGGATAAACTGTATAATGCAGAATCCTCCAAGGGCTATGAACCGCTTACGGATGATGAAAGGGATGAAATGTCGGATTCCGAAATCGAGAAGTGGGAAACGAAGATCAAGGATTCCATTCTGCGCAGGGATTCCAACCTGTCCACCATTTCTTCCGGTATGAAGAATATCCTGTTACAGGGTGTGACCGTAAATGGCGAGAAGATGTATCTGTCCCATTTCGGCATTGAGACATTGGGATATTTTAACGCAGGGGAAAATGAGAAAAATGCATACCATATTAATGGCGACGAGGATGACGATGCGGTAAGTTCCAAAGAAAATTCGCTGAAGGCTGCTATTGCGGCAGACCCGGATACGGTAATTTCTTTCTTCGCACAATTGTCACAGAATCTGTATGCAGAGCTGGATAAGCAGTCCAGAAGCGTGGACGGTGTCAGAAGCTTCGGAAAATTCTATGATGATAAGAAGATGAAAGAAGAGTATGATAATTATACAACGAAAATAAAGAAAGAAGAAGAAAAGCTGACCGCCCTGGAGGACAGATGGTATAAGAAGTTCTCAGCCATGGAAACGGCACTGGCAAAGATGCAGTCCAACCAGAATGCGGTATCTGCTTTATTAGGAGGTTGACAATAAAATGGCGCTACCAAGAGGTTATGCACAATACGGGAATAATAAAGTAATGACGGCATCTCCCGCAGAACTGACACTGATGCTTTACGAGGGGGCGATTAAGTTCTGCAACATTGCAATCATGGGGATTGAACAGAATGATATCGAAAAGACCCATAAGAATATTGTAAAAGCGGAAAACATTATCGGATATCTGAGGGAAACACTGGATATGCGCTATCCGGTGGCTAAGGACTTTGAAAATATTTATGTATATCTGCACGACCGCCTGGTGGAAGCCAATATAAAGAAAGACAAGGAGATTCTTGAGGAAGTATGCGGGCATCTCCGATCCGTGCGGGATACATGGAAAGAAGTCATGCGTTTCGGCAGGGAGAAAGGAACGGTATGATAGAAAATTATCTTCAGGTCTTGGAAGAGAGCCTGCATAAGAAGATGGGTGTGCTGGAGAAGATCGAAGAGGCGAACCAGAGACAGGAAGAAATATTGAAACAGGAACCTGTGTCAGAGGAAGCATTTGATGAAACCATAGAGGAAAAAGGCGCATTTATCGACGAACTGAATAAACTGGACGAAGGCTTTGAAAACCTTTATGAGAACATCAGGGAACAGTTGACGTCAGGCAGGGAAAAGTATAAGGTGCAGATTGCTTCCATACAGAAACTGATTACCCGGGTGACGGAAAAAAGTGTTTCCATACAGACGCAGGAAGCACGGAATAAGGCACTGGCGGAAGCTTACTTTGCAAACCGGAAGCAGGAACTGCAGAAGGGGAGGAGAAGTTCCAAGGCAGCGATGGATTATTACCGGAATATGAGCCAGTCGCAGATTAATATGCCGCAGTTCATGGACCGGAAGAAGTAAATAAAAGAGAAATAAAAAAATATATAAAAAATTAAATTTAGGTATAAAGTATTCGGAAATCATTCCGATATAATATACAAGTAAAACAAATTACTTAGTAAACTGATGGATGGGGAAGGAGCGTACGGCCTTAACCAAACATTGAAAAACAGGGTGGCAGGGAAGCCACCACATATTCAAGGAGGAATATATTATGGTAGTACAACACAATCTTACAGCTATGAACTCTAACAGAATGTTAGGAATCACAACGAGTGCACAGGCTAAGCAGACAGAGAGATTATCTTCCGGTTACAGGATTAACCGTGCAGCAGATGATGCGGCAGGACTTTCCGTTTCCGAAAAAATGAGACGTCAGATCAGAGGTTTGGATCAGGCTTCTACGAATGCACAGGACGGCGTATCACTGGTACAGTCTGCTGAAGGTGCTATGAATGAAATCTCCGATATGCTTCAGAGAATGAATGAGTTGGCAGTTAAGGCAGCAAACGGTACTTACACATCTACACAGAAACAGTACATTGCTGACGAAGTTAACCAGTTGGCTTCCGAGATTGAGCGTATTGCAACAACAACCAAGTTCAATGACCAGAAGGTATTGAGCGGCGGTAAGTCTTTCACATTCCAGGTTGGTAATGAGAATGGTGAGACTCTGAGCGTTACTATTACAGATATGAAGGGTGTTGCAACAGCTTTATCAATGACAAATAACTGGAAGGCTTCTACAAATACTGCTCCGTCTACTTTCATTGACACAGTTAAGACTCAGATGGAGACCGTTGCATCTGCTCGTTCCGCACTTGGTGCTGTTCAGAATCGTTTAGAGCATACCATCAGCAACTTGGATAACATCGTTGAGAATACGACAGCTGCTGAATCTCGTATCCGTGATACAGATATGGCTAAGACCATGGTAACATACTCTAACAACCAGATTCTTGCTCAGGCTGGTCAGGCTATGTTGGCACAGGCTAATCAGACAAATCAGGGTGTATTATCCTTACTTTCGTAAAGTATTAAGTATTTGCGAAGTACAGCACTTTATAAAGTGTTTCGAAGAGAGCTGGAAATTCCAGCTCTCTTTTGATATCAGAAAAAGATACGGAGTGTATGAGAGCATATGAATGTATTGATATTGGAGTGGGACAGCTTTGCACATGAGTATGTGATAGAAGAGTTTCAAAAAGCCGGCTGTAAAACAGAAATGTTTTCATGGCCGTTTGGGAAGGAGAATATGCGCGAGAACGAGCCGTTGTGTCAAAGGCTTCGGAAAACTTTAAAAGAGAAAGACTACGGATTGGTTTTTTCTTTTAATTTTTTTCCGGTGGCGGCAAAGGTATGTAACGAATGTGCCGTAAAGTATGCGGCATGGGTTTATGATTCTCCTTATATGCTTTTATATTCTAAATATACAATGCTGGATACCAATTATATGTTCTTTTTTGATAAATCTTTATTCTGCGAATTCAGGCAGCATGGTGTACGGAATGCATTTTATCTGCCGATGGCGGCTCCGGTTGCCTATTATGACAGCCTTAGGCCATCCGGAACGAAAAAAGAGCGTTATCAGGCAGATGTTTCTTTTGTGGGTTCCACCTATCAGGAAGGAAATCAGGATTTTTTCCGTTATTTTTATCAAGTGAATGATTATACGGCAGGCTATCTGCAGGCGATTATGGACATGCAGAAAGATTTGTACGGAAGTTTTCTCTTGGAAGAATTGCTGACCGATGATATCATCAGGGAATTACAGCGGGTCTGTCCTGTGAAAAAGGAACCGGATGAGTGGGAATCGGATGCATGGATTTATGCCAATTATTTCCTGGCGAGAAAACTGACCGGAGACCAGAGGGCAGAGCAGCTGAAACGTTTGGGGGAGAGGTTTGAAGTGAAGCTGTATGCGCCAAAAACGGCTCCGGTTTTAGAGCGGGTCATTCATTGCGGTCCTGTGGATTATATGACGGAAATGCCCCTTGTCTTTCAAAATTCCAAAGTTAATTTGAATATGACCCTTCGGAGTATTCGTACCGGAATTCCGCTGCGGGCTATGGATATAATGGGATGCGGCGGTTTTCTGCTGACAAATTATCAGGAAGATTTCTTGGAATTCTTTGAACCCGGTATTGATTATGTATATTATTCTGACCAGGAGGAACTGATGAAGCTGACGGATTATTATCTGTCCCATGAGGAGGAACGGATGGAAATAGCCTGTAACGGATACCGAAAGGTAAAAGCCGGACACCATTATGGAAAAAGGATTGAGAGACTGTTGGCATGTGTGGATGGGAGATAGGACGGCATGAAGGTTTTGTTCATGGAGTGGAAAAGTTTAGGACAGGCGGATTTGTCTGAGGAATTAGGAAAAAGGGGATGGGAAATCGTATATTATCCTTTCCCGAGGGAAACAGAGAATACCAGGCTGAATGAGCAGTTGTGCGAGAAGCTGATACGGGCGATTGCAGCAGACCGGTTTGATTTTGTATTTTCATTCAATTACTTTCCGGTAGTTTCCCTTGCCTGTAATGCATGTAAGGTAAAATATGTGTCGTGGACCTTTGACAGTCCTTTTATTCAGTTGTATTCCAATACCATAGGTTTCCCGTATAATTATGTCTTCATTTTTGACAGAGGGACATGTGAGGATTTGTGGAATCAGGGAATCAATACGGTGTATTATCTGCCGATGGCGGCGCCTGTGGAGCGGTATGATACATACATGGTATCGGAGGAGGAAAGAGATTTTTACAGGACACAGATTTCTTTTATCGGTTCCACTTATTGTGAGAAAAAGCACAGGTTTTATGACAGGCTGGGGGAAATCAGCGGATATACCAAAGGGTATCTGGATGGATGCGTTCAGATGCAGAAGCGGGTTTACGGTGAGTTTCTGTTGGAAGGAGCGCTTGTTCCGGAAATCATGGAGGATATGATGAAGCATTGTCCCCTGATCATGAACCAGGATGGATTTGAAAGGCTGGAATGGGTGTATGCGCATTACTTTCTGGCAAGACAGGTTACGGCATTGGAGCGGATGGAGATTTTGGATTTACTGTCCCGGCAGTGGCAGGTGGATCTCTATACTTATGAGCAGACATCGGAACTTCCGAGAGTAAGAAACAGAGGAACGGCGGATGTAATGAAGGAGGCTTCTATGATATACAGGTGTTCTAAGATTAACCTCAATATTTCCCTCAGGAGCATTCTGTCCGGAATTCCACTGCGCTCCTTTGAAATCATGGGAAGCGGGGGATTTCTCTTGAGTAATTACCAGTCGGATTATGAAGAATATTTCCAGTGTGGGGAAGATTATGTATATTATACGGATTATGAGGATCTGATGCAAAAGGCGGAATACTACCTGTCGCATGAAAAGGAGAGGCAGGAAATTGCAGAAAACGGATACCGGAAGGTGAAGCAGAGGCATACTTATAAGGAGCGCCTAGATACCATTTTGGAAACGGTCTACTCTTAAGTAAGGAATGCACCGGGATTCAGATGGATTTTCATGGATTCTGACAATACAACAGGGAATAGCTGGGAGGATAGTTATGAGTTTGGAGACGAAAAGATGTACCGTAGCATTTGTCATATTTTATGATGAGGAACGCTATTTGGAAGAATGTATGTACTATATCGGAAAAATACAGATGCCGTTAGGAATGGATGTAGAAATTATCGGAATAACGGAAGAAACTGACTTTACTGAAGGTGTTCGGGAGGCTGAGGCGGCGAGCAGCGCGGAATACAAAATATATATGGATCAGCATACTCTGATTATTCATGATTTGATACTTTATGACTTGTTGACTGTATTTAGAGAGAATCCGGAGGTCGATGCCGTCGGAATTCTGGGCGGAGAGAATTCGGAAGATATGAACCATGGGTGGGTGCTTTTATGGAATGAGAAGGGACTGAAAGAAATAAATCGTCAGGATCGAAAAGAAGCGCTGTGGGTAAAGGCGGTAAACCCAATTTTTATTGCAGTCCGTTATCCGGCAGAAAGGGACAAAGAAAAAGGAAAGTTATATACCCGTGCCATACTTCCCAGGCAGAAAGTTCCATGGTGTATTTATGACTGCGGAAATACAGAAATGACAGTGGAGGAAGAAAACTACCGTTTTATGGTACGCAGGGTGGAAACCTGCAGGGACAGACAAGCTATAGAGGCTGTTGCACAGTTGTTAAGAAATGGAACGCTGTCGTGGGAGAATCATATTCGTTTCGTGGAAAAAGAGACGCTTGGCGGGGGGAGTATGGCGCCTTATTACTGGGAAGACGCCCTTTTTTTAAATCGGAGGTGGGACAAATATCTTTTGGCCGATGGCAGAGTATGGTCAGAAAGCAGGGAGAAGAATGTGATGCATGTCGCGGTGGCCCTGAATCGTGGATATGTGGTTTATGCCGCGGTTATGCTTCAATCGCTGTATGAAAATAATTCTCTTTGCAAGGTGTGCGTGCATGTACTGCATGATAAACTGACAGAAGGAGATAAGCAAGGGTTGGAGAGGCAGGCCCGGAAATTTGGAAACCATATTTTCTTTTATGATATTTCGCCATCCCTTCTGCCTGAAAATGTGCAGACCACAAAGGAATGGCCGGAGGAAGCCTATTTCCGTCTGTTTATGACCAAAGTGCTGCCGGAGGGGATAGAAAGGATATTATATTTGGATGCGGATATCATTGTGAATAAGCCTCTTTATGACTTCTATTTTATGGATATGCAGGGATATGAGCTGGTAGGATGCCGGGATTTTTCCACGGTATTGCAGGAAGAGTTTCAGGATAAACGAAGGGAATTGTTTGCACAGTTAAAGAAAGACAGAGATTTTGTATATATTAACAGTGGTGTGATACTGATGAACCTTTCTGCCTTGAGGGAAAGGGATATAGTGGAAGAGTATTTAAGTACCATGCGGGAACAGGAAGGAAGGCTGCTGGCACCGGATCAGGATATTATTAATCTCGTCCACTGGAAAAAGACCGGGCTTTTGGATGAGTTTCGCTATGACTTTTTTAATGCCTGCCTGAAAGGCGGAAAAGAAGGGGAAGTGAGACAATATGTGTCCATTATTCATTATGGAGGGCCGTCTAAGCCGTGGGTGGTAAAAAATATAGATGCCTATGCCCATAAGATATGGTGGGAGTATGCGGTGAGAACGGATCTGGCAGGAACGTTGATTTATGAACTGATATGTGGTGAAAAGCAGATAATTGCCGGACAGAGGAAAATAATTGGACAGATGAAGTATTGCAAGCATGTGCCGTTTATGAGCTGTGAGGCGGATGGGGTAAAATATATCGGAAACAGTCAGGATAGTATGATCATACGCAGTATGTATGATACGGGCGAAACATGGTCTAAAAAGGAGATAGATATTTTTTTCGAGCTGGCAGAGGAGTTTTATGGGTATGAGGCCAGTGAAGCGGAGGGGATATTTTTGGATATAGGAGGAAATATCGGAACCACCTCCATATATGTAAACAAGGTAAAAGCTCCGCAACTTAAAATTATTGCTTTTGAACCGGTCAGAGACAATATACGGATTTTTAGGGCAAATTGTGCACTGAATGATATTTCGGAAGAAAAAATTCTTCTTGTAGAAAAGGTAATTTCCAACCGGACGACCGTTAATTTGGTGGAAAAAAATATATTTAATCCCGGAGCCTCCCGTGTGGTGCCGAAAGATATGGTTCAGATATGGGAGGCTGAAGAGGTAGAAAGTACAACACTAGATGATTATTTGGAAAGGTCCGGCATAAGGAACGGGGATATCAGATATTTATGGATTGATGTGGAAGGCTATGAGGGATATGCAATAGATGGGGCAAAAAAATTGCTGGAATCGGTGGACATACCGGTTATGACTGAATTTGTACCTTCCTATTTAAAAAAGCAGGGCTGTTATGAGATGCTGATAGAAGATTTGTCCATACTTTATCCCGGATTTATCTGGATGGAAGAGGCCGTGAAAGGAGAGGCTCGAGTTAGAGAAATCGGTACTCTGCCCGTGTTTGGAGAGGAACTGGGAGACAGGCAGGCAGATATATTCCTGGTAAAGAAATATTGAGGACGAGGAGAATGGGAAATGATAGCATTTGATGAGAAATACTTTCAGGGAGAGATAAGGGACGGATATTATGTTGAAGGTGATAAAAAGCGGTTGTGGGCGGCTAATCTGGAAGTGCTTATGGAGATAGACCGTATTTGCAGGAAACATAATATTACTTATTTTCTGGCTTACGGGACTTTGCTGGGAGCGGTACGGCATAATGGATTCATTCCGTGGGATGACGATTTGGATATCACAATGCTGCGCAAAGATTATATGAGATTCTTAAGCGTGGTGGAGATGGAACTGGCATTTCCGTTTGTCAGTTTGGATCCTTATCATGATGAGACATGGGATATGCCGTTTGCCAGGGTGGTAAACGGAAAGTATGGCATTAATACGGAAACATGGTATTTAGAGCGATTCCATGGTTATCCGTATTCGGCCGGAGTGGATATCTTTATGTTTGATAATCAGTGGGATCGAGAAGAGGAATACTATTATGCGGCATCACAGATTGGCCGGCTGGACAGGATTGTGGATTTATTGAAGGAACGGAAAAAGATACAGGATGGGGATGAAAAGGGCAGTACAGTGAAAGCGGAAGAGTGGAAAGAGTTAGACGAAAAGATAGAATGTGCACTGACAGAGGTAGAGCGGGATTACGGAATGCCGATTGACCGGGAGAAGAATATCCGGAGCCAGCTGCTGCGGATGGAAAACGGATTTTTTGCTTTGTGTGAGAATGAAAACAGTGAGGAACTCATCGTATGGCCTGTGATAGGAAGCCTGGAGTATCACGCTGCGGGATATAAGCGGGCATGGTATCAGGAAAGCATGGAACTTCCGTTTGAGGGAATCATGCTGCCGGTGCCTGTGGGATTTCATGAATCATTGATACGGACTTATGGGATTAATTACCTGTCGCCGGTAAAACACAGTCATGATCTTGATCAAAGAAATAGCAAGATTATACAGGATATGAGAAGTGAGACCGGTATCTTTAAAGGGAAACTGGATAATTTGGAAAGACTTTTGGAAGGGAGGGAAGGATTATGAGCAGGATTGTCCGGAAACAGTTATTTTCCATGTGGGAAGCCCTGCAGGAGGCACAGCAGTTATTGGATGGAATGGTTCGAAACGGTCAGCATGAGGAAATAATGGGATTGCTGGCAGACTGTCAAAATGAGGCGATTGCCATGGGCAGCCAGATTGAAGCGGTGTATGGAGAGGGATGCGATACCGTACATTGTTTGGAAGAGTATTGCGAGAGCCTGTATCATATTACGGAACATATGGATGATACGGAAGACTGTGCAGGATATCGTGCCCTGGCAGGGGAGCAGCTTGCAGCGGTACAGGAAACTATGAAGAAAGAGATTGCGGACCGGATGGAAATTGTCTTTTTTCCCTGCAAGGCTTCTGAGTGGGACTGTCTGGCAAGCATTTATCAGGCAGCGGTGCAGGAAGGAAAGTGTGAGGTATACTGTGTGCCCCTTCCTTTTTATGAGTTGAAGCCGGACGGGACGTATGGAGAAATCCCTGATGAGCGAGGCGCTTATCCGGAGAATGTCCGGATGACCGGCTGGCAGGATTATGAATTTGAGGTAAGGAAACCGGATGTTATTTTTATCCATAATCCGTATGACGGGCAGGATACGGCGGAGCGTGTGGATGAGAGATTTTATGCTGAAAATTTAAGAATGTATACGGAAAATCTGATTTATGTGCCGTATTTACTGCCAGAGGATATAAAATCAAAATCAGAAGATGATGATGCTGTGGTGCAAATGAAACAGGAAGGTTATCTTCCGGGGGTTATCCACGCGGATAAAGTGATCGTGCATTCGGAAAGTATGCGGGACAGGTATTTGAATGAATATATGGCGGGAGCAGAAGCGGAGGGAATGTCTGTAAACCGGGTGGCGCTGGAGGCGAAGATACTGGCGTTTGGGTCACCAAGGGCTGACGGAATACGGGACTCCGGCGGTCGAAGTATTCTGCTTCCTGAGGAATGGAGCAGGATAATCTGGAAACCGGATGGTGAAAGAAAGAAAGTAATTCTTTATAATACCTGTATCAATGCTCTTTTGACGGATGGTATGAAACTGTTGGACAAAATGGAACAGGTATTTACTGTATTCCGGGAGCAACGGGATGAAATTGCGTTGTGGTGGCGTCCGCAGCCGCTGATTAAGCGTATGTTTATGAATATGAGCCCCGAATTGAGAAACCGATACAGCGAATTTGTGGAGCGGTATAAGGAAGAGGGATGGGGAATTTATGATGATACGGATGATGAGGCAAGGGCTTTGACAGCAACCGATGCCTGTTATGGTGACTGGAGTACGATTGCCTGGGAGTATCAGAATCATGGAAAGCCTGTTATGAAGCAGAATGCGGATATAACATATAATACAAAAAACAACTTGCAGTCAGGATATGAAACGATACCTGTATGCAGTGTGTTTAAGGATGGAAATGAATTTTGGGTATCAAGCATAGCTTACAGTGGGTTGTTTAAAATAAATGCTTTGAATTATGAAAGTGAGTTTATCAGGAGGTTTGACAGAGAATTAGGAAACAGGGAATTGTACAGACAGATATTACCTTATCATGAATGGCTTATATTTCTTCCGGAGAATGGCCGGAATATTGCTCTTTTTAATAGGGATACTTATGAAATGGAATATGTAAAGTTGCTGACTTGGAAGAGTAAATGGGAGGAGATAAGGACAGCCGGTGCTTATATTTATGATGACGAATTGTGGATTTGGGTACGTAATGCATTTCGATCTATTATCATAGTTAATTTGAAAAGCAGAAAAGTGCGTTATAAAGATATTTGGGATATGCGGCTGCCATATGTAAAAAAGCTGAGGGTCAGGGAACCTTATTTTGGGATGGCGGTGGTAAGAGAAGATGAAATCTGGCTGCCAGTAGCGGATGCGGAACAGATCGTCAGGTATAGTTTTGCTGATGACAAGGTGGAAATATTCAGACTAAAAAAGCCAGGTTGTAAAATTAACAGTATGGATTTATGGGATGGTAAGTTTTGGCTGACATTTTCTGACGAAGCGGAAATCATGGAATGGGATCCGGCAACAGGCAGAGAGGAAAGTTATGGGGTTCATGTGGAATGGGAGAAGTGGGAAACGCCGTTTTCAGGAGTTATTCCGTTTTCTGACTCACAGTGCATTGTTCTGCCGTCAGGTGCAGATAAAATGGTATTAAGGAGCGGAAATAAGTGGAAAAAATTGGAGTATCCGGATGGATTTCATTGGAATTTTAATGTTTGGGGAGAACGGACGAAAAGGTATTCATATAGTATAGAGGATGAAAAAGTATTTATTTTCCCTGCTTTTGGAAATATGGTTCTCATTTATGATAGAAAAAGAGAGATATTAGAGGGAAAATCTTGTAGGATTCCCAAAGGATGGAGTAAAGAGATTGTAGCAAGGGATTATATCTGGCCATATTTTCTGCAGGAAGATATGGCGGAGAAAAGAATTGCATATGAAAAGCAAGAAGATGATTTGATTAATTTTCTTGGCTGTATACTGGGTAATTATGCAGGAAACGGGGAGCTGAATTATATAGGCAAAAAAATATTAGGCTTTATTATGGAAAATAAGGATGAATGAGAGAAAGCAGGAATTAATAGTGGGACATAGGAGGAAAATGTATGCAGGCGTTGATTTTGGCAGCAGGAATGGGACGGCGGATGGGTAAGTATACGGAGAGCGCTACGAAGTGTATGGTAACTGTCGCGGGCAAAACACTGCTGGAGCGGGCAGTCGAAGCTTTGAAGGAGGCCGGAATCAATAAACTGATTTTGGTAATTGGATATGAGGCGGAGAAGGTACGGGAGTATGTGGCCATAAAGAACTTTGGAATTCAGATTGAGTATGTTTATAATTATGATTATGAAACAACCAATAATATTTATTCTTTGTACCTTGCAAGAGATTATTTGGAGAAAGATGATACGATATTGCTGGAGTCAGACTTGATTTTTGAAAGTGAAATTATTAAGAAAGTGGTAGAGTCGAAAGAAAAAAACATGGCAGTGGTTGCCAAATATGAACATTGGATGGACGGTACGGTAGTGGTTTTGGATCATAAAAAACGTATCATTGATTTTATTGATAAAACAAGGTTCAAATATGAGGATGCGGACAGTTACTATAAAACCGTGAATATCTATAAGTTCAGCAAGGAATTTTCAGAGAAACGGTACCTGCCTTTTTTGGGGGCGTATCTGAAAGCATATGGCACAAATCAGTATTATGAACAGGTATTGAAGATTTTTGCACACATAAAACATTCGGAACTGAATGCATATGTATTAGGCGATGAAAACTGGTATGAGATTGACGATGCGCAGGATTTGGATATTGCGAATACTATTTTCGCGGATGAAAGTAACATTCTGTGGAAATATGAGCTGCATTTCGGCGGATATTGGAGATTTCCGAAGATGAAGGATTATTGCTATCTGGTTAATCCGTATTATCCGCCTCAGAAAATGGTGGACCAGCTGTCGTATTTCTTTAAGGATTTATTGACCCAGTATCCTTCCGGCATGAATATTCAGAAACTGAATGCTTCCAATATGTTTGAGGTGGATGCGGATTACCTGCTGGTAGGAAACGGAGCGGCTGAGTTGATAGATGTGTTGGGCAGAACGTTATCGGGGAAGATGTCTGTCTGTATTCCTACTTTTAATGAATATATCCGGTGTTTTACCCAATGTGAGATACGGGAAATTGACAGCAGGTCAAACGGGTATCGCTATAATCTGCCGCAGCTGCTGGAAGAAATTGATCATACGGATAATCTGCTGATTATCAATCCGGACAATCCAAGCGGAGCATTCCTGACTTATGAGGAAATTCTGTTGTTGATGGAGAAGTGTGAAGAGAAAGGTGTTTTTTTGGTGGTGGATGAATCTTTCGTGGACTTTGCGGAGTGTGACAGCAGATACACATTAATCAGGGAATCTATTTTAAAGAAGTATAAGCATCTGATCGTGCTGAAGAGTGTCAGCAAATCCTATGGAGTACCGGGACTGCGGCTGGGAGTTTTGGCTACCGGGAACAGGGAAATACAGAATATGATCAGGCAGAAAATGGTTATTTGGAATATCAATTCTTTTGCGGAATATTATCTGCAGATACAGAGACTTTACAAGAATGATTATGTGACTGCCTGTGATAAGATTGCGGAACAGCGTGTTAAGATGGAAAAGCAATTAAGTGAGATAAAGGGAATTAAAGTATATCCTTCCCAGGCAAATTACATTATGTGTGAACTGGTGGGGGAGATAGATTCTTTTCGTTTGGCGATGCTGCTGGTTAAGAAATATAATATTCTGATTAAGAATCTTTCCGAAAAAAAGGGATTTCAGGGAGGGGCGTTCATCCGGCTGGCAGTAAAGAGCGAAGAGGATAATGAGACGTTGATTGCAGCGATTAAGGAGATTGTATCTTTTTAATAAAAGCAGGGTTAATTATTAATGGTTCCGGCCGATATATATATAGAATAATATATAAAAGTCGAAGGGATATCGGCGGTAAGATGCATGGAGGCATATAAAAATAGTAGATTATATGGGCTGCCCCTGTGCTGAAGGGGCAGCTTTTTATATTGAAGAAATTAGGAAATGGTTCAGTGGAACTGAGCTATTATGAAAATGTCAGGATATAAGAAGGAGGTACTATGAGAGAGGCCGGTGAGCAGGATAAAGAAAGGCTTTTGGAATATCTCAGAAAAGGTCTGCATGACTGTCTTTATTTTTATATTGATGTAATGAATTATGGCATTGCGTCAGAAAATATGAAGGTATGGATAGAAGAAGAGCAGGGGGAAATTGTGCTTGCGGTTATGAAATATTATGACAGCTTTCAGGTATACAGCCATAGCAGTCAGTGTAAGACAGAGCAGGTTTTAGAGTTGCTGCATCAGTACCCGGTTGCAATGATATCGGCCAGAAAAGATATCATACAGCAGATGGAAGGAAAGTTGGTGGATTACAAGGCAGAATACGGTGTTGTATATCTTATGGATAAGTACAGAAAGATAGGAGAAAATAAAAAAGTTCAGCTTGCAGTGCAGGAGGATGTAAAAGAGATAGCGGAATTGATCTGTTCGGATGAGGAATTGGGAGAACCTTATACTGTGGAAAGTCTGACATCGCAGCTTGCAGAACGTATCCGCACGCAGACCGGCAGAAGTTATATTATACGTGAAAATGGAGAAATTGTTGCGCATAGCGCAACGTATGCCGAAGCGGAAGGAATAGCGGTGGTCAGCGGTACGATTGTAAAGGCTGAGTATAGAAATACAAACTGCTATATGATACTTGCTAATTATATGATGCAGGAATTGGTGAAGGAAGAAAAATCTGCATACACATTCTCGCTTTCTGCGAAGATGCAGGATTATCTTGATAAAGTACATACCAGGTGCGGGGAATATGGAAGGCTGGTAATGAAAACAGGAAAAAGCAGAACATGATTATATAATGAAAAAGGAGAAGAAAAATGAAAGAAAAGATTATGAAGGTTTTGGAATCATTTAATGAGGAAATTGTGGAGGATACAGCACGCAATTTGTTTGATGCGGAGATTTTGGATTCATTTGGTATTGTGGAATTGGTAATTGAATTAGAAGATGCGTTTAATATTATGATTGATGTGGATTTGGTTACACCGGAAAATTTCGGTACGGCTGATTCGATTGTCAAACTGGTAGAAAGCCTGGTGGCGTAAATAACGGAAAAGTATGGATGGAAATAGATGATGGAAACAAATGTTTTAGAATTTTTGGAAAATGCATCTGCTTTTTATGCAGATAAAATTGCGGCAAAAGATGGAAACAGGGAATGTACATTCTCTGAGTTGTGTCAGAATGCTAAGAGAATAGGCAGTGCATTGCTTGAAAGGCCGGTATTCGGCAAAACAATTCCGGTTTATATGGAAAAGGGAGTTACGGCACTTGAAACTTTTTGGGGAATTACTTATGCCGGTGGATGTTATAGTCTGATGAATCCGATACAGCCGCCGGAAAGAATTGAGAAAATACTGGATATACTAAATGCGCCATGCCTCATTACAGACCATGATTCATATGATGGCTTGTCAGATATAAAATTTGATGGCCAGATATTTTTTGCAGAGGATTTGGTTAAATCTCAGGTGGATGAGGATGGCATAAAACAGGTCAGGGAAAAATCCATAGATACGGATGCTTTATATGTTAATTTTACGTCAGGGTCTACGGGAGTTCCTAAGGGGGTTGTCGTCGGTCACAAATCCGTAATTGAATTTATACATTATTTTGTTTCCATTTTTCATATCACGTCTGAGGATATTATAGGAAATCAGGCGCCTTTTGATTTTGATGTTTCCGTAAAAGATATTTATTCCATGCTGCTGACTGGTGCTACTATGTATATTATTCCGAAAGAGTGTTTCAGTTTCCCGAAAAAAGTATTGGATATTTTGGTAGAGGAAAAAATCACGACACTTATATGGGCAGTATCTGCGTTGTGTATGATTACCTCTTTAAGAGGATTTACTTATAAGATACCGACAGCGGTTAATAAAATACTGTTTAGCGGTGAAGTTATGCCGCCTAAACATTTGCAGGAATGGAGACAGGCATTGCCGCAGGCAATGTTTGTTAATTTATATGGCCCTACGGAGATAACCTGTAATTGCACTTATTATATGGTTGAGGAAGAGTGTCAGGAAGCCATTCCGATAGGAAAAGCGTTCCCGAACGAAAAAGTATTCCTTTTGGATGAATCACAGAATGAGGTTTGTACGGTAAATGCGGAGGGAGAAATCTGTGTGGCAGGTTCTACATTGGCATTGGGATATTATGGCGATACGGAGAGAACACAAAAAGTATTTGTTCAGAATCCGTTGAATCCAAATTATCATGAATTGATTTACCGCACCGGTGACATGGCTTATTACCGTGAAGATGGGAACCTGGTTTATGTCGGAAGGAAAGACTTTCAGATTAAACATTTGGGGCACAGAGTAGAACTTGGAGAACTGGAAACCTATATCGGTATGATTCAGGAGATTGACAGAGTGTGCTGTCTGTATGATGATGTGAAGCAGCAGATTGTAGCCATTTATCAGGGAAAAGCAGATAAAACCGATATTAAGAAAGAATTGAGAAAAAAGGTAATTAAGTATATGATTCCCGAACGGTATATTATTGTGGAACAGATGCCGCTGACACCAAATGGGAAGATAGACCGGAAACGGTTGAAGGCAGAGTATTTTAAGGAGAGATAAAATGAAGCGGGAACTGATAGAGCAGATTGCAGAAGCAGGAAATACACCAGCATATGTATTGGATGCAGATATTTTAATACAAAAATTGTCTTCCGTGAGGAACGGATTGGGAAATAATCCGGGTATCCGGCTGTGTTATGCAATGAAGGCCAATCCTTTTCTGATAAAAGTGTTGGAACCATATATTGATAAATATGAAGTGTGTTCACCGGGAGAGCTATTCATATGCAAAAAAAAGGATATTGATATGGGGAAAATTGTTATGTCCGGTGTTAACAAAGAAAATGATGATATTGTGCATGCTTTGGAATGGGGAGTTTCCGTTTTTACGATTGAATCAAGGGCACAGTTGGATTTGATTCAGCGGTGTGCGGGCAGTCAAAATAAAACGGTGCAGGTTCTGCTGCGCTTGACAAGTGGCAATCAGTTCGGAATGGATCGAAAGGATATTTTAGATATTATAGAACATAGAGGGGATTTTCAGAATCTTACCGTGAAAGGAATTCAGTTCTATTCAGGGACACAGAAAAAGATAAAGAAGATTACGGAAGAAACAGATGCATTGTGCGGATTATGTCAGGAATTAAAGCAAAAGTATCAGTTTGAAGCGGAAGAATTGGAATATGGACCGGGTTTTGGAATTGATTATTTTGGCAGAAGTGACAGCGGTGATGATGTACCGGAGGAATGCAAAGAAGCGTTTGAAAAAGTAACGGATATGAATTTACAGCTCACTTTGGAAATGGGAAGGTTTCTTGCGGCTGAATGTGGAAGCTACATTACCAGGGTGATGGATGTAAAAAGAAACGAAGGACAGAACTATTGTATTGTGGATGGAGGAATCCATCATGTAAATTATTACGGACAGGTAATGGGAGCAAGAGTTCCGCCGGTCCGGCATTACAGTATAGCTTATAATTATGAAGAAGTATCGGCTGAAGACGGGGAACGGGAGGCAGAAAATGTATGTGTCTGCGGTTCTCTTTGCACCGTGGCAGATGTATTAGTAAGAAATATTTTTCTCTGTAATGTACAGGAGGGAGATTTGTTTGTTTTTGAAAAAATCGGTGCATATTCGGTAACGGAAGGGATTTATTTGTTTTTAAGCAGACGGATGCCCAAAGTATATCTGCTGTCGGGTGAAGAATTGGAACTGATTCGGGATTCATATGAAACATATCAATGGAATTGCTAAAAAGGGAAATCGATATTGAGAAGTGGGGTGCTTTAAATGCAGTTGCTGGAATCATACAATGAATATAAGGATGTGGTCAGGGAAATCAGGGAAAAGTGCAGGAGGCCTTTTTCGAATGTGTATTTTATGCAGGCTGATATGGAACGATATATCCGACTGGGCAGGGCCAGTTATGAAAGAACAGAGAGCGGTATTATATTGTTTTTTGATGAGGAAAGATATTACAGAGTTTGTATATGTTTAGATGAAAAGGAACCGTTTTCCATAGAGAAGCAGGATAAGAAAATCCTCATAAAGAATGTTTTTCTTAAAGGAAAAAAAAGAGAAGCCATGCAGCGTGTCGAACAGCGGCTGGAAGAATTAGGCTTTGAAAATGAAGGTACATCCGTCAAAGTAAAAGGCGAAGTGGAAAAAATTTTTAAAAGATGTGAACGGATGGGAAGATATGCAGATGCATTGGATAAAAAGGGATATCGGTTTCTGATTGCCGATGCTTCCATGATTGAGGAAATTGAAGCGATTATATTGAATTCAGATGTAATTAAAGATTATCAGTTGAACTACTGGACAGATGAAGAAAAAAAAGAGATGGCGAAAAAAGGGTGTTATTCCTATATAGTGGACGGCGACAATCATATATGTGGAGGAGGATATTTTCTTATTCAGGGAGATACGACCATAGGAGTAGCAGGAGCAATCAAAGAAGAATATAAAAGGCATGGACTGGCTCCGGTTTCTGCTTACCATAAACTCAAATGGCTGCATGAAAACGGATTCAAGAGAGGACAAGGATGGATATTACTTAGTAATAAACCTTCTATAAAATATCATGAGAGTTTGGATTACGAGTTTACGGATGAGTATGCGGATGAATGGATATTGAGAGAGCGTTGAAAAGGAATTGTTTGTGAAAAGGAAGGACAAGGAAATGAGAGAAAAAGTATTGGAAGTATTATGCAGTGTGAATCCTAAGATAGCGAATCATATAAACGATGATTTGATAGAAGCGGGAGTCATAGACTCTTTTGAGATCGTGAATGTGGTGATGGAACTGGAAGGAGCGTTAAATGTAGAAATTGACCCGGAAATGATTAATCCGGAAAATTTCCAAAGTGTGAATGCGATTGTAAATCTGATGGAAAAGCTTTCAAAATAAGATATAAAACAAAAGGCGGGGTAGCTTAAATGCAGATACTGGAGTCATATAATGAATATAAAGATATGATCAGGGGATTCAGGGAAAAAAGCAGGAGACCTTTTTCCAATGTTTATTATGTGCCGGAGGATATAGAGCGATATATCCGACTGGGCAGGGTTAGTTTTGAAAGAACAGAAAGCGGTATTATATTTTATTTTGATGAAGAGAAATATTACAGAGTCTGCCTGTATGTAAACGAAAAAGAGAAATTTTCCATAGAAAAGAGAGAAAAAAAAATCCTTGTAAAAAATGTTTTTCAGGAAGGAAAAAAAAGAGAGAATCTTTTGTGCGTGGAACAGCGGTTGGAAGAATTGGGATTTAAAAAGGCAGGTACATCATTTAAAATCCGCGGGGAAGTGAAAAACCTTTTCCAAAGATGTGAGCGGATGAAAAAATTTGCAGATATGTTGGAAAAGAAAGGATTTCATTGTGTTGCGGCAGACCTTTCCATGCTGGAGGAAGTTGAAGCGTTGATACTGGATTCCGGAGTTATTAAGGACTATCAGTTAAACTATTGGACAGATGAAGAAAAGAAGCGGATGATAAAAGAAGGTTCTTATTTGTGTATGGTAAATGATAAGAAGCAGATATGTGCGGTGGGAGGCTGTATTATTAAAAACAACACAACAAAGGGAGTGGCAGTAGCAGTCAGAGAGGAATATAAAATGCACGGATTGATAGTTGCATTGGCCTATCACAGACTAAAATGGCTGTATGATAACGGATTTGAAAGCTGCCAGGGATGGATATTGACCAGCAATGAGCCTTCTATAAGGTATTATCAAAGTTTGGGATACGAATTTTTAAACGAATATACAGATGAATGGGTTTTAGAGGCAGATACGGGGTATATGGATGAAAAGTTTGAAAGCATTTAATGAATATACCAATATAATCAAAGCGTTTAAAGCGTCATGCAGGAAACCCTTTTCCAATATTTATTATATGTCGAGTGATATCAAAGGGTATATAGAGTCAGGCAGATTATTTTATGAAAAGGAAGAAGCGGGTATTATTTTTTTTCTAGATGAAGGCGCCTATTATAGAGCCTGGCTTTTTGTAAATGAGAACGGAGAATTTACAATAAGTCCTCAGAATAAGAAAATTCTAATTAGAAATATTTATAAATCCGGAGAAAAAGAAAAAGGATTACAATTTGTAGAACGGAGACTGGAAGAATCGGGATTTAGGAAAGCGGGGACAACAATAGGGATTCAGGGAGAGCCGGTTAAACTTTTTCAAAGGTGTGAGAAGATAAAAAAATATACGGAAGCAATGGAAAAAAAGGGTTTTCGGTGTGTAGAAGCAGATTTTTCCATGTTCGGTGAAATTGAAAAAATCATATTGGATTCAGGAATTATTAAGGATCATCAATTGGATTACAGAACGGATGAAGAAAAAAAGAGGTTAGAAAAAGGTTCTTATTTATATATGGTAGACGGCGACGGCCAGATATGTGCGGCGAGCATTTGCGTGGTTGAGGATGGGATTGCAAAAGGAGCTGCATTAGCAGTGAAGGAAGAATATAAAAGACAGGGGATAGCGCCCTGTCTGACTTATCATAGATTTAAATGGATGCGTGACAAAGAAGTCAGGTTTGTGCAGGGATGGATATTGACCAGCAATATCCCGTCTTTAAAATATCATCAAAGTCTGGGGTATGAGTTTATGGATAAGTATACGGATGAATGGATTTTGGATTTGGCGGAATCGTCATTGGATAAAACGGGGGATGGGCTATGACAAAGAATGTATTGCAGATGTTGGAAGAAGCGACCCGGTTATTTCCCGAAAAAACTGCTTTTTCAGATGATAAGGGCGCTGTTTCTTATAAAGATGCTACTGCGTATGCAAAAGCGATTGGGACATATATAGCTGCAAAAGGGCAAAGAGGTAAAGCCGTAGCGGTTGTTATGGAGAAGAGCAAGGAAGCTGTAGTCGGATTCATGGGCGTAGTATACAGCGGTAATTTTTATGTGCCTATTGATACGAAAATGCCGGATGACCGAATACGGAAGATTTTTGATGTGGTTGAACCCTGTGCGGTACTGACGGATGAAGCAAATTATGAAAGAATGAAATGGTCAGGAGAGAAAGTTATTCTTTATGCGGATGCGGTAGAAACGGGTAAGGACGAAGAGATTTTGACGGCAATCCGTAGAAAAGCAATCGACGTCGATCCGGTTTATGCATTATTTACATCGGGCTCTACCGGAATCCCCAAAGGGGTCATCTGTTGTCACCGCTCTGTTATAGATTATGCGGACTGGTTAGCTGATACATTTGATTTCAATGAAAAAACAATCTTTGGTAATCAGACGCAGTTCTATTTCAGTATGTCAGTGTTGGATATTTACGCCACAATACGCAGCGGAGCCGAACTGCATGTGATACCGCAGAGCTTGTTCACATTTCCGGTTAAATTGCTGGAACACATGAATGAGTATAAGATTAATTCCATTTACTGGGTTCCGACGGCATTGTGTACAGTGGCGAATTTAAGGGCACTGAATAAAGTACGGATGCCATATCTGAAGAAAATTCTTTTTGCAGGGGAATTGATGCCTACAAAGCAGTTAAATATATGGAGGAAGCATTTGCCGGAAGCTTTGTATGCGAATTTGTTCGGACCGACAGAAATTACGGATATTGGTATATATTATGTGGTAGACAGAGAGTTTTCTGATGATGAACCGATTCCGATCGGCACGGCCTGCGATAATGTGGATATATTGATCCTGGATGAAAACGGACGGGAGGTCAGCAGCGGGGAAATCGGGGAATTGTGTATCAGAGGAAGTTTTTTGGCATTGGGGTATTACAATAATCCGGAAAGAACAAGTGAAGTCTTTATTCAGAATCCGTCCAATCCGCATTTTCCGGAACTGATTTATAAGACAGGTGATTTAGTCAGTGTGAATGCATACGGAGAGTTGATGTATCATGGGCGTAAGGATTTTCAGATTAAGCGTCGTGGAAATCGTATTGAATTAGGTGAAATAGAAGCGGCAGCAGGCGGAATTGACGGCATTGAAATGAACGCGTGCATTTATGACGACATGAAGCAGAAAATCATTTTCTTCTACAAAGGCGAGGAAATTGCAGAGGAAGAACTTATTCGGATGTTTAGTGAGAAAATACCGGAGTATATGCAGCCGGATAGATATATCAGACTTGAAAACCTTCCATGTAATCCAAACGGGAAAATTGACAGAAAGCAATTAAAAGGAGCGTATATAAATGGAACATTTGAGGAGTCTGGAAGAGTATAAATCTTTATTATCCTCATATAAACAGATTTACCGAAACGGTTATACCAATAATTATCTGAATACGGATATGGTGAACCGGTATATCAGTCTTCAGCGTATTTATTTTGAGACAGATAGAGATGCGTTGCTTTTTTTTACGGATGAGGAAAAATATTACCGTTTGTATACTCTGCTGGGGCCTGAAATGAAAGCTGCTGTTAAAAAGCAGGATAAACCGGTCATGCTTAGAAATATTTACAGGGAAGGGAATAAACCGGATATATTATGGAAGGTTGAGGAGGTCTTAAAGCGCCAGGGATTTATTTTATATGATAAGACCGTTCAGATTTTAGCAAAACCTTTGGAAAAGAAAGAGGATATACAGCGGAAATACGATAAAGCAAGTTCTTTTTTGGACAGATTTGGGATAAAAATAGGTTATGCAGAAGAAAAGGATGTGGAGCAGATTATAAATCTGCGAAGACAGGAACCTTTGCTGAAGGATTATCATTTTGCATATGAAACAGAACGCGAAATACTGGATGCCGTTGAAAAGGGATATTACCGATGTGCATACAATCACTTGGGAGAAGTGTGTGCAGTACAGCATTATACGGTTATAAACGGTATTTTGCAGGGCGGATGGCTGGCAGTAAAGGAAGAATATAAAGTCAGATATGGAATAGGAAGCGCTATGGCCTATCACTCTTTTTTATATGCCATAGAGCATGGTATTTCAAATTACTATGGCTGGGTAGCGCGGGATAATGAAAAGTCAATGAAATACCATCAGACGATCGGGTATGAGATTGGCGATAAATGGGCGGATGAATGGCTTCTTAAATAGGGAGAAAAGTATATGAGCAATTTGGAAAAGTATGATCAGATCTTTTGTGATCAGTTTTCTTTAGAGAATGGATTTGACGGAGAAAAGGTAAAAATGAATGATACAGAGGATTGGGATTCTGTGGGGCATTTAAATCTGATTTCCGCATTAGAGGATGTCTTTGAGATCATGTTTGAGACAGAGGATATTCTGGCGTTGGATTCTTATGGCCGGGGGATTGAGATACTGGGGAAATATGGAATAGAGATGTAATGATGAGGATATTTACATGGGAGCAGAAACAGGACTTTTATCCGGCAGAGTATGCGTCATAACCGGTACAAGCCGGGGAATAGGGAAGCAGACGGCAGAGTGTTTTACAAAAGAGGGAGCCGTAGTCTACGCAAATGCCAGACAGGAAGGTTGTCTGGAAGAATGGGCAGCGGAAATCAATACAGAGGGAAGAGGAACGGTCATTCCTCTGTATTTTGATATTACGAATACGGAAGAGGTAAGGAAAGCGGTTCTGCGGCTGAAAAAGGAACAGGGAAGGATTGATGTTCTCGTTAACAATGCAGGGATGATTTCCAATCAGCTGCTTGGAATGATTTCCATGGAAAAAACAAGGGAAATGTTTGAAGTAAATGTATTCGGAATGCTGGAACTGACCCAGATGGTAGCCTCAAGGTTCATGATGAAGCAGAAAAGCGGAAGCATTATCAATATAGCGTCTGTTACCGGAGTAGAAGGAAGCCGTGGGCAGATTGCGTATTCGGCCAGTAAAGGAGCGGTCATTTCGATGACAAAATCCATGGCGAAGGAATTAGCGCCTTATCAGATACGGGTGAATGCCGTAGCTCCGGGGATGATACAGACGGAGCGTTTGAATGTAACCGTACGGGATGAATACAAGAATAAGGTTTCGGCCATTGGGATGGGGAGATTGGGGGAACCGAAGGAAGTAGCTGACGGATGTTTATATCTCGCTTCGGAGCTTTCCAGTTATACGACCGGACAGATTTTGGTAATAGGCGGAGGATATGATACTTCTGCCAGAAGCCTGTTTGATATTGAGTTTAAGGAGTGAGAGCATATGTTTTTGGAACTGGACAGGAAAAATAAACATAATGTTGCGATGATAGACAGTAATGGAAATCAGGTGTCTTATGGTGAGATTGTGGATTTTGGCTTGTCATTTCAATCCGTCATCCCGAAAAGGACTTTAATGTTTGTGTTAAGCAGTAATTGCGTGGGAGCCGCCATGGGATACTTTGGGGCTATGATAAACCGTATTGTGCCGTTGATGCTGGGGGTTTCCATGGACAGGGAACTGCTGGAGAATTTAATTGGTATATATCGGCCGGAGTACATTTGGAAGCCGGCGGATATGGCAGAGGCTGAAGAGAAAATTCTGCTTCGGGAATATGGGTATGTATTGGTGGCTACGGGACTGACAGGATATCCCTTATATGAGGAATTATCACTTTTGCTGACAACTTCCGGCTCTACGGGGAGTCCGAAGCTGGTTCGTCACTCCTATGGGAATCTGGAAGCACAGGCAAGGAATATATCTGCTTTTTTTGAATTGGATGATACGGAAAGGCCTCTGTTAGATCTTCCGATTAATTATACTTACGGGTTGTCGATATTGAACAGTCATTTGTATTCCGGGGCTGCCGTTCTGCTGACTTCCATGAATGTTTTAAGCCCGAAATACTGGGATTTTTTGAAAGAGCAGAAGGCAACCAGCTTTACAAATGTGCCGTACGGATATGAAATTCTGAAAAAGCTTCGTGTGTTCAGAATGAATATTCCGTCGCTTAAAACGTTTTCGCAGGGCGGCGGTAAACTGAGTGAGGAATTACATAAGGAATTTGCAGAGTATGCCAGACGGACAGGGAGAAAATTCATCGTTACATACGGCCAGACAGAAGGAAGCGCCAGGATGGCATATCTTCCGGCGGAATATGCTTTGGAAAAATGCGGCAGTATCGGGAAGGCGATTCCGAACGGACGGTTATATCTTGTGGATGAGGAAGGAAAGGAAATCTCAGAGCCGGATGTGGTTGGTGAGATGGTATATCAGGGGCCGAATGTGACATTGGGGTATGCACAGACAGGAGAAGACTTGATTTTAGGTGACGAGCGGCATGGAACACTTTATACCGGCGATATGGTGAAAACGGATGCTGAAGGTTTCTTTTATATTGTAGGAAGGAAAAAGCGTTTTCTGAAATTATGCGGATACAGGGTTGGTTTGGATGAATGTGAAAACATTATCAAGACTGCCTTTGATACGGAGTGTGCCTGCGTGGGGAATGATGAATGCATGGATATTTATGTTACGTCTGAGCAGGAACATGATGAGATAAGGCGGTATATTTCCAATAAGACCAATATTAATTCCAATGCTTTTCGGATTCATTATATTGAGCAGCTTCCGAGGAATGAGGCCGGTAAGATTCTGTACAGTGTGCTGGATAACCGAAATAAGGAATGACGACAAAGAAAACCGGCGGCGGGGTAGGACCATGAAGAAAGATATAAAAGAACAATTGATTCAGTTGCTTGGAACTTTGCAGGAAGCACATCAGGAGATACAGGATCGGTTCGGAAAAAAAGAATATCAGACAGTTCAGAATCTGCTGGCGGATTGTCAGGAGAGTGCGGTTTTCATAGGGAATACGATAGAACAGTTCGAAAAAAATCAGGAGGAGATCATTCATATACTGGAAGAATATTGTGAACGGCTGTTTGATATAAGCGCTGCATTGGAAAAAGCGGGGACATTAAACGGTGATGTAATTCGAATGGAACTGGACGGGTATATCGGGGATGTGTGCAGGCGGGTGAAGAACGAGATTAAAGTACTGAAAGCCGTATTTTTTCCGTATAAGGCTTCTATGTGGACAAGTCTTGAAAGTATTTGGAGAGCGGCGCAGCAGGATGCCGAGTGTGATGCAAAGGTGGTAGTGATTCCATATTATATTTTGGACAGTGACGGAAATAAGAAGGAATTGGTTTATGAAGCGGATTTATTCCCTAAGGATGTTCCAATTGTACATTACAGCCAGTATCTCATAGAACAGGAATGGCCAGATATGGTTTTTATCCATAATCCTTATGATGGGGGAAACACGGTAACACGTGTGCCGGAGCGGTATTATTCCTATTGCCTGAAATTGTATACGAAGCAGTTGATTTACAGTCCATATTACTTAATGGGATATTATGCTCCTGGAGCTGGGGATTTTTTGTGTCTTACGAATGGGGCAGGTATGGCGGATAAGATGGTCGTGCAATCGGAACAAGTGGGAAGGATCTGCGTGAGGCATCATGTGCCGGAAGAAAAGCTGATTACGCTGGGGTCTCCGAAGGTGGATGCGATTGTAGAAGGGATGAAGAAACCGAAAGTTTACCCGGCTGGATGGGAGAAAAAATTGGGTGGACGGAAAGTTTTCCTGCTTAATACGCATCTGTCATATCTTATAAAAGGATATGACTGGCAGAGAGAACATCCGAATTCTGTAGATTATGCGCAATGGCACCATGAGCAGGTATTTAAGTATTCGCTGAACAGAGAAGGGTGTGCATTAATTTGGCGGCCGCATCCGCTTCTGAAAGCAATGTTAAAGAGTCGTAACTTATATTCTCTGTTAGATGTCGTAGAAGAATGGGAACAGCAGATCAGAGAATCGGAGAATGGTGTTGTGGATGAGACAGGAGATTATAATATTGCTTTTAGACTGTCAGATGCGTTAATAACTTCACGTAGTTCTTTGGTTTCCGATTATATGATTTTAGGAAAGCCTGTTTTGATATATGAAAGAGCCTGGGATGAAGAGAGTTGTAGAAAATCGCCTGTGAACTATAATCATAATTATTATATTGAGAAAGACGGAAAAAGAATGGAAATTCCTGATTTTATACAAATGATTTTAGACGGCGAAGATCCGTTTTATGAAGAGAGGATGAAGGATGTGCGTAGCGCGTTCGGGAATTTGGATGGGACGATTGGAAGGAACGTGTATGGATGGCTGAAGGACAGCTATCTTAAGGAGGAAATAAATATATGAAAATATTGATGATTTCACTGAGGGACGGGCAGAATATTTCACTTGCTAAAATAGCGGATGCTTTTTTGAGGAGAGGCCATGAAATTACAATTTATGCTCCGTATTATGCAGGGAATGTATTAAAATTTTTTGATAAAAAAATCCCTAAATTTCCGTTTGAGGATTTGACAGAAGAAATAGTTTCCGGTTATGATATCATATTCGCGTCTATACTGGCACTCCACCGTATGGTGGGAAGGGATTTATTGTCAGTTCATAAACCGATTTTTACGCATAACTATTTAATTACCGGTTCCGGAATATATGGAGGGGATTTTTGCTTTGTTCCTTCTCTTCCGACGACTGCGACAGATTATGATCAATATGTGAATTGCCCTAAAATCGGGATTGGTGAGCCGAAATATGATAGTATTATTCAGGGTAAAACAGATAACAAGCGTTTTCTTTTTATTGATAGCGGTCATTATCCTTTTGGTATAGAAGGAAAGAAAGAACTGGCAAAAACCTTATTAGATATCTGCGAATCTTTTCCTGATTATGAATTGTGGATTAAGCCAAGGTTTTTACCCGGGGATGAGGTAATTACCCATAAAAATAATCTTCATCTTTATGATGTAATTCAAGAGGAATCGAAGGGAAAGATTCCGGAAAATCTTGTCATGCTTATGGAGCATAGGGATCTAATGGAATTAATCGAGCAGTGCTGTACGGTTTTGTGCATGTATACGACTGCTTTTGCAGGAGCATTTGTACTTGGTAAGGGTCTGGTGGTTTTGGATCATCTGCCGAATAAAGATATCTATGACAGCAGAGTGAAAGTTTTTAACCGTACAAGAAGAATTATGTATGATTCCGGAGCTGTTATTGATTATAAAAGGGCCAAGGAATTATTGCCCGAGGGAGTGAAATGTTCGGAAGAGTATTTCAGGTTTTTACTGACTGAAAGAGAAAATACGGCAGATAAAATTTGTGAAGTAACAGAGTGGCTGTTTGAAACATTTTATCAGAAACAGATTTTTCCCCAGGTATGCCAGTGCGACTATAAAGACTATAAAAGCTGTATCAGGGAAGCTGTAGGGATGACCTGGGATCAGGTTGTTGGAAGCAGGTACAGGGATATACTGTTGGCGGGTATGCTGGGAATGGACTATTGTATAAATGCAGAATGGGATGTTGCCTCTATAGTCAGGAAGGTAGACGAAACCTGTCAGAACGGGTATATGACAGAAACTGTTTTCAAACAGATTCGTGGGAAGGTATATGAATATTATCAGGAATGTATTGTAGAAAACAGGGACAAACTTTTGGAGGATGATATTGATAGCGGGATATTGCTGGATTCCTATTATAATTTAAAACAATTTGATGAGATTGTCAGTTTTCCTAAGCAGAATATCGGCGCGTTCCATTTATTCAGGGGATTTGTCGCATATGAGCAGGGTGATGAAGAGCGTGTAATTTTGGAATTAGAGAAATATATGCAGATGGTATTGGACAGACAGTTTATAGAAGAAATATCCGACAGCAATGGTTACCGCTTTGAGGCTTTTTATATTTTGATTAAAACTCTGGCGGAGAAAGGAAGGATAGAACAGGCTGGAGGTTATTTAAAAAAGATGCAGGATTTTTATGCGGAAACTTATACGGAAGCACAAAGAACCGGAAAGATAGCGGATATTTTCCAGGGCGTGCATTATACTTACCTGCATTGGTCGGAAGGGAATGTAACCCGATATGCAGCGTTAAAAAAAGAGTTTTCTGACGGCCCCGTGTTAGTTTACGGAGCAGGGGTAATCGGTAGAAGAGTGGTATTAAAAAGTCCATTACTGAAAGACAGGATTGCGGCATTTATTGATAAATATTTATATGAGCCTGAACTGAATGGAATTCCGATTATTAAGCCGCATGAAATTAAGGATTTTGAGGATGTCCATACCATTGTGGTTGCAGTACCGCACGAGATGGATAATATTAAGGAAGATTTGCTGAAGTTACGCAGTGATGTACAGATTGTTTCAGTCAATGATTTGTTTTAAGATTGGAAGAAACGGGTTTAAATTGTATCGAGGAGGAATATTATATTATGTTGACTACTGTAATGATGTGCCAACAGGGAATTGCGTTTCAGTATTCACCGGCGAGAACTCAAATGGTGGAGGAGTTAAGACAGCGGGGAAGTATGGTTATTCTTTTTTTTCCAGGACGTATTGATGGGGAACTCAAAAATAAAGTTAAAAAAACAATTGACACTAGAGGAATGAAGGAGTCCTCCATAAGAGAAAAAATTAAAGAAATAAATCCGGATATTGTCATTTGCTTTACCGAAGAAGACACAAGGATTTGTTTTCCCCTGCCATATGTAATGCGGGAAACGAATTTTTATTATTTCAATTTAGAAATATATACATATTTTATAAAGGAAAAGAATTTAAATTCTTTTGCCAAGATAGCTAGAAGAATAGAATATTTTTATAATAAGTTCCGGGAAATTTTGTATGTAAAAGGATGTCAGGCCATAGTTATTCAAGATAAACTTAGAAAAAAGATATTAAAAAAATATTGGATTTCACATCCTGTAACATGGTTAATACCTAATTCGTATTATAGTGATTATCACGAATATGATGTACCTCATAAGAGTGGATTGATTTATTCAGGCTGTATATCTCCTGTGGTATTGAGTTCGCTTGTAGAACAGGCAGACGATATGAATGATGTTGAAATAACGATAGCAGGATTTATTGGAAGTAGCAAAATAAAGTTGAAAGAAAAATCTAATATAAAAATGATTGTACAGGATCTTTCACAGGAGGAATATACAAAGTTTATCAGTGCATATGATATTGCTTTAATTTGGTATTCAGAAAGAAATTATGATAATGCTTATAATATTGGTCTGTCTTCAGGTAAATTTTTTAAACATATGAGTTTGGGACAGCCGGTTATTGCAAATTATGCACCAGGATTGGCAGAGGAAATAAACAAATATAAGCTGGGTATAGTGATAAATGATTTAAGTGAATTGAAAACTGCTGTTAAAACGATATATGATAATTATAATTTCTATGTAAACAATATAAAGCGATTATACGAAAAAAGATATGATTATAAAAAAGTATCAAAAAAATTTTTCGATGTAATTATTGCGGATGCATCTGCGAAACATTTAACACGGTAAAATATTATAGAATAGGAGACTATTAAATGAAAACAGTGGCAATTATTCCGGCTAGATATAAATCATCCAGATTTCCGGGGAAGCCGTTAGTTGATATTTTAGGAAAGCCTATGATTTGGTGGGTATATCATCAGGCAGGTAAAGCAAAATTGGTAGATGAGGTGTATGTTGCAACGGATGATAAGAGAATTGCAGACGTTTGTGATAATTATGAAATTCCGGTTATTATGACAGCAGAATCTCACAGAAATGGCAGTGAACGTCTAAGTGAAGTGGCAGATAAAATAGAAGCGGATATTTATGTAACGGTACAGGGGGATGAACCCCTGTTGGAGCCAGGGACAATAGACAGAGTGATTAACGTGATCATGGAAAAAGAGGATACTATTTGTGCAACATTAAAGACACCTTATAGAAATCCTGTAGATGTAATCAATAAGACAACACCAAAAGTAGTTACAGATTTGGATGATAACATTCTCCTGTTTACCAGGGCAGCAGTGCCATATCCAAAGGCGGCGTTGGATTATATTATATATAAGCCGATTGGGGTTTATGCGTTTAAAAGGGAAATTTTGAGGAAATATAAAACTTTGCCGATGGGCCCCCTTGAGCGGGCAGAAGAAATTGAACTATTAAGATTGTTGGAAAACGGATATAAAATTAAAATTAAGGAAATTGATTCGGAAACAATAGCTGTAGATACTCCGAAAGATTTGGAACGCGTGATAAATATTATCAAAGCAAGGAGGGAGCGCGTTGGAGAAATTTAAAATTTTAGCAGGCCCCTGTGTGATTGAATCAGAGTCCATGGTTTTGAATATTGCGGAGTCCTTGAAACAGATTACAGAAAAGGAAAATGTAGATTTCTATTTCAAAGCTTCTTTTGATAAAGCAAACAGAACTTCCATTTCTTCGTTTCGCGGTCCGGGTATAGAAGAAGGGCTGCACACTTTGGAAAAGGTAAAAAGAGAATTGGGACTGAAGATTGTTACGGATATCCATGAGCCATGGCAGGCAGAACCGGTGGCGGAAATCGCGGATATCATACAGATTCCTGCTTTTCTCTGCAGACAGACAGATATTTTGACGGCAGCCGGAAAAACCGGAAAATGCATTAATATAAAGAAAGCACAATTTTTAGCTCCATGGGATATGAAAAATGTAATCCATAAGGTGGCTGCGACGGGAAATAAAGATATCATGCTGTGCGAAAGAGGAACTTGTTTTGGATATAATTCATTAGTGGTGGATATGACAAGTCTGATTGAAATGAAGGAATTCGGATATCCCGTGATTTTTGATGCTACACACAGTGTACAGAAACCGGGAGGACGCGGAGACTCTACGGGAGGGAACCGGAAGTATATTAGATATCTGGCACGTGCAGCAGCAGCCGTGGGTATTGACGGGATTTTTGCAGAGGTGCATCCAAGTCCGGAACAGGCATTGTCCGATGGACCTAATATGATTCGGATGGAAGATTTCCCGGAAATATTGCGGCAGATTTTGGAAATAAACAAAATGGTACATGATTTTGGAGAATAAGGAACAGTTATAAGGCTGGATATCAGAATGTTCCAGTTCTTGAAAGGAATGCGGTTATTGGATGGATATTTTGAAGGAAATACACAAAGTTTTTGATATAGAAATAAGCGAATTGAAAAAGGTAGATGAATCTTTGGATGAATCTGTGACGGATGTGATTCATGCAATTAATGACTGCGAGGGAAAGGTGATTTTGTGCGGTATGGGGAAATCCGGTCATATCGCAAGAAAGATTTCAGCATCGATGAGCAGCATGGGGATTCCGTCATATGTACTGCATCCGTCTGAGGCACTGCATGGGGATTTGGGAAGCCTTACGAAAGCGGATATCGTTATTATGTTAAGCAACAGCGGTGAATCTGCGGAAATATGCAGCCTGTTGCCTAATCTACGCATTATGGGAATAAGAGTCATTGCGGTTACTTCCAATTCGGATTCCACTTTGGTTAAGTATGCAGATTATAAAATCATCCTGCCTAAAACAAATGAAGCGGGTGCGTTAGGTTTGGCACCGACTTCAAGTACCACGGCTATGCTGGTAATTGGTGACGCCATTGCAGTTGTTGTCTCAAAAATGCGTGATTTCAAAAAGGAAAACTTTGCGCTGTACCATCCGGCCGGTAGCTTGGGTCATAAATTGATTACGAAAGTAGATGATGTTGTACCAGATAAAAATAATACACCGAAAATACTTACACATTCAAGAATGGCGGATGCAATCATTATCATGTGCAAAACAGGGATGGGCGCTGTTCTTGTTGTAAACAGTGAAGATATTTTGGAGGGAATCATTACGGACGGAGATTTAAAAAGATATTTAAAAGACGGAATTGATTTAAATCATATTTCGGTGAATGAAGTTATGACGGTGAAGCCTATTTGTATTCGGTCAGGAGAATTGGCAGTGAATGCCCTCCGTCTGATGGAAAATCGTGAAAAGAAAATCCATGTGGTACCTGTGGTGGATTCAGAAAATAGAGTGGTTGGATTGGTTAGAAATCATGATGTTATTAATGCGGGTATTTTTTTGTAAAATTGTGCAAGTAGATTTTGGAGTGGAAAGATAGCATGTTTTATAGCTTATAAGTTTCAGAAACAGAACTGCAGGAGGCGGGGCTTTTGTGCCCTGCCTTCCTGCAGCTTTTTCGTGGATGTGGAATCCGCATAGGTTTTTATATATAGATGATACACAGAAAGGTTCCGATATACAAAATAAAATGCTATAATATAGACAAAGCTAAAACAAAGGTGATGTAGTAATATGGCTGGGAGGAGTTTATGGATATGGATGGAATAAGAATACCGATTGGACGTTCCGGATTTGCAGATATTCGGGAAAACGGATACTATTATGTTGACAAAAGCGGCTTGATCAGGGAATTGCTGAAAACAGACGGAAGGCAGGTAACGCTTATAACCCGTCCCCGCAGATTTGGAAAAACCTTAGGCATGAGTATGCTATCGGAATTTTTTGATATACGGAAAGAAAACAGAGATATGTTTACGGGGCTTTCTGTTGCAAGGGAATCATCTTTGTGTGAAAGATGGATGAATCAGTATCCTACATTATTTTTGTCATTCAAAAGTGTCGATGGATTGGACTTTGCAAAAGCTTACGAAAAGCTTACGGTAGTTCTTTCAGATATCTACAAAGAACATATTTATCTTTTGGAAAGCGATAAATTAGATGATTTTAGTAAGGAAATGTTCTGTCAGGTAGCCTCCCAAAAAGCATCCCGGGGAATTACTGAAATAAGTCTGTTAAGTCTGACCAAAATGATGCAGATGTATTACGGGAAACCAGTAATCCTGCTCTTGGATGAGTATGATGTTCCTTTGGCAAAGGCCGGTGACAACGGATATTACATGGAGATGTTAGATGTCATGAAAGGTATTATGCAAGTTGTCAAGGATAACAGTTCGCTAAAGTTTGCGGTTATTACAGGCTGTTTAAGGATAGCGAAGGAAAGTATATTTACCGGAACCAATAACTTTGTGCCGGATACAATTTCTGATTCCAGATTGAATGAGTATTTTGGTTTTACGCAGAAGGAAGTAGATCTGATATTAAAGGATGCGGGATTGACAGACTATTTGGCGGTGATAAAAGAGTGGTATGACGGGTATCATTTTGGAGATTGTGATGTTTATTGTCCGTGGGATGTAATGAATTATGTGGAGAGACTGACGCTGAATCCAAAGACAAAACCTGGTGGTTATTGGAAAAATTCCAGCGACAACGGAATTATCCGTTCTTTCATTGATTTTGCAGGTGATGCCATAACGAAGAAATTTGAAACCTTACTTTCCGGAGGATATGTGGTTCAGAGGGTCGAGGATGATTTAACATATAATGATTTATTGTCTTCGGAGGAAAATCTTTGGAGCATGCTTTATTTGACAGGTTATCTGACACCGATTCGGGCGGGGCAACTGAAAAACCCGCTGCCGGAAGGTTGTCTCGCATTGAGTGTTCCAAACCGGGAAATAAAGGAAATATTTGAAACAACGATAGCGAAGTGGTTTCAGGAAAGCACACGGAAATGGGATAGAAAAGCATTGTTTGCAGCGGTATGGAATGGGGATGACCAAACGGTGACTGAGGAAATGACGAAGCTGCTTCGGAAGACCATTAGTTATTATGATTATAGGGAGGATTTTTACCATGCTTTTTTTGCCGGAATATTTGCCGGGGCAGGATATGTGGTGGAATCAAACAGAGAACATGGAGAAGGGCGCAGTGATATTATTGTTCAGGATTATTCAGGGGACAGGATGGCAATATTTGAGGTGAAATATGCAGGGTCACAGGAAGGATTGGCAATGTCGTGTGAGGATGCCGTTATACAGATGGATAAAAGAATGTATGCAGAAGCATTTCAAGACGACTATTCCAAAGTGCTTTGTTATGGAGTGGCATTTTATAAAAAACGTTGTTTGGTACGGCTGAAGGATTGATGTGATATGGAACTAAAGGAGAAGAAGGGAAAGCAGAAAAAACTTCTGATAAGATACAGGAGGTACACAAAGTAAAATAGCAGATTGACTATAAACAATTATGTTTTTTGGACGATATATATAATGAATATTTTATAATTTGAGCAAAATTTTATAAAAAATGACATGGAAGGTCAGGATAATTATCATGGAGGATAATAATGTAGAAGTAAAAGGTGAAAGAAGCAAAAGACATCTGAAAGTTTGTGGTTTGCTTCTTTCTTTTTATTTGCAGGGAGGAAAAGCAGAATGAAAAAAGGAGTTATTTCAGTAATATCAGCATTAACAGGAGCAGCAGTCGGAGCAGCTGCCGTAGGAAAGATATCAACGGAAAAGAAAGAGGAAGCCCAGGCATATTCCAGTAAGTGTATTGCCCTGTTTCAGATGATGAATAAATGGGTAAAAGTAAAGCAGGAGGGAAAAAATCTTGCATTGTATTTTGAAAGAGAAGGTTATAAGAAAATTGCTATTTACGGAATGTCTTTTGTAGGAGAAACGCTGCTTAATGAGCTGCAGGATACAGGGATTCAGGTAGCTTATGGCATTGATCAGAATGCTGATATGATTTATGCGGATGTAGACGTTGTTACGGTGGAGGATAACCTTGAAGAAGTCGATGCAGTTGTTGTCACGGCAATTACTTTTTTTGATGAAATAGAAGAAAAGCTTGCGGGTAAAGTGAGTTGCCAGATAATTTCACTGGAGGATGTTTTATATGAAGTAGAAAAACTATGCTGATTATTGTAGAAACAGTATATTATGGCAATTATGCCGGAGTGTAGTGAGGCGCATGTATGAGTAAGTTAATAGATATGGCTTGTTATATTAAAGAAGAAATAGAATATAGAAAAATGTGTTCCCAGGCATTTAAAAAATGTACTTACGGTGATAAAAACAGGCATAGAAAGTTCAGAATACTCAGTAATCAAAGCGTTGCCAGCAGGGCACAAGGGTTGACCAGTATGGTTCTTGATATAATATTGCCGGAAATGATTGATGCCAGGGAGCAGGGATATATTCCGGTAGTTGATTTATACAAGAGCAACCGAAATTATCCGTTGATACAAGACAGGGAATTTTGGAAAAAGGAGAATGCGTGGGAATACTATTTTACCCAGCCGGAAAATGGAATTTCGTTAGAAGAAGTTTGGCAAAGCAGACATGTGGAAAAACAGATGACACGATATAAATCCAGATACAGAGTGGGCGATTCGATGCTCCAATGGAATTCCAAACTAAAATATATAAGCGCTGCACTACACCAAAACATCCATTTGCAAAAAAATATAGCAGAGAGAGTTAGTAATGAAAAACAAAAATTATTTCCGCTGACTGATAAAGTTTTGGGCGTGGGAATCAGAGCCGGATATAGACGTGGGATTATATTAAATCAGTCTTTGTATGGTGGGCATCCACTTGTGGGATCTTGTACAGATTATATTAAAGATATCGAAAAGACGTTGTCAAAATGGAGGTATGATTCTTTTTTTCTTACGGTAGATGATAGCGAATATCTGAAAGAAATAAAAAATTATTTTGGTAATAATTGTATTTGTCTGGAAAGAGCAAGAAAGCATTATTTTAAAGATGCAATATCGGACATTCCATATTTGGATAATGAGTATAAAACGGATGAGAGTGTTTCTGTAAGAAGTATAAATGAGGATTATTTAGTGGATTTATACCTGCTTGCACAATGTGATAGTTTATATGCATCACGGGGAACCGGAAACAATTTTGCTTATTTAGTAAATGGTGGGAAATTTACCCATGTAAAATTTAACGATTTGGGGCAATTTAAAAAATAAGGATAGAGGAAGCCATAACAAAAAGGGATTTTATATATATTGACAGTGATCCGGAAGAAAATGACAAAATGATTTATGGGGAAGGAATTGTCAAGGGACACAAAATATATACCAGAAAGCTGAAATTTAGTCAGGGGACTGGTAAAGGAATCAGAAAGACGGAGGAGATGTTGGAATCATGCATACATTTATTATAGCAGAAATAGGGATTAACCATAATGGAGATTTAAAACTGGCCAAAAAGCTAATTGACACTGCAGTGATAGCAGGCTGTGATGCGGTGAAATTCCAGAAACGTACCATAGAAAAGGTGTATACAAAAGAATATCTGGATGGGCCAAGAAAGAGTCCATGGGGAGAAACACAACGGGCCCAAAAGGAAGGACTGGAATTTGGGAAAAAGGAATATGATGAGATTGATGCGTATTGCCGTGAAAAAGGCATTGAATGGTATGCGTCTGCGTGGGATATTGATTCACAGAAATTTCTGCAGCAATATGATTGTAAGTACAATAAAGTGGCTTCAGCTATGCTGACAAATGATAAACTGTTAGAAGGAATTGCACAGGAACATAAGTATACCTTCATTGCAACAGGGATGAGCACACTGGAAGAAATTGAACATGCAGTGGAAATTTTTGAGAGACATAATTGTTCTTATGAATTGATGCATTGTAACAGCACTTATCCGATGCCTTCCGAAGATGCAAATCTGAAGTTAATCGGAGTGCTCAAGGATATATTTAAATGCAAAGTGGGGTACAGCGGCCATGAAGCCGGGACACTGGTCAGTACCTGTGCAGTAGTGGCGGGAGCTTCTTCGATTGAGCGGCATATTACTATGGACAGAACCATGTATGGGTCTGATCAAAAGGCTTCCATAGAACCGTATGAATTGTGCCGGTTAGTAAAGGATATCAGGGAAACGGAAAAAATCATGGGGACTGGAGAGAAGATACTTACACCGGCAGAAGAAGAAGTAAAGAAAAAACTTAGAGGATGAAAATATGATTGAACTCATAGTATTTGATATTGACGGTGTTATTACAGATGGGTCTGTCATTATTGACTCTAATGGAAATGAGCAGAAACAGATAAATTTGAAAGATATCGATGCCATTTTTGAATTATACCGCAGAGGGTATAAACTTGCAGCTATTACAGGCGAAGATACGGAGATTGTAAATTATTTTGAAAAAAGGTTTCCATGGGAGCATTTCTATCGCGGAAATAAAACAAAAAAGGAAACAATGAAACAGATTGAGCAGGGAACGGGTATAAATAGGAGAAGTATTTGCTATATAGGGGATGGCAAGTATGATGTGGAACCGCTTACTTACGCGGGTTTAGGAATCTGTCCTGCCAATGCTATTGATAAGGCCAAAAATGCTGCAGATATTATTCTACAGAATGACGGTGGAAAAGGATGTTTATGGGAATTAATCTCTATTTTAGAAAAGTATGATGATGAGGAGAATACGCACAATTATTTTTATCAGAGATTAGAAGAACACACAAATATATTTAAGCGATTAGCTTCGGATCAGGAGCTGATTCATACGGTTATGGAAGTAAGTGATAGGCTTATTGATATTTTTAGGCAGAGGGGTGCGCTTTATTTATTTGGAAACGGAGGAAGCGCTGCGGATGCGCAGCATATTGCAACAGAATTTGTCAGCCGTTTTTATAAGGAACGTCCAGGTCTTAACGCAGAGGCACTATCAGTCAATACATCCACATTGACAGCAGTCGGTAATGATTATGGTTATGAAAGAGTGTTTGTCAGGCAGTTGGAAGCTAAAGCACATAAAGGTGATATGGTAATAGGAATCACAACCAGCGGTACATCAAAGAATGTGCTGGAGGCACTACGGTATGCGGGAAAGAATGGTATTGTTTCAGTATTGCTTATGGGAGGACATGAAAATCCGGAACTTGGGGATACGGCAGAGTATATTATTAAAATTCCGTCATTGATTACGCCAAGAATTCAGGAAGCACACATTTTTATTGGACATGTAATTGCAGAATATGTAGAGCATAGCATATTTGCAGAGAATAGGTATTGAGTAATTGAACCATTGTGGAATGAGGTTAGCTTTAGTATGATAAAATTATCGGATTACGTAATTCAGTTTTTAGAGAGCAAGGGCATTAAGCATATGTTTATGCTTCCGGGAGGAGGTGCTATGCACCTGGTTGATTCTTTGGGAAGTTCGGATATTGATTATATTTGTTTTCAACATGAGCAGGGAGCTTCTATTGCGGCAGAAGCATATGCACAGCATACGAATGAACCGGGGTGTTTGTTAGTTACTTCCGGACCGGGGGCGACAAATGCCATTACAGGCGTTACTGCAGGCTGGATTGATTCTACGCCTATGTTTGTTATATCAGGTCAGTCAAAAAGAGCAGATTTGGTGGGAAACAGGCAGGTGCGGCAGATTGGCTCTCAGGAAGTACAAATTATTGATATGGTAAAGCCGATTACCAAATATGCAGTACAGGTTATGGAGCCAAAAGAAATCAGGTATCATTTGGAAAAGGCATGGTATGAGTGTACGTCAGGACGTTTTGGGCCTGTATGGCTTTCTATTCCGTTGGATGTTCAGGGTGCCCTAATTGATGAGACAAATCTGAAACAGTTTATCGTTCAGGAGGATGAAAAACAGGATATTTCAGAAAATGTTTTGAAAGTTATCCGTTTACTGACAGAGGCAAAGGCGCCGCTGTTTGTAGCTGGGAATGGTATTAAGCTTTCAAAGGCGGCAGAAGCCTTTATCCAGCTTATAGATGAGATGAAAGTGCCGGTACTTACCACATGGAAGACAATTGATATGTTTGCTGAAGATAATCCGTTTTATGTAGGACACCCTGGAATCATGGGGGACCGGGGAGCGAATAAAATTCTTCAGGAAGCAGATTTGCTGATTTCTGTGGGAAGCAGATTGGATACAAGTATTACAGCATTTAATGATATATCTTTTGGAAAGAATGCAAAAAAGGTAATTATAGATATTGACGTGCATGAAATAAACCGAATGGAAATGCCTAAGGAAGTGACAATTGTTTCGGATGCGGGGGAGTTCATTTCCTGCCTGCATAAGGTGATCGAGAAAGAAAAAATAATTTTGCCGGATTGGAATTCATGGCTTGTACATTGTAAAGAACTGAGGGCAAATTATCCAACTGTTACTGATGAACACAAATACACGGGAAACTATGTGAGTGCCTATTATTTTATTGATGAACTTTGTAAATGGCTGCGTTCAGATGACGTAATTGTGCCAGAAAGTTCAGGAGGTGCAGGAGAAATTACTTATCAGGCATTTAAAGTGAAAAAAGGACAGAAAATGAAGAATGCGGCAGGATTGGGGTCCATGGGGTTCGGACTTCCTTACTCTATTGGTTCATGTATTGCAAATGATAAGAGAAGGACTATATTAATTAACGGAGATGGCGCGTTTCAATTAAATATTCAGGAGCTGGAAACTTTGCATCGGTTAGGATTACCGGTAAAGATATTTATTTGGTGTAATGGTGGATATGCAAGTATCAGGGGGATGCAGAGAGGTAATTTCGAAGGCCGGTATGTGGCATGTGGCGAGGAGAGCGGATTCTCAATTCCAGATATAGGTGCAATAGCAAGAGCATATGGATTTAAAACCTATACCATGAACAATAATGAAGAAATGCTTCAGATGCTTCCGCGGATTATGGAAAATGATGAGCCGTTGCTTTGTGAAATCACCGTTTCACCAGAGGAAACTGTTTGGCCAAGGGTAAAAGCAATGGTACAGCCGGATGGAGGGATGAAGTCAGGAGAATTGGAAAATATGTGGCCGTATGAGGAATGAAAAGTGGAGGGTTCGCTAATGCAGATAAAAGCGTCCCTCCTTTTTAATAAAGATCTTTGTATATTCTTTTCTTTCGAAATTCTAAAGCTTTTTCATTTACAATTTTTAGAATCCAATTGTACAGCAGCGTCAACAAAGTGATGATTAAGACGTTCAAATCCATTGCATTGCTGGCATTGCAACAGGAACCCTCTTGGTACAAAACCTAATTCAAACTGTAATAAATGCATTTTATCTGCCGTGGATGAATTGGAAAGTTCCAAATACGCATCAGAATCATCAGAAAGAAGTTCTGCACGCATAACGCCGTATTGATGCTGACAATAATATAATTTATCTAAATATAGTCCCCGGTTCCGGAAAAAACATTTTTGGAATTTTTCCGTATATACTTCAGAAGACTCCGAAAATGAATCTTTTTCAGTATTATTGAAATCAAACCATACTGCCTTATTGCCTATACGGTAAACAACTTCGTTCATTTCCAGATACTGTAATAAAGCTGGAATATCTACCTTAATTGGAAATGCGGGGGAACTTGTATAATCGCTTATCGTAAAAAAAACGTTGTATGCCTTTGCTGTCTGACATAATTCTTTGGATGGCAATATCGTTCCGTTTGTTGCAATCGCAAGTTCGCCGATTTTGTGCCGATACTTATTTCCGATTTCGGAAATAAGTTCCGGCAGTTCTGAATAGAGCAGCGGCTCGCCGCCGATTAAATGTATTTCCTGAACATAATCCGTAACTTCAAAAAGTTTCTTTAATCCGTCCAATACTTTTTCTAAGGGATATTCATGCCGGGATGTATAATATGGAATGAGTAAGGAACAATCCCGACAGCGCAATGTACATCGATCCGTAATATTTACATTAATATGGTGCAGATAAAGCTGCTGATGCCGATTCATCATATATACAGATAAAAATGTATTGGAAAAAAAGTAGTCGAGATTTTCTTTTTTTCCGAGAGACTGCAGATATTGTTCGATTCCGTCAGGATAGTCCAAAGAAGCTAAAATAATTTTTGTGCTATCAGTCCATGTAATTGCATCTGGATCAAGGACGGAAAAGCCGCAAAACAGTTTCTTCTGTTTATCAGGATTAGTGTCAATGAACCCTTGAATGGGAAATGATTTTTCTTTAAGATGATGAAATACATATTCCCCCATAATACCGGCTCCCCATATGTAAAATTGATTTTGGGGATTAGAGAGTATTTTGACAGTATCGTTATAAAATATATTGAATGTATTTGTTATCATATGATATTACTCCATTTGCTTTGCGGCGGGAACAATCCGCTCGTAAATCGGCTTTTCACTGTGGCAGTTTATACAATAAGGAATATATCCGCGTTCTGTTATTTTAATAGAGAACTCAAGCAGCTTTTCTTTGGTATTAATTGTATCGGCACATAAAGAAATCGCATTTCCTGAATTTTTCTCTGTTAAGCCAAAGGCTTCTGCAACGGAGGATCTGCTACAAATATATGCTTTTTGGCCATGGATTGATAATGTTTGACCTGCGCATGGACAAATATCAAAGGTTGCAGTCAAAGCATCGCTGGAAGGGACAGTTCCATCATTGCAATCTCCGCAATAATCATTCCATTCAGTCATGGGACGTAACAGATAGGTAATACAATGCTGTTTCAAAACAGCTTCTATTTCATCCACTTTTTGTGTGACAGATTTCGCAGACGATTTGCGGTAATCACTGATTTCAACGCGGACATTCCAGCGTTTGAGTGCATCTAATAAATCTTCTTTTGGAAGAATTGTTCCATTGGTAACGATTACAATCGTATCAATATTCGTCCGGTAATGGGTTCCAAGATATTCAAGAACTTCTGATAATTGCGGATGTAACAACGGTTCTCCGCCGACCACATGAAATTCTTCACAATAATCTATGTAACGAAAGGTATTATCAATGCTTTCAATAATATCATGAATGGCCAAATGTCTTTTATTTTTTATGAATGGAATTTGCTGAATACAATCTCTGCAGTTTAATGTGCAGGCAGTAGTAATTGTCAAGTCAATTTGTGATAACCAAAAAATATGATTTTTATAAAAGGAGATGATTCTTCTTGCTACGTCATAAAAAATAAAATGCTGATTTTTTATCAAGGAATCTTGTAGCAGCAGGTTTTCCACTTCATCCCGGAATTTGGCAGTTCGTACCGTTACTATAATTTTATCTTTTACAGTTAATTTTAAATCGGAATCTCCCCATTTATAGACTGGTAGTCCGAGTTTTTGTTTTTCTGTTGGAGTGCTTTCTATGAATCCGGCTATTTTTATATGGTGGTTCATTTGCTGATAAAAGTCTTCGCCTGTTTTGCCGGTACCATATAAATAGAAGCGATTGGTTTCATCACAAAAGATATTTTTAAGATAATCCAGATTGTTTATATTATTCCGTTTCATATTATTATGAACCTCCGAAACTATTATAATATAATTATAATACTACAAAAGGAATTGAATAGCAATACTTTGCATTTAACTCGGGCGGGATAAAAAACTTTTTGCTCTTGAGTTATTAATAAATATAGATTTATGACGATA
>CAJTVQ010000028.1:0-8940 GCA_910579935.1 uncultured Lachnospiraceae bacterium
TCAACAACGCCCGGACGAACTGGCAGCGTTTCACAACACTGCTTTCTGCCAGCATGGAAAAATCAGTCAGAGAGATCACGGAAGCATTTGCTGACAGGCTATCCGAAAAACAGATGTTGTGTCAGGCAATAATGTTTCAAATTCAGGCACAAGACCTTGAGAAAAACACAGTTTTGTTATATCATAACTATGATAGATGGGAATGGCTTTAACAGTGAGGTAAATATATGGCGGTTGCTTATAATAAGTTATGGAAGCATTTCCCGGGAAAGGACGCCCGTCGCTGCGGGCAGGTGGCACCTTTATGAGAAAAATCATAAAAAATGCAGTAGTTACCCTGTTACTTTTAACCTTAAGCGCTTCTACCGCTCTTTTGGCATATTTGCACTTTTTTGCGTCAGATGACAAGGATCTTTCAGGGGAGTGGACTGCGACTATAGATATGACGAAGCAGGCTGCGGTCACGGCTCTTGGCTGGCTGCAGGAAATAGAAGCGGTTTCCATCTCTCTGGAAGAGATGGAAACCTATATGCAGGATTTGACTGTTCAGGTCAGCCTGACTTTGGAACAGACGGACTGGCCGGAGGGGACTTTCCACTGTAATGTCTCACCGGAAAGCTATGAGGCCTGCAGTCAGGCGGCCTATGAGGCATTTGCTGAGGCGTTTCGGGAACTTTTGGCAAAGAGGCTCCGCATGGCAGGCTATACGGGCAGCACGGACAAAGAAGCCATAGAGACGCTTGTAACTGAAACTTTTGGGATGTCCACGGTTTCTTATTTGATGTCCTGCGGTCCGACGCTGCTGCCTTCCCTGGAAGAGTTGCAGGCCGGGTATGACGGCAGCGGTATCTATGAGGCCGCAGAAGACATTCTGACCAGACAGTTTGATACTGGCGGGGCTGTCAGTACAAAGACGGAACACTATATCCGGAAGGATTCTGATCTGATCCTGTCCGAAGCAGCCGGTTCTGTCCCCGATGGCCTTTTTTCCGATTATTATCCTTTGATATATACGTTAAAACAAACCCCCGATCGATAATGGCAGCCGTTCAGATCCTTTACTGTGATCATTAATTTCAGGGGAAGAAAACATTATCCTTCATTTCTTAAAAGAATGAGTGGGGAGGGAGATTCCATGAAAACAATCCTGCAGAAACTGAGTCCTATTATATTAGCCGTAATTCTGATAAGTTCCATTCTGCCGATTAGGACAGATGCAGGTTTCGGAATTCCCGGAAGCTGTCAGGTACAGGCGGATACCGGCGCCTCATACACGGTAAAAACCCTGGATTATGGTTACGATCACAACACTTATCTCTCTCTGCGGGATATAGCCATGATTCTTAAGGACACGGACAAATCTTTTTCCCTGGAGGTTACAAGCAATGCCGTCCGCCTGAATCCGGGAAATGTCTATGTGCCTGTGGGAGTGGAAAATGCTTTTTGGGAGGACAGTGAAAACCCGGATATTTCCCTGCGGCGAAATGAATGCAAGGTAAACGGCCAGGTTGTATATTACTATACACTGATCATGAAACTGCCCTCCGGCGATTACGACTGCTTTATGATGGCAGCAGATCTGGCTATGATTCTGGATGTGGACATCACGGTTCCTGCGGCAGGCGCCCTGCAGATTCATACGCAGGAACCTTTTTGTATCTCTCCGGTTTCTTTGGAACAAGCTGGTTATTTTTACGGTGTCAACAGCGTGCTGGCAGGAGATGCCGCTACCGGGGAAATCTACTACCGGTATCAGTCCGATATGCCCTATCCTATAGCCAGTACTTCTAAGCTCATGACTTGTCTTTTGACCATGGATGCCATTTCGGCAGGACAGATTACCCTTGACGAGATGGTCACTGTTTCCGATGCGGCTCAGGCGTTAGCTGTCTCAGGGGATGGGGTGATCCCCCTGAAAGCCGGAGAACAGATTACGGTACGGGAACTATTGCTGGGCGCCCTTTTGCCCTCCAGCAATGAATGTGCATTGTGCCTGGCGGAATCAATCGCCGGTTCGGAGGAAGCGTTTGTTCAAATGATGAATCAGAAGGCGCAGGATTTAGGACTTTCCCAGACCATTTTTTTCAACTGTAACGGTCTGCCCTCCTACACGGAAGATTTCATTCCCTCGAAGCGTCAGAACAGCATGAGTGCAGAGGACATGTTCCGGCTGGTATCTTACCTTTTGAAAGTCTATCCGCAGGTCAAGGACATCACTTCTTTGGAAGAAGCTACCTTAACTTCCCTTGACCTTGAAGTACGCAATACCAATCCGCTGCTGCATAATCTGCCCGAGGTTACCGGCCTTAAAACCGGAACTACGAACAAAGCAGGAGCCTGTCTCGTCACATCCCTGACTGCAGGCAGCGGAACCATGGAGCACGATTTGGTAGTCATTGTCCTGGGCACCGAAGATTCCATAGAGAGGGGGCGGGTTTCGGGATTGCTGGCAAGATATGCCCTGAATGCTTTTTATACCGGTATAAAAGAACCGGAATCCGGGACATCTGCACGAATTCCCGAAACGCTGCCCGTACACGCTGAGGCAGCAGTGAATTGGATCATCCGGACTGCAAGACATACCGGTGAACAGCAATAACAGTGCCTCGGCCCATAGCCGGATGAGTTTGGTTTATGTTGCAAATAGCCGGTTTCAATGATATAATGATCAAGGAAATTTGAGAACATCAGGGGTGGCATATATATGGGAAAAAGAATATACCGATCGCTTTTGGGCCTTCTATGTATTACGGCATTTGCGGGGTGCGGCCGGGCAGGGAAAACAGAGCCGGCGTATACAGCAGAAAGGAATACAGCTTCGGAAAATGCAGTCCTTCCAAAAGTAGAACTGGTTGTCTAGGGCGCCGTGGAAGATACGGAACTGATGAACCAGATCATCCAGGGTTTTCAGGCAAACTATCAGGGGCAGGCAGATTTTGAGATTACATTCGAGGTACAGGGAGAATCCCAGTGCAAAGATGCATTGATCAGCGGACTGGAGGACGGTGCGGATGTATTTACCTTTGCGGATGACCAGCTAAATACTCTGGCAGCTGCAGGAGCATTGGAACCTGTCGGGAATGCGGATGTGATCAGGAGTAGAAATCTTCCAGGTACAATAGAGGCGGCAACGATTAACAATCAGCTGTATGCTTATCCGCTGACTGCAGATAATGGATATTTTTTATATTATGATAAGCGGTATATTACAGACCGGCAGGCTGAGACGCTGGATGGCATATTGGAAGCAGCAGCTGAAAACGACAGACTTTTTACCATGGATTGGACCTCTGCGTGGTATGTATATTCTTTTTTCGGAAACACGGGGCTCCAGGTCGGGCTTAATGATGACGGAATAACGAACTACTGCACATGGAACCAGACGGATGGGAACATCCGGGGAATCGATGTAGCCCGGGCGATGCTCCGGATTGCAGAAAGTCCGGGGTTTGCCAGTCGTACGGACGAAGAATTTCTGAACGGAGTAAAGGATGGCTCAGTGATCGCTGGCGTCAGCGGCGTATGGAATTCCGTTGCGGTAAAAGAGGCATGGGGAGAGTATGCCGGAGCTGCTAAACTGCCGACCTATAGCTGTAACGGCATTCAGATACAGATGGCTTCTTTTTCCGGCTGTAAACTGATCGGTGTAAATGCTTATTCCGAATATCCGGAATGGGCCTCCAGGCTGGCCGAATGGATCACAAATGAAGAGAACCAGCGTCTCCGTTTTGAAATGCGCGGCCAGGGTCCTTCAAACATCGCGGTAGCAGACTCTGCAGAGCTTAGGCAGTCACCGGCAATCACCGCTCTGTTAGATCAGTCTGAGTTTTCCCAGCTTCAGCGGGTAGGCGGTAAGTTTTGGGATCCTGTTTCAAAATTTGCCGGAAATATGGCGGCAGGAAATCCTTCCGGTCAGAACTTACAGGAGCAGTTAGATGAAATGGCGGAAGCTGTTTCTGCAAGATAGAACTATATGTTGAAAGGATTTGTTAATGTAAGATGAAGAAAAAACTCACCATACAACAACGTCTGATACTTCCCATCATTCTTTTGGGGGTTGTAGCTTTGGTCTCAAATGCCCTGTCAGTCTTCAGCATCAATAACGTAAATTCCAATGCTTCGAAAATTGTGGATAATTATATGGCGGGCTTGGAAACGCTGCAGAATATCCGTTACACGACCACCAATATCCATAAGATGGCGCTGTCCCATATCGTCGCAACGGACTATAATACCATGGTCACCGTTGTGGAACAGATTAAAGAAGAAGAAAAAACACTGGAGACGTATTTGAAGGAATATGAAAACTACGTTACGGAAGATGAAGAAGAGATTTATGCGCAGCTTTTGAAAAACTATGATTCTTTCAAACATGCTTTGGTCTATCTTGTATGTGCGAGTGCGGACAGTAAGACGCAGGATGCTTATGCCTATGCCAATGGTGAAGTTGCCGGCTCCGGTTCTGCCATAGCAGACAATGCCGATGAGCTGTATGCGGCCGTAAGCGCAAAGACTGTCAATGCGAGACAGAAGCTTTCATATGTGTATGCCGTATCATTACTCATTGCTGTGGCATCTGTTGTAACATGTCTGATATTAGTACTTGCAGCCATCCGGATCATTAAAAGATATGTGATAAACCCGATTAAGGGAACGGTGGATACGCTTCAGGAAAGTTCTGCAAGGCTTGACGAAGTGACAGGCGAAGTGCTGAAGCACACCCGCACATCGGGAAAAAGCGCCGGATCGCTTTCTTTTCTCGCAGGCTCCCTGTCCATGGCAATCCAAAAAGTGGCAAAGAATGCAGCGAATATCAACAGCAGTGTTGCCGGCATCAAAGAGGAGGTACGTGATATGGCGGAAGAATGCAGCGCCATTACGGATTATTCCTCTGCGATGAAGATACGTGCAAATGAGATGGAGGCAGCCGCACAGACAAACACGGAAGTAATTCAAAAGAAGGCAGCCGATATCCTGAAGGTGCTTGGAGAAGCTATTGAAAACAGTAAGAGTGTAGAACAGGTAACCAAACTGACAAAAGATATCGTAACTATCTCATCAACGACCGATCTGATCGCCCTTAACGCTTCCATAGAAGCCATGCGGGCCGGAGAAGCCGGAAAAGGCTTTGCTGTTGTTGCGGCAGAGATTAAATCCTTAGCAAACTCCTGCAGTGAGACGGCCGGCCATATCCAGGAGGTCAATCAGATAGTTACAAACGCGGTACATAACCTGTCAAAACATTCTCAGGACATGGCAGATTATCTGAGTGAGACTATTTTGACGGAATTCCAGGAATTTGTCCGTTCCGGAAGGCAGTACAAAGAGGATGCCGATTATGTAAAGGAAATGATTGATGCATTTAACAGCAGAACCGGCCGCCTTAGAAATTCCATGACGGAAATAGCCTGTTCCATAGAAAGTATTACAAAAGCGATTGATGATGGTGCAGCCGGTATTACCGGAGTCGCAGGCAGCACGAAGAGTCTTGTGGAGGATATGGAAGATATTACCGGCCGTATGGATACAAACCGGGAGATTGTAGGGGAATTGAAAAAACAGATGGAAGTATTCTCCGATTTTTAAGAAGGAATTTGTCACATGGATAACAGCCGTAACGGACAGAGCCTCCGCTGCTTGCAGCGGAGGCTCTGATTGCATATTAATCGTTCCTTTAAACGGATTCATTTTTCATGCATATAATTTATTATAGTCAAAAGCACCGTCGAAAGCAGCAGGGTATCAAATTTGAAATGCCCCAAGGGGAATGTGTCTTTTAGGCACATTGGTATTTGACCCTCGTGGCAGTCGCTGGAGATGCTCTGCATCTCTTAAGCAGCCATTTGACTCGTTGCTCGAGGGAATAAATATATCATCACTCAACATCAAATATGAATGAGGTGGTTTCAATTGAATAATTTTAATACGAACTGGATGTTTAATCCGCCGAATCTGTTCGGTATGAGAACTCCAAACAGGAACCGTGGTCAAAATACAGCCCAGTCTTCTGCTGATATTATATATGAGACAAATACTGTCATGTCAAATCATGCTCAGCATACAGATGCTGCGGAACCGGAGGAATATGATTCTTCCTGTTATGAATTTGGAACGATGGGATCAGGGGAAACGCCGGGGCCGATGGGGCCGAGAGGGGAACCTGGTCCGCCTGGTTGTCCCGGTGAACGCGGGGAAACCGGCCCGCAGGGGGTTACAGGCCCTCAGGGGCCTCAGGGAGTCACCGGGCCGATGGGGCCCAAAGGAGAACCTGGCGAACGCGGGCCGGTAGGGCCGCCCGGTTATCCACAAAACAGTATATTTGCATCGTTTTTGGGACAGGAACTGGTTATGCCGGAGAGCGCCAGCCTTCCGCTCAAAATGGAGATACCGGATATAACCCAAAATATATCTCTTTGTAATAACTGTTCTGTCACTCTGACACCGGGTTATTATGCCATTAGTTACTATATATCCACGGTCATGAAAGGTCACGGATTCATAAAACTTACACCTATATTTAATAACTGTAAGCAGACTATATATACCACATATGCAGAGACGGCAAAAAGAAAGGAATTACTGGTGCTGTCAAGATATTTTATCATTGGGATACAGACCGGTTCCACGCTGTTTTTTGCATGGCAATCTTCGGCGGGTGCGTCCAAGATCAACATGAATCTGAGCATAGAAAAACTCAGCAGACAATAAATTATCTGAGAGAGAGGGAAGAATATGCCGACAATAAGTCTTTGTATGATCGTTAAAAATGAAGAGGTGCACATTGCGCGCTGCCTGGAAAGCATGGCAGAACTTGTAGAAGAAATGGTAATTGTAGATACCGGTTCGACTGACCGGACGGTAGAAATTGTGTCCAATTATACACCGAATGTCTATTCGTATCCTTGGAAGGATGACTTTTCGGATGCCAGGAATTATTCCTTTTCCAAAGCATCTATGGATTACTGTATGTGGATGGATGCCGATGATATTTTGGAAGAGACAGAAAGGGACAAATTTCTGCAGCTAAAGCAGTCTTTGCCGTCGGAAACGGATATTGTAATGATGAAATATAATACCTCTTTTGATGAAGCGGGTAAGCCTTCTTTTTCCTATTTTAGGGAAAGGTGGATCAGAAACTGCACGAGATACCGCTGGATTGGTGCGGTTCATGAAGTGATCCCGCCCAATGGAAAGGTCATATATTCCGATATTGCAATCTGTCACAGAAAAATGATTGCCGGAGATCCGGACCGGAATCTGAAAATATACCAAAAAATGATTGCAGATGGGAAGTTTTTGGAACTGCGGCAGCAATATTATTATGGGCGTGAGTTATACTATCACAAACAATACGAAGAGGCTGTTTCGGTTTTGGAACAGTTTCTGCTTTCTGCGGAGGGATGGATTGAAAATAAAATTGAAGCATGTTCTATTTGTGCCAACTGTTATTATCAGCTGGGACAGGAGCAGGCGGCGCTGACAACACTTTTGCGCAGTATGAGTTTTGATTTGCCGAGGGCTGAATTGTGTTGTGAGATCGGAAAATATTTTTTGGAACATGAAAACTGTCATAACGCTATTTATTGGTATAAAACAGCATTGAATATACCCAAAAACGAATTTTCAGGCGGGTTTATGTTGCCCGACTGTTATGATTATATCCCTTTTTTACAGTTATGCGTATGTTACGACAAATTGGGTGATCGTCAAAAAGCAAAGGAATATAATGAAAGGGCCGGAGCCTGCAAGCCTTATTCCCAGTCCTATCTTTATAATAAACGGTATTTTGACAGCCTGTAAATTTTTCAGAGCATGTTTGCACCATGCTCTGACCATACATAGAAAGACAGTTCGTGTAGTGCGCTTTTTGCTGTTTTTTTCGACAAAAAGTAGCAGCTATTTCAAAGTCACATAAAATATTTGTAGAAAAAGATTACTTTTTAAGTGTCTTTCACAAATATTTTATAAAGGATGTGTTTTGGATGAATCAAAATAATTTATGTAACTGCTGTCAGAATCAATGTCATCCCGCCTGTTGTGAACGCGGTCCTGCCGGTCCTAAGGGGGATCAGGGGCCTGCGGGTCCTCAGGGGATCAAAGGGGATACCGGATGCCCGGGCCCTAAAGGAGACAAAGGAGATCCGGGCCCGATGGGACCGCAGGGGATTTGCGGCGCTCCCGGTGCAAGAGGTCCCAGGGGGAATACGGGTCCGGTAGGGCCTACTGGAAATACCGGTCCAAGAGGTTATGCAGGTCCAAGAGGTTACGCAGGGCCTCAGGGTATTCAAGGTATCCAGGGGGTTCGTGGTGATATCGGGCCAAAAGGAGACCCGGGCTGTGAAGGCCCGAAGGGTGATATCGGTCCTCAGGGGCCGGCGGGGCCGGTGGGTCCGGCAGGCCCCGCAGGTCCCCAGGGAGACATCGGTCCTCAGGGACCTAGAGGAATTCCGGGTCCAACCGGTCCTGCAGGCCCAACGGGATCCATGGGGCCTCAGGGTGTGACTGGTCCACAGGGCATCCAGGGAGTAACGGGGCCGATTGGTATACAAGGACCGAAAGGATGTCCGGGAGATGAAGGTCCGATTGGCCCGACTGGAGCCACTGGAGCCACTGGGGCGACTGGAGCGGATGGAGCCACTGGGGCGACTGGCCCGACTGGAGCGGACGGAGCCACCGGGGCGACCGGAGTGACTGGAGCGGATGGAGCGACCGGAGCGACTGGCCCGACTGGCCCGACTGGAGCGACTGGAGCGGATGGAGGTACCGGAGCGACCGGAGCGACTGGCCCGACTGGAGCCACCGGGGCAACCGGAGCCACCGGAGCGGATGGAGCCACTGGAGCCACCGGGGCGACCGGAGCGACTGGAGCTACTGGGGCGACTGGAGCGACTGGAGCGGATGGAGCCACGGGAGTGACCGGAGCCACCGGGGCGGATGGAG
>CAJTVQ010000028.1:9040-53770 GCA_910579935.1 uncultured Lachnospiraceae bacterium
CCACCGGGGCCAATGGAGCGACCGGTCCAACTGGAGCCACTGGGGCCACGGGAGTGACCGGAGCCACCGGGGCCAATGGAGCGACCGGTCCAACTGGAGCCACTGGGGCCACGGGAGTAACTGGTCCGACTGGAGCAACCGGTTCTACCGGCGTTGCAGGTACGGGAGCTATCATTCCGTTTGCATCAGGGCTTCCGATTTCACTAACGACAATTGCCGGAGGTCTTGCGGGTCTTCCCGCCTTTGTAGGTTTTGGAAGCAGTGCGCAGGGTCTTACACTGTTGGGTTCCACAATTGATATTACAAATGCCAGCGGAACGCTTTCCAATTTTGCATTTCAGGTTCCGCGTGCGGGTATTATTACCGCGTTCAGCGCATTCTTTAGTACAACAGCGGCGTTGTCCTTAGTAGGCTCTACAGTTACGGTAAATGCACAGATTTATCAGTCTGCAACGCCAAACAATGCATTTACTCCGATCGCGGGAACATTAATCAGTCTGACACCTTCACTTTCCGGAATCATATCTGTTGGAACATTGTTAAATGGTACACTTACAGGACTTAATATTCCGGTAACGGCTCAAACAAGACTGATGTTGGTATTTTCAGCGACGGCAAGCGGATTGTCTTTGCTTAATACAGTCGCTGGATACGCGAGCGCCGGTTTAAGTATTAATTAGTAACGCAGGATAAAATATTTCCCGGAGGTTTTGATATGCGGAACCTCCGGGGGATTGTAGGAGAAGCCTTTAAATTATTTTACAGAAGGTCGCCGTCAGATTGCTTCCATGCACGGGTATTTTCAGCGCAGTATAGCGAAAAGTTAGTGAAATGGAGACTTGAATGTGATATAATATTCGCTGGATTAAATGGTTGAAAACATATATTTGCAGAATTGCCAATATCAACCACGGACTACATGAAGCGGGTGGGATAAAAGAAATAAACTTTACTATATTTAAAGGAGTGCACAGACAGATATGGAAAAAATCAGGCGTGAGGATATGTTGGAATTGACCCGGCGTATGACTTTGAAACGGAATTGTTTTGACAGGATCGCAGGAGCATATATAGATGAAGAGGGATTTGTGGACGGAACGTTTAACAAGCATTTCCAAAGGCTGACAGCGAAGGAACAGCAGGTCAATCTGGATATTGCAAAAACAATTCCGTTTTCAGATACCAATGTACAGCTGAGAGAATATGTTTTTGAGGAAGCGGGCAGAAAACAGGGGAGTATATGGCAGTTTCTTATGGCATTAAAGGAGAGCGGATTAAAAAATGATGCGTTGCTGGATGTGTTTTATGAAGAATTTGGGGGCAGATACCGAATAGATGGCAGCTATGGCATTTATTTTTTTCATGGCAGCTATGATGTCCCTTTGAAAGCCAGCGACAAAGAGAGCTTGTGGGAATCGGAAGAGGTTTTTCAGTTCCTGATCTGTGCGGTTTGTCCTGTGAGCGGAGATTATGAGCCGAGAAAGCCTGAAAGAGGGTTCCTTTTTCCGGCATTTAAGGATAGGAGTGGTGATATAAACAGAATTGACATTTTTCGTAAGGACGGTAAAATCCCACATGCGGAAAGCGTGGAAGAAATTTTGTTTTCCTGTGAATGATGGAAAAGAAGGTGGGAGGAATACCGGCAGATTTGTTACGCTGGCGGCAAAGAAGAACATAAAACGCCAAAAGCGCACAAGAATCGGCAAATATTCACATAACTGACAATACCGTAAAAATCCGGAAGACCTATAATGGAATCAGGAGGTGTAAATTCAATTTGGAAGAATGTCAGAAGCAGACAGATTACAGGGAACTTCTGCTGACGACAGGGTATGAAGGGTGTGGGTATATGAAAAGTAAGCGGAACCTGAAGAAACAAAAAGCGGTTTTGGGCAGCATCAGGGGAAAGCTGGCCGTCAGTTATCTGATTCTGATTGTTCTGATCGTGGCGCTTGGAATCATTTCTTACCGCAGGGCTGCCGGAACGATTATTGCAAATTATGAGGTTTCCATGGAAACTGCCATTCGGAAAACTTCGGAGTACTATGAGCTGATGATGGATACCATTGCGGTGAATTGCAGTCAGATTGCCATTAACAATACATTGCGTGCTTATTACAGGGGAGCATACCGGGGGAGCCGCTGCAGATCGAACTGGTGGACAGGGAAACCGAAGGCGCCATGGAGCGTGCCGGAAAGAGCAAGGCAGTTATGGAAAAAGGGGTATCCGCCATCAGTTTACTGGAGGCCAAGGCAGGTGAGACTGCCAAGGTGACCGGACGTGTAATCGGCAGGATAGAGTTGCTGGCAGAAGAGACAAAGGCGATTACGGACATTATCGTTTCCATTAGGGAGATTGCGGCAAGAACTAAGGAACTGTTAAGAAATAACTTTACACTTTGACGCAGGATGAGTTCACAAAGGCAAGGCGGAAGATGGAGTCGATGCGAGCATCGACGACTGATGACAACGCGGCATTTGCAGACTCAGACAAGTCAAATGTAAAGATTTATTTCTTAACAGTTCCTAAGCTGCTGTCGCTGAATGCGCGGATAAAAGCTGCCCGCATCGGGGAAGCCGGAAACGGTTTTGCGGTTGTGGCGGAGGAAATACGGAAACTGTCCGAAGAATCCATGAAAGCAGTAGGGCATATCGGAATGATCGTGAATCAGATTGAAGACGGAACGCAGGACATGGTATTGGTAGTGAGGGAATCCGAGAAAAGATGATACCATAGAGGCTTTTCACGAGATGAGCGGCAGCGTGGACGGGCTGATCGGAAAGATAGAGAAGATAGCAGGCAGTATGCGGAATATGGAACAGGGTAAAAATATGACGATGGAAGCGGTGGAAAATATCTCTGCCGTATCCATACAGACACTGAATCCACCCGACGGATGAAGGATGCGGCACAGATACAGGACAGGGCCGTGAAGGAATTGAACGAGGCTGCCGGAAGACTGGATGAGGAGCCGGAAAACTAACGTTGGGAACCGGTGTCGGAGGCGGAATCGTCATTGACGGAAAAATATTTGAAGGCGGTTATTCCGGGGGAGCCGAATTGGGACATATTAAAAATGGTTCCGAAGGGAAAAATGTACTTGCGGAAGATATGACTGCCTTGAGACTTACGCATCTGCAACGGCATTGATCGAAGATGCAAAAAAAATGGCCGCACAGCATCCGGAGTCAGCGCTTTGGGAACTTTGCGGGAACAGCCCTGACAGCGCCGCTGAACAAATATCTGAAAGAAAACTGTTTCGGGGCATCTGTTTCATATGTTCCGCAGGTAGTGACCGCTCAAAACGGCAATGATGCAGGAATGATCGGAGCATGGGTGATGGTGTTCTGATGTTTTGTCTTATTCAAAAAAAGTGTTTACATTGTAAACAAGTAGTGTTAATATAAATGGAAACAGGATGTTTACAATGTAGACACCACATGCATCGATAATTGGGAAGAAAGGGTTCTTATCGGATATGAAGGAATTAAGCGAAGCGGAGTGGCATGTACTGGAGAGTCTTTGGGAGGAAGCCCCGAAAGTAGGGAGTCGGATTGCGGCGGATCTGTCGGAGCGGAAGGGATGGAGCAGGAGCACTACTTTGACCATGCTGCGGAGAATGACGGAGAAGAAACTGATCGCCTGTGATAACAGCGGAAGTATGAAAACCTATACCCCGCTGGTGCACCGGGAAGAGGCAGTGAAGAAGGAAACGGAAAGTTTTCTTGACCGGGTTTACCATGGCAGTGTCAGTATGATGCTCAACGGATTTGTAAAAAAACAAAAACTGAAGCCGGAGGAGATTGAGGAACTCAGACAGATTTTAGAGCAGGCGGAGGATGAAAATGAACGTTGAATGGGTATTATCTTCCTCCGCTTTGATTTTGTTTGTGGTTTTGGTCAGGTTTGCTTTCAGGAAAAAAATCCGTCCCTGTCTGCGGTATATGCTTTGGCTTGCCGTTGCAGTCCGGCTTTTGGTTCCTTTTTCTTTCTGGGGAACAACAGTCAGCATTCTGAATCTTTTGCCGGAGCGAACGGCGGAAGGAGCGGGGTTAACTCCTGCGGCGGCAGGCGGACAGCAGGAAGGGCAGGGGAATGCCGGGAAAGAGGAAGACTTTTCTGCACAGCTGGAACTGAAGGAAAGTAATAGGTCAGATCATATACCGAATGAGAGAATGGAAAGTATGTTCGATGATATGATCTTTGATATTCCGTCTGATGAAGCACCGCGGCAAACGGCCGGAAATGATACGCAGACAGGCTTTAGGGAGACCGGTTTTGCGGGCGGAAAGGCAGAGGCGGGCAGGCTGCTTTGGTATGTATGGCTGTCCGGTGTGGGTGTGTGCGGCATAACGGTGTCTGCGGTTAACTGGAATTACAGCCGGAGACTGAGGCGGAGCAGGGTGAGAATAGGGGGAGGAGGGTTCCGGCCAGAAGAGAGCAGACTGCCGGTGTATTTTTCGCAGATCGTGCAGACGCCCTGTCTGTCCGGTCTGTTTCATCCGGCGGTTTACGTAACGGAATATGCGGCGGGAGAGGAAAAGACGCTTGCCTATGTGCTTTGCCATGAAAATACACATTACAGACAGCATGATAACTGGTGGGCGCTGGTACGTACTTTTTGTCTCTGCCTGCACTGGTTTAATCCGCTGGTGTGGCTGGCGGCCCATTTGTCGGAACAGGACGGCGAACTTGCCTGTGACGAGAGGGCTTTGGAAATACTCGGCGACGGGGAGCGTGCGAATTACGGAAAAGCTTTGCTGGAGCTGGGAACGGGGAGACGTTCCGGTATCAGCGGCTGGCAGATCTCCACTACCATGGGAGGGAGCAGGCGGCAGATGAAAGAACGTCTGCAGATGATCATGCATGTGCCGGAGAGAAATGTGGGCGTACAGGCGCTGCTGCTTCTTTTTTCTGCCTCTGTTTTGACGGTTACCTTTACAGGAAGAGACGCCCCGTGGGGAGAAAGGCATTTGGCAGCGGAACGGCAGGAGCCGGGGAGGGATGTTTTGACGGAACCGGAAAGCACCGTGATGTCTGGACGAAAAGCAGGTTTTGAAGAAACAGGGGAACCGGGTGAGCCGGAATATTATCGGGAAAGGATTCCGATTTCCCTGGGAGGGGAAGAATACGTGCTTTTGTGTGAAGGCAGGATATTTGATTCCGGACTTTACGGTATGGAATCCATCAAACTGGAAGATGCGAAAAATGCGGATACTTATGCGGATACCGTTTGGACGGCGGAAATAGCCGAAGCATATCATCAGGATGCGGGAAGTGCGGCAGAAGGAGCAGAACAGGAAATCCGTCCGGTACGGTCACCCTCAAGGGACGGCGGTATCATCGTGGCGGACCTGAATTTTGATGGATGGAATGATGTATGCTTTCAGGGATGGCAGGAGAGCGGTACGGATATTCCATACTATTGTATGCTTTGGAACCTGCAGGAGCAGAGATTTGAATACAGTGTGATGTTGTATAACGTAGAGGTGGATTTGGAAAACCAGCGGATCTCCGGCACGCGGGAAGGAGAAAACGGTCAGCAGGTTACCGTTTACTATCGTTATGGGGAAGACGGACACCTGCATATGGTGCAGTATGTGGAGGAGGACCGGACAGCAGGCGCGCTGTTTGAACATTTGGAGCTGACTTATGTGGAGGATGGCGGGGCATATACTTTGCCGGCAACAGTAGATGGAAGCAATCTAAGCCGGGTCATGGCGGCCATGGCGAAGCAGGCGTTGGAAGAACTGTATCTTTGGACAGGGGAAAAAGTGGAAGCGGCTTATTTTCAGGTGTCCGATCTGGGCGGGGTCACTTTTGCCATGTCGCAGGAAGACATGGAGCATTCCAGGATTTTTTTCAGCAGGTATTACGGTGCAGATACGGTATATAACCTGAGCGGTTATGAAAAGATGATTTCGTCCATATATATCGAATCGGGAAGGAGTGTCTGGTATTCTCCCGTGCTTTGGCAGGTTACGCCGGACGGTCTGGACGGCATGACGGATGAAGAAGTGGTCCGCTGGTACTTTGAACGTATTCCCACCGGTGAGTACGGGAAAGTGAAAACCATGGAGCAGCGCTTTGAGGGAGTGTGGACTGTTCAGTCAGAGTCAGGAAGCTGGTTTGAAGTGGGCTATGACGAGAAACTGCGGGAGGTATCGGATGTGACAGGACCGTATCCGGATATTCCGCAGCATTAAGAAGACAGAAATTGCAGAGGGATTGGAAGCGTAAATGAAAAACGGAATAAGGAAAGAAAGAAAAAGCAACGGAAAAAAAGCATTTGGAAAAAAGGTATCTGGTATTACGGCAGGAGTCATGTTACTGGCCCTGACGGCGTGCGCTGCCAGGCAGCCGGAGGAAATGGGACAGGAAATACAGGAAAAAGAAGAAACGGCGCAGGATATAGTGGTGCAAAATGAATACATAGAAGGAGAACCGGAGAAAGCAGAACCGGAAGCCCGGACGGCAGAAGACAGTAGCCCGGAAGGGGCGGAAACTTTGGAAGGGCTGCTCATAGACCAGTCCTTTCCGGTGGAACTGGACGGCTGGGGAAATGTGATGTTTGCATCGTTTGAGCCTTTGGATCATCCATCGGATAATCCGGACTACGGTACTACGATGTTTGGGGATGCGCGGTTTATGCTGCTTTCCGGGGATGAGACGGTTTATATGTTTCCCGGAGAAACGGAGGATAATATTCTGGAGGGCCGGACGCAGTTTTTGCAGGTCGTGTCGGTGGCTTTCAAGGATTATGATGAGGATGGCAGGACGGATATCCTTCTCCTGCTGGAATATGAAGATTCCGAAAACCGTACAGTACGCAAAGTCAGGGCATATACACAGGAGGAAGGGGAGAATGGATTCCGGATAGACGGGGAATTATCGGAATATTTGAAACTTTATATGGAAAATATGTCTAAAGTGGAGGAAGGAATTGCCGATTACCGCGGGAGTTATTCCATTTGTACCGGATGTTCCGCCTGGGAAGTGGAGCGTTTTGCGAAGCGGGTGAGAAAGATGGTCCTGGAAGGGGATTATGAGGGACTGGCGGAAGCATGTGCCTATCCGGTTACGGTGGACGGGGCGGCTTATGAAACAAAGGAAGCGCTGCTGGAGGCAGACCTGCTGCAGAGCCTTCCGCAGTCTTTTACGGATGCCCTGAGGGAAGAGCCGGCGGAGCAGATGTTTCATAACGCGCAGGGAATCATGCTGGGCAATGGGGCAGTCTGGATCGCGGAAGTACTGAATGAGGATTTTTCTTCCCAGGGGTTGAAAATCATTTCATTTTCTTTGGGAGGAGCAGACAGCGGGACTTAAGAAAGGATGGGAAACGGCATGGCTGCAAATGTGGATCTTACGGCATCACAATATTCGGCTGCTTGCTTTACGTCAATGGAAGATGCGTTGTTTTCGCTTTTCGGGGACGGCGTAGGGATCGCACGGACCAGGAGGATAGCCGGAGGCGATATTAACGAAGCCCGTGAACTGGAACTGACGGACGGAACGCGTCTGTTTATGAAGTCAAATACAAAGAGCAATGCGCCTTTTTTTGCTGCCGAAGCGGTGGGATTGGAGGCCATTGCAAGGACGGGGACCATTGGCACGCCGCATATTTTTTGCAGCGGGATGGATGGGAAGGGGGAAGGGTATTCGTTTCTGCTTTTGGAATTTCTGGAAGGCAAAAGACGTATTGACAATTACTGGGAGACATTTGCCCGCCAGCTTGCAGCCATGCACCGGGCGTCTGCGGCGGAGCTGGTGGCGGGAGGAACCTATGGTTTTATCTGCGACAATTATATCGGCTCGGGCCGGCAGGTAAACACCGCAGGCGACAGCTGGATCACATTTTTCCGAAACTGCCGTTTGGAACCGCAGTTTCGGAAGGCGGAGGGTTACTTCGACAAGGCGGAACGGAAGAAGATAAGCTGGCTTTTGGAACATTTGGAATATTTTCTGGCGGAACCGGTGCGGGCATCGCTGCTGCACGGTGATCTGTGGTCGGGAAATGTGATGACGGGAAATGACGGGAAAGTATGGCTGATCGATCCGGCGGTTTACGTGGGACATGCGGAAGCGGATATTGCCATGACGGAGCTTTTCGGCGGATTTCCGCAGAGTTTTTATGATGCTTATAGGGAAGCGGCGCCTATGCAGGCGGGGTATGAACGGCGCCGTGATCTGTATAATCTCTATCATCTGCTGAATCATCTGAATCTGTTCGGAGAGACGTATCTGGCGGGGGTGAAGCGGGTTTTGGGAAAATATATGAAGTGAGCGGGTTTTGCCGGAAAGAGAATGGGACAGTCCCGTTCTCTTTTTTTAAGCGTTTTGCTGCAGGAAAAAAGCAAATGGATTTCCCTTGGGAGAGAATTGGTCCTATTGACACAAAAAGAAGGAGAAAGGTATAATATATTTATTATACATGAATATCCGTAATCCGGCAAATGATGGAAATTTGGAGAATGAAGATGAAAATGAAACAGAATAATACAGGGGCGGACAAAAGTTTTCCGTTACTTCTTTCCATTATACTTGTTTTTTGCATTTTGGGGACTGTGGTATTTTCGGTATCACGGAAAATAACCAGGGAAATGTCCGAGTCGGCGGTTCAGAACCTGAATGAAAGTTTGGATCTGATAAAAAGTACGATAGAGGCAGTTTTGAACAAAGAAGCGGAGTTCCAAAAGCTGATGGCACAGGAAATGGTCCGGAAGGGAGAACCGGAGGAATATATCCGCTCTTACCAAAAGAACCAGACGATGGTGAAGATTGCCTTTATCCGCGCCGGTGAAGCGGAAGGGATTTCCAGTACGGGGGAGGTCTTTTCCGAAGAAGGAATGGACTTTTCTGCCGGCGGAGTGATGGAAGGGCTGGCGGTTTCCCATTCTTATCTGAATTACATGGGGACATGGGTCTATTCCATCAAATGTCCCGTGGAGAAGGACGGCAGTGAAATCGGTACACTGTATGTGGAATACACGTACGACTCCCTTGATAAATCGCTTCCGGACGGGTTCTACAACAAGCGTGCCATGCTTTATATCATGGACGCGAAAACGGAGCGTTTCGTGCTGAAACCGAAAGGAATGGGGGAGAGGAGTGCCGGACATCTGAATCTGGAGGATTTTTACAGGGCGAATGATATTCTGGAGGAATCGCTACGCGCAGAAGTGGAGCGGTGTGTGCAGAACGGGGAAAATGTCATGTTTTATCATGATATACGCGGAAAAAGCGCTTTGAATTATATGTGGACAGTAAACGGCGGAACGATTTACCTGATCGGTTATGTACCTGTTGAAGCCATCCGGCGGGAAGGAAAAACCGTAAACCAGAATATCTTTATCGTTGTGGTGGTAATGCTGGTGGCCTTTTTCCTTTGCTGTGTTTTGTATTACTTCAACCACAGGCAGCAGAATAAACTCTGGAGGGAAAGGGAAGCGGAAAGGGAGCTGCATAACAAACAGTTGACGGAGGCGCTGCAGGCGGCTCAGATGGCGAGCAGTTCCAAGACCACCTTTCTTTCCAATATGTCCCATGACATCCGGACACCGATGAATGCAGTGCTGGGTTTTACCGTTCTGCTTGCAAGGGATGCGGAAAACCCTGATAAGGTGCGGGAATATACAAAAAAGATTACGGCGTCCGGACAGCATCTGCTCAGCCTGATCAACGATATCCTGGATGTGTCCAAGATCGAAAGCGGGAAAGTCGTGCTCAATATGGAGGAGTTTACTTTAATCGACCTCGTTTCATCCGTGGATGCGATTATCCGCCCGATGGCAGCTGCGAGGGCGCAGGAATTCCATGTGGAGGTGACGAATATTAAACATGAATACCTCATCGGGGACGAGACGAGGATCAACCAGATCCTGATCAATCTTCTTTCCAATGCCGTGAAGTATACGCAGGAAGGGGGAAACATCTGGTTCCGGATCCTTGGGCTAAAACAGCGTTCCAGCCAGTTTGAACATATCCGTATTGAAGTGGAGGACAACGGGTATGGGATGACGCCGGAATATTTGGAGACGATTTTTGACGCATTTACAAGGGCGGAAAACAGCACGACGAACAAGGTGCAGGGAACCGGGCTGGGCATGGCAATCACGAAAAACATCGTGGAACTGATGGGAGGCACGATCGAAGTCACCAGTGAGGTGGACAAGGGAAGCCTCTTCCGGGTGGAACTGGAATTCCGCATACCGGAGGAGCAGGCGGATAAGAAGTTTTGGGAGGAAAACGGAATATCGCGTATCCTGTTTGTGGGAGGGAACGGGAAGGAAGGCAGGAACGTCTGTGCACTGATAGAGGATACCTGCATTTCGGCGGATACGGTATCCGGGGCGGAGGAAGCCATACGTATGGTCGGTGACGGCAGCAGTACGGGAAAGGCATATCAGCTGGTGCTGCTGGATTGGGATGAGTCGGACACAGGGGGTATCCGGACTGCGGAACAGATACGGAAGGCGCTGCCGGATAAGGCGCCGATCCTGTTCCTGACTGCCCATAGTGCGGACGGGATGGAAGAGGCGCTCCGCATTGGAAATACGGGTATTCTTGTGAAACCGTTTTTCTTATCCGCGATGAAAGAAAAAATTTTGGAAATACGGGCACAGGAAGCCGGTGGAGAGCAGGGCGGGGAAACAGAAGAATGCAGCAGCCTGAAGGGTATGCATTTTCTGGCCGCGGAGGATAACGAGATCAATGCGGAGATTTTATCGGAAATCCTGACAATGGAAGGCGCGGACTGTGAGATCGTCGAAAACGGCAGGCTGGCGCTGGAGCGTTTTGAACGGTCGGGAGAGGATGAGTTTGACGCCATCCTGATGGATGTCCAGATGCCTGTGATGAACGGATACGATGCCACGCGGGCAATCAGGGCATTAGGGCGCAGTGATGCAGGAACGATCCCGATCATCGCCATGACGGCAAACGCATTTGCGGAAGATGAAAAGGAAGCGCTGAATGCAGGGATGAATGTCCATTTGGCAAAACCGATTGATGTAGAACTGTTAAAGAAAGTGGTTTACCAGTATATATGCCAAAAGAGAAACAGCGGGAAAACAGAGGATGGGATATAAAGGAAAATAATGGAAGGAAAAAGGTAATTCATATGGAATGGAAGAGGAAAAAGGGCGGCGTCATGAAGAAAAAGCGTGGAGGGAGGCTTTGGAAAACAGCGGCGGCATGTATGGCGTTTGCGGCATTTTCTGCCATAGCGGCATGTGGGGATGAGGGACAGGACAGGAACCTTGCGGTATCGGAGGAAGAATATGAGCGGGTGGTAAATCTGTACAGCCCCATGGAAAAGACCGATCCGAATGCGGAGAACGTGGCTAGAAGCGCTGCGGACAAGGCGATCATCATGGCAGAGGAAAAGTTAGGCGTGTCCGTCGGTTATATTACCTATACTGCAGAGAATTACCAGGATAAGACTTACGATGACGTGGCACTGGACAGGGCACGCAACGATATGGATGATATTTACCTGTTAAACCCGGATGTCATAAGGACGCTGGGGGAGGAAGGAAAGCTGATGGACTTATCGGGGCTGGCCTGCGTGGAGAACCTGAGGGACGTGGTAAAAACGGCGAACACGGTGGATGGGAAGCTGGTGGCAATCCCGCAAGAAGTGGTGGTGTACGGTCTGTTTGTCAATAAAGATATGTTTGAGGAATACCACCTGGAGCTTCCGGAGACGCCGGAGGAGTTTTTGGAATGCTGCAGGGTGTTTAAGGAAAACGGGATTGAGACGCCGGTGGGGGCGAACCGCTGGTGGCTGGAGACTTTTGTGCTTGCGCAGGCATACGCGGACCTGTATAACGGCGGAAACACGGAAGCGGAGATCGCGGCGTTAAACAGCGGGGAAAGCCGGTACAGCGACTATATGCGTCCCGGTTTTGAGTTTCTGCAGGAGATGATTGACTGCGGCTACATTGATGCCGGGAAAGCTTATGTGAGCGAGGCGATGGAAGGGGAACGGGAAGATTTCCTTTCTCAGAAAACACCCATTGTCATGGCATACTGGGGAGCAGCCAATACTGAAACCGCGTATGGGAAAACGGATTTTGACATGGTGGTGATCGGTTTCCCAAGCAGCCGCGGGCAGATGCCCGTGATGCCCATGACAGGATACGGCATCGGTTCGAATGCGGAACATGCGGAAGATGCAAAAGACGTTTTGGATGTGATACTGTCCGATGAGGCGCTTTTGGTATATGCGGAAACCAACAAGGTGATTTCCCCGTCCAAAAATGTGGAAGTGGATTGTGTTCCCGCATTAAAGCCCCTGAAGGACAGGATAGAGGAAAATATCTGTGTCCTCGGCGCAAACGCGGGGATGAAAGTGGAACAGTGGGGGAATATCTGCCTGATCGTGCGCGAACTGTTAAACGGCGCAACGGTGGATGAGTGCATGGCGGAGTTTGACCGGCTGCAGGATGAGTCGCTGGCGGAGTAGGAACGGAACAGCAGCCGGAAAGATGGTCTGACCAGCGGCAGCAGCCCGGGCAACTGAGCGGCTGCGATCGGAGTCAGCCGGATTGTAAAAAGTGTTCAAAATATTGACATAAATTTGCACGCTTGCTAGAATAACATTATAAGTGAAAATCTATTTGCTAGACATAGGAGGAACGAGGTATGTACCATTGCCATCTTCATTTTTATCTGATGGGGCATTCATGCAGGGCATTTGAAATTATTAAAGAAATGCCTCCGTTTGAGTACTTTACGCATGAGTTTTCGGAAGGTGAGAAGCCGGATGATGCATCGGCATCACAGGCAGATGTGATTTTGCTCCACTTACAGGGAATGGACGGACAGGAAACCCTGCGTAAACTGAGGGAAAACCGGAAGCGGGAAGCGGAGCTTATTCTGCTCGCAGACAAAGAACAGATAACACTTTTGACGGACGGAACATCAAATGATCCATCATTCATAAAAGATATATGGATGACGCCTATGTCGGATGGGGAAATCCGTTTCCGCTTTCAAAGGTGGCAGCAGAATTGCAAAAGGGATAAGGATTTCTGGCAGACCAGCCATTATTTAGAGGCTGCCATTAACAATTCTCCCAACCTTATCTGGTATAAGGATAAAAACGGCATTCATGAGAAAGTGAATGACAGTTTCTGCAGGACGGTAAATAAGACGAAGCAGCAGGTGCAGGGACGGGGACACGCATACATATGGGATGTGGAGCATGATGATCCGGCTTGTGTGGAATCGGAGCGGGAGGTGATGAGTAAGAGGAAGACCTGCGTCTCCGAGGAAATTATCCAGACGGGAGAAGGGATGAGAACGCTTACGACTTACAAATCTCCCCTGTACGATTTGGACGGAACGGTGATGGGGACCGTGGGCGTGGGAATTGATGTGACGCAGGAGCGGGCTTATGAGCAGGAGATTATAAGGAAGAATCAGAATCTTGAGACAATATTTACTTCTATGGACTGCGGAGTGCTTTGTCATTCTCTGGATGGAACACGCATTCTGAGTATCAACAGGGCCGCGCTTAAGATTTTGGGATACGAATCTCAAAGCGAACTGGCAGAAAACGGATTTGACATGTTTGCATCTTCTGTGTTGGAGGAAGACCATGAAAAACTGCAGAAATGCTTAGAAGGGCTGAAGAAGGAAGGGGACAGTGTCAGCATAGAATACCGCATCCGGCATAAGGATGGTGAAGTGCTTCATGTGATGGGGAACATTAAGCTCTTACAGGAAAACGGAGAGCTGTTTTACCAGCGTTTTCTATTGGATGTGACTGCCCAGAAATTAGAGGAAAAGAAAAATGAAATGCGTCAGATGGAACTGATTCAGGCACTGAGTACGGATTATAATCTGGTATGTTCGTTCGATCTGGATACGGGGATGGGAATGATCATCCGCAACGATGACAATAGTGGGAATGAGTTTGCACCCGGTTTTCAAAAGGAAATGGTTTTGGAAGAAGGCATTGGGCATTATATAGAGAAGTTTGTGCATGAGGATGACCGTGAAATGATGCGCCAGGCTTTATCCAGGGAGCATTTGATAGAAGAGTTGACGGAAAAACAGTCCTGCTATGTGAATTACCGTATTGTAAAAGACGGCGAAATGAAATATTTTCAAACGAAAATGGTGCGGACAGGCGCATGGAAAGAAAGCCACGGCATTGTTCTTGGCTGTCACAGCGTGGACGAGGAAACCCGCAGTGAGATGGAGAAGAAAAATCTGCTGGAAGATGCGCTTTTTCAGGCGAACCGGGCGAGTAAGGCAAAGAGCGTATTCCTTTCCAATATGTCCCACGATATACGTACGCCGATGAATGCCATTGTCGGGTTTACGACTTTGGCAATAACCCATATCGACCATAAGGAGCAGGTGGAGGAATATCTGAAAAAGATTAAGACTTCGGGAGACCATCTGCTGAGTCTGATCAACGATGTACTGGATATGAGCCGTATTGAAAGCGGCAAGATTCATTTGGAAGAAAAATTGTGCAGTCTGCCGGAAATCCTCCATGGACTCTGCAATATTCTGCAGGCGGATATTCATGCCAAACAGATGGAGCTGCGGGTTGACACGGTGGATGTGTTTGACGAAGAGATTTACTGCGACAAGCTGCGGCTGAATCAGGTGCTTTTGAATCTGGTCAGCAATTCCGTAAAGTATACGGGCGCAGGCGGCATTATCAATATAAGGATTACGGAAAGAGCCGGAGCACCGGCCGGTTATGCCAATTACGAATTTAGTATCAAAGATAACGGCATCGGTATGAGTGAGGAATTTGTGGCGCATATTTTTGAACCGTTTGAGCGGGAAAAAACCTCAACAATCAGCGGAATTCAGGGAACCGGCCTGGGAATGGCGATTACAAAGAACATCGTGGATATGATGAATGGTTCCATTAAAGTGAAAAGTGAGCAGGGTGTAGGTTCGGAGTTTTCGGTTTCCTTTACGTTCCGCCTGAAGTCCGAAATGAAGGAACGGCCGGAAATACCGGAGCTGAAGAATAGCAGGGCACTGGTGGTAGATGATGATTATAACACCTGTGACAGCGTGTCTTATATGCTTCAGCAGATAGGAATGCACGCTGAATGGACGTTATCGGGAAAGGAAGCGGTGTTGCGTACCCATCAGGCGATTACGAGAGGAAATCCTTACCATGCTTATATCATCGACTGGCTGCTGCCTGATATGAACGGGGTGGAAGTGACAAGAAGAATACGGAAAGAGGTGGGCGAGAATATCCCGATCATTGTTTTAACTGCCTATGACTGGTCAGAGATTGAAGAGGAAGCGAAAGAAGCCGGAGTGACGGCGTTTTGCAGTAAACCGCTGTTCCTGTCGGAATTAAGGAACTGCCTGCTTTCCATCTTACATGCGGATAAGGAAAAGGAAGAAGAAGCCGAAGGCGGAGAGATAACATTCCATACCGGACGGATTCTTTTGGCAGAAGATGTGGAGATGAATCAGGAAATTGCGGTGGCAATTTTGGGTGATGCGGGATTTACGGTGGAGATTGCGGAAAACGGACAGACTGCCGTGGAGATGCTGGAAAAATCCGAACCGGGATATTACCAGCTGGTGCTGATGGATATCCAGATGCCGGTGATGAACGGATATGAAGCGGCCCGGAAAATCCGCCAGTTAGAAAACTGGAAACTGGCATCTATACCGATCATTGCCATGACAGCCAATGCTTTTGAAGAAGATAAGCAGGAGGCTTTGCAAAGCGGCATGAACGGACATATTGCAAAACCGATTGACGTTGATAACTTATTCGGTACACTGGGAAAAATATTGAAGGACGGTACGTGACAAAGAACGTTTCAGATCAAAGAACCGGTGCGGTAGAAATACCGCACCGGTTCTTTGGCTCAAAAGACAAAAATGATGCAAAAATGATGTATGTCTGCCAGGGGCGTTCTCCCACCACCTTCTTTTTTGTTCAAATGCTCCCGCCCCCCTCTTTCTCCCACCATTTTCTTGACAATTTACCCACACTCGTGCAAAATATAAAGTAACAGATTGTATATTTTGAATAATTGAAAAAGCAAAAACACAGTGGGGTTCCATATGAATCAGAACATAACAGAGTACAAAAATAAACCCGGTGAATTTCAAATGTACTATTGCAAGGCATCCATAAAAAACGGATATTACATAACCAACGGAGACGAGGCATTTTATCATTTTATGGGCAAAAATACCTGTTACTCCATACCGGAACTGCTGCATCCGGAGGATGTGGAAGGATTTTTGGCAGCGGCAGACAGACTGGAGGAAGAACCCCAGTGCCTGATCGCGCGGATCAGGGACAGTGAGGGGCAGTACAAATGCGTATATATGGTATTGGAGTATAACGGCAGGGAATTTGAGGGGTTTCAGTCCTTTGACATAAAAATGTGCAATATAATGTCAATTACGGGGCGGTATACGGTATACCAGGAACTGGTGAACAAGTACCGTACTTTTATGACCATATTTCAGGGCATGTTTTTAGAATATGATTTTGCCACGGATGATTTGAAAGTGTACGAATACCGGAATAACCAGAGCAAATCCGTTCTTCATACGACACTGGAGGAACTGAATGAACGGACGCAGCAGGATGCGGAACTGACAGGCGCGCAGAAAACGGAATTCCATGTGCTGTATGAGGCGGTGAAGAGTGGCAGGGACCGTATTAAGTCCGGCATAGATGCGGAAGTTTTCCATGAGAGGACGGAAAATGTCAGGTATGAGTGCAGGCTGCGCACCATATATAAAGACGATGTGCGTGATAAGGTAATCGGCCTTGTTGTGGTCATCAGTAACGAGAAGCCGAAGAAGCGTTATTATCTGACGGAAGAAGCATATGATGCGGGAACGGGGCTTTTGAATAAGCGGGCGATTAACGAATATGCATTGGAGAAGATCCATGCAGGTTCCGAAGGCGTGTATCTGGCCATTATGGATGTGGATGACTTTAAAAGAATCAATGACGGATTCGGGCATATGTTCGGCGATGAAGTACTGGCAAAAGTATCGGAAATCATAAGGAGTGTGCTGAATGCCAGAGGGGCTGCGGGCAGGTTCGGCGGCGATGAATTTATGATAGTATTTGAGGAAATTGATTCGGAGGCTACATTGCGGCGGATTTTGAAGACTATTTCCAAACATATCCAGTGGGCATTTGAGGATGTGGAAGGTCTTACCGTTACGACTTCCGTTGGAATTGCCAAATGCCCGGATGACGGCGTGATTTATGAGGAACTGTTTCAAAAAGCGGATAAATGCCTGTATATTGCTAAAGCGAAGGGTAAGAATCGTTTTATCATATATGATGAGGCAAAGCACGGCACCGTGGTCAATGAAGAAGCTGCCAGCCGGAGCATCGGATTAAAAGCCAATATCAGTGAGGCGGAAAAACATGCCGTTATATCGGAACTGATACTGAAACTGCATACGGAAGGAAAGGATGCGCTGCACTTTACCATGGAGCAGATGCAGATATATTTTGATATTGACGGTGTGGCAGTGTATGCCGGAGAAGATATGCACCGTATGGACTGTGTGGGCAAATATGTGAATCCGATTGAAAACCTGACCTGTATGCAGGACCCGGCATATCAGGAATATTTTGACGATCAGGGATTTTATATAGAAGGGGCGATGGCGCGTTTGGAAAATAAAGTCCCTTTGGCTTATCGCTTGTATATGGAGCAGGAAAATAAGGAAGTGATACAGTGTGCGGTTCTGGAGGGGAATAAGCCTTTGGCGGTCGTGGCGTTTGACTTTTTTAACCGTGCGCCGAAGCTGGGAACATTGGATAAAGGGCTGATCAAGATTGCAGGGCGGATGATGGCGCAGGTGGCCGCGGAAATGCATGGGTGACCGGACGGGAAAAGGGAGCGCCGGAACACAGGATAAGTAAAAGGATAGAAAGTCCCATATGCGGATATACAACCGCATATGGGACTTTTAAAGTATTCTATCCTATCTTTTAATATCATAGTTCATGTTCATCAGATTGCGGATGCTTTGTGCATCGTCGGTAATATTGGCATCTCCATGGATAGTATGTTTGATCACACTGCTTGCCACTGCAAAGTTGATCATGTCCATCGCGCGGTAATTATGCATGATGGCATAGATCAGGCCGCTGGCAAAGGCATCGCCGCCGCCTACCCTGTCAAGGATATTGAAGGTAAAGAGACGGCTTTCAAACGTATGTCCTTCATACCACATAAATGCTTTCAGGCTGTTTTCGCTCCCGCTGTGCGCATAGCGGACATGGCGGGCAATGCACTTCAGATTGGGGTAGCGGTCCACGAAGCGGTGGAAAATTTCATCCTGCTGTTCATAGGTGGGCTGCAGCGGGATACCGTCCTTGTAATCCCCCATGCCATGATTTTCATCATCCTTCCAGAGGTGGTAAGGTTCGATGCCCAAAAGTACATCCACATAAGGCAGACACTGGGTGCAGAAATCCCTTGCTTCTTCCCAGCTCCACAGGGCGCTCCGGAAATTCCCGTCAAAACTTACGGTCATTCCTTTTTCGTTGGCGGCTTTTAAACTGTCCATGATCAGTTTCTGGCAGTTCGGTGAAAGGGCAGGAGTGATGCCGCTTAGATGCAGCCAGTCGAAACCCTCTAACAGGGCATGGATATCCACTTTGTTAAAATCATATTCCGTAATCGCGCTGTTCTTCCGGTCGTATGTAACCTTGCTGGCCCGTATTCCGTACCCGGTTTCCAGATAATAGGTGCCGAGACGGTGGGTCGGCGTTTCCTCCGGTGTGCTCAGGATGACAGGCGTACAGTGGACATCGTTGCTCCGCAGCATCCGGATGGCGCTTTTTCCAAGGCTGTTGTTGGGAACCACGCTGAAAAAGGTGCTGTCGATCCCCAGATTGGCCAGAGCCAGTGCGATATTTGCCTCGCTGCCTCCGTAACTGGCTTCAAAATTATTGGCCATGCGGATCTTGGCATAGTTGGGAGGGGTCAGCCGGAGCATGATTTCACCGATGGTAATGAATTTTTGAGGGCTTTTGCTGTTTTGTAATAAGGGATTGAAATGTTCCATAGAGTTAGTCTCCTTATTTAATTTGAATTTTTTCGGGTTCGTAAATCTGATAACTTCATTATAGCAAAAGCAGACAGGAAAAACAAGGAAATGTCTGTCTGCGTACTGCCCGGCAGGGAAATGATAAGAAATGCGGCAGGCAGGAATTTAAAAGGAATTTCTGTCTGAATAAAAAATCAATAATTGTAAAAAAACTGCAGAAGCAGTATAATAAAAATGGCATTTTATGAAAGCGGGAGTAGAAAATAAGAAAATGAAGAAAAGAATACCAAAACTATATGCTGTCTGTGCGGCGGCCGTAGTACTCCTTTTTCTGTATATATGTGCGGTATGCGGAAATGTAGTTGTGGAGAAAAGAGAGAAGGGCGGTTATATATGCCTGACAGAATACGAAAGTCAGAGGGTGAAGGATCAAAGTGCTCCGGCCGGAATCCGGAATGAATATGTGTTAAGGATTGGGGAGGTTCCCAAAGACAATACCAGTCTGGTATTTTATACACTGCATCAGGAGGTGGAGGTGTTTGTGGAGGGGGAACTGGTATACCAGCTGCGTCCGTTTCCAAAGAATCCTTTTGGCAGGACGCCGGGCAGCAATTGGAACTGGCTGCCGGTTTACCAGTCGGATGCCGGAAAGGAAATACGGATCGTGCTGACCCCTGCCTATGAAAATACCGCGGATATCGTGCCGGAATTTTACCTGGGATCCCGTATTGATATCTGGGGAAAACTGCTGATGAGGAGCACGCTTCCATTCCTGATGAGTGTGACTGCAATGATCATCGGACTTGGATTCGTTGTTTTTACCCTTTATAATTATCATAATCCGGATGCGGACAGGAGTCTGCTGATGCTGGGGATATTTTCCTTTGTGATCGGGATGTGGAAGCTGTCGGATATGGAAGCAATGGTACTGGCATGTCCTTTTTCCCTGCCCCTTGCTTATCTGCCTTTTGTAATGCTGCTGCTGACAGTGGTGCCGTTTGTGCAGTATGTGAGGGAACTTTTTTCCACAAAGGGCAGTGTGCTATGGGATATTCCCTGTGTGGCAAGTATGGTGGTCATGGGTCTGTCGGTAGTGCTGCAGATATTCGGCATTGCTGATTTGAGGCAGACGGTATGGATGCTTCATATCGTGATGGTCGGTCTGGTGGCTGTCATGGTAGGTATGCTGGCTTACGAATTACGGAAGGTGGGCTGGAACAGCCGCCTGAAAGTACTGGTGGTGTGCCTGACTTTCTGCATGGCAGGATATATCGTGGATGTGGCGGTTTATTATATGTCGAACGGGGCTTCCATGATGGTACTTGGAATGTGCGGTTTCCTGATCTATATTGTGGTGCTGGGTATCCGTTCCGTGCAGGATATGAGGAAGCTGATCAACATCGGAATTCAGGCAAGGCATTATGAGCAGATGGCGTATCACGACCAGCTGACCGGCCTGTATAACCGTACCGCTTATGCGGCGGATACGGGAGTGGAGGATTTTTCACCGGAGCAGTATATCGTGGTAATGTTCGATCTGAATGACCTGAAGAAGTGCAACGATACCCGCGGACATGAAAAAGGGGACAGGTATATTGTCACCAGTGCGAAAATGATACAGGATACGTTCGGAGATCTGGGAAAATGTTACCGGATGGGCGGAGACGAATTTTGTGTGCTGCTCAAGAGCGTTACCCTGAGTGAATGTAAAAAAAGGGTGCAGCATTTAAAGGAAATCGTAGATAGGTGCAACCGGCGGGAACCGGAAGAATTCCCTATAAGGATTGCCTGCGGATACGAGCTTTATGACAAGCGGATCGACTATGATCTGGGCGATACGCTGCGGCGGGCGGACAAGATGATGTATCATGAGAAATTTATGATGAAGCAGGAAGTGTTAAAACAGCAGGGCTGAACCGCTCCGCGGATGGAAAAGGACGGGCATAAGAGGATGGCTGACAGAAACGGGGAAGTATTTTGCCGGTATGGGGGAAAGGATATTTCTTATTCCATACCTTCCATATCTTATATACCGGGGGTGAAGAACGGCGTACCGGTAACAGGAATTGCAGCAAAAGCGTTTTTAAGCTGTAAGACACTGCAAAAGCTGGAAATACCGGACGGCGTGGCATGGATTGGAGATTGGGCGTTTGCCCATATGCAGAATCTGGAAGAACTGACGCTTCCTTTTTCGGAGATCGCATACGGGAAAAAAGTATTTCTGGACTGTGTAAGGCTGAAGAAAATCACAGTGCGGGGAAGTACGGCAAAGAATGAAGGGCTGCCCTATTTTCTGGCGTCTGCGGCAACGTTGATGGATGCTGCGGCGGGAAAAAATGCGTTATGGAAGCCGGAGTATGCAGCGGACGAGCGTACACACGGGGAATGGATGGAGCAGTACGACAGGGCGTTGGCGGAATATTTGAAAGCACCCGATGAGGAAGGTTTTGAGCCGGTTTTCATCGGGTGGTTCCATGTAGAGGATATGGATGAGCAGATTCCGAAGTATATGGTGAAAAGGCGGAAAGAGAAGATACGGCTTGTATTGCAGAGACTGAGGTATCCGGCGTATCTGCAGACGGGTATGGAAGCATATCTGCATGGGTATCTGAAGGCCGGGATGAGGGCGGAGAGGAATGACGGCCTGCCTGCGGGCAGAGCAGAAGGAAGCAGTCTGGTGACGGAGACTATCTGCGACAGGAAGCAGGAATACTGCCGTCAGGTCTGTTATCTGAAAATACTTAAAGAAAGCGGCTGCCTGAACGGGGAAAGCATACGGCTTCTGATGGAAGGGCTTCAGGAGACGAACCCCGAAATGACGGCGTATCTGCTGGAATGCATGGAAGAGGAAAGGGCAGGGGAGGATTTTTTTAACGGATTGGAGTTGTAAAGGACGATGAAAAAGCTGGTCATGGGAATATTGGCGCACGTGGATGCGGGAAAAACGACTCTTTCGGAAGCCATGCTGTATCATAGCGGGAGTATCCGTAAAATGGGAAGGGTGGACAATGGGGACGCTTTTCTGGATACCTATGCACTGGAACGGGACAGGGGCATTACGATTTTTTCCAAGCAGGCGTTGTTTGCGCTGGAGGATATTCAGGTGACGCTTTTGGATACGCCCGGGCATGTGGATTTTTCCGCGGAAATGGAACGTACGCTGCAGGTATTGGATTATGCCGTGCTGGTGGTCAACGGTGCGGACGGCGTACAGGGACATACGCAGACGCTTTGGCGGCTGTTAAAAAATTATGCGATTCCCGTTTTCCTGTTTGTGAATAAAATGGACCAGCCCCATACAGACCGGGAGGCGCTTTTGGCACAGTTAAAGGACCGGCTGGACGGGGACTGTGTGGATTTTACCATAACGGATACGGAAGCATTTTATGAAAATGCGGCAGTAGCGGATGAGCGGACTCTGAATGCGTTTTTGGAAACGGGAATGGTGGAGGACGGGGAAATCCGGCGGCTGATTCATGAGCGCAGGATTTTCCCCTGTTTTTTCGGGTCTGCTTTAAAATCATACGGAGTGGAGGAATTCCTGCGGGGGCTGTACCGTTTTGTACAGGCGCCGGTTTACAGGGAAGAATTTGCCGCAAAAGTATTTAAGATCGGCCGGGATGCACAGGGAAACCGTCTGACGTTTCTAAAAGTGACAGGGGGAAGCCTGAAGACGCGGACGGCCCTGCAGGGCCGGAAGGGGGCGGAAGCGTGGGAGGAAAAAGTTACGCAGATACGCGTTTATTCGGGAGAAAAATATTCGGCGGCGGAAGAAGTGTCCGGCGGGGATGTCTGTGCGGTGCTGGGATTGACGCAGACTTATGCAGGAGAGGGATTGGGAGTGGAACGGGAAGCATTCCGTCCGGTTTTGGAGCCGGTTCTGACGTACCGTCTGATACTGCCGGAGGACTGTGATGCTGCTGCTTTCCTGCCGAAGCTGCGCCAGCTGGAAGAGGAAGAACCGCTGCTTCATATTTCATGGGATGAGAAATTACGGGAAATACAGGCGAAGATCATGGGGGAAGTACAGACGGAGGTTCTGGTAAGCATGATAAAGGAACGGTTCGGAGTGGAGGCAGGATTCGGAACCGGAAATATCATTTATAAGGAAACCATTGCGGGGAGTGCGGAGGGTGTGGGGCATTTTGAACCTTTGCGCCATTATGCGGAGGTGCATTTGCTGCTGGAAGAAGGGGAAGCGGGCAGCGGATTGAAATTTGCAGCCGCTTGCAGCGAGGATGAGCTGGACAGGAACTGGCAGCGTCTGGTGCTGACCCATTTAGAGGAAAAGGAGCATAAGGGGGTGCTGACGGGGGCGCCCATTACGGATATGAAGATTACACTGGTGGCGGGACGTGCCCATAAAAAACATACGGAGGGCGGGGATTTCCGGCAGGCCACTTACCGTGCGCTGAGACAGGGACTGATGGAAGTGCGGACGGTGCTGTTAGAGCCCTATTATGATTTCCGGCTGGAAGTGCCGGAAGGCATGACGGGACGTGCCATGACGGATATGGAAAAACTCTGTGCCGTCTTTGAACCGCCCGTGACGGAGCAGGGCGTGACCGTACTGTGCGGAAAGGCACCTGTATCCACCATGCAGGACTACCACAGGGAAGTCATTGCCTATACAAAGGGCGGGGGAAAACTGTTTTGCACGTTCCGCGGCTATGAGACCTGTCACAACGAACAGGAAGTAGTGGAACGCATCGGCTATGAACCGGAGCGGGATGTGGAAAATCCATGCAGTTCCGTGTTCTGTGCCCATGGGGCAGGTTTTGTGGTGGAATGGGACAGAGTCAAAGAATATATGCATGTGGAAAGCCCGCTTTCCTTTCCGGAACATTCCGGCTCTGCCGGCCTGGACGGGGCAGGAAAAAACACGGGAAACATACGCAGGCCGGAGAGCGTGACGGAATGGATGGGAACGGAAGAAGTGGACGCCATTTTGGAAAAAGTAACCCATGCCAACCGCAAGGACGGCAGCCAAAGGGGAAATAAGAGGAAGAAACCGGAAAAAAGCGTGGCGGCAAGGGAGCGGAACTATTCGGAAGGCGGGGATGCGGCGGCCGGAAAGGCGAGGAATTCTGACAGACCGGAGAAACAGGAAGAATACCTGCTGGTGGACGGCTACAACATTATTCATGCCTGGGAGGAACTGCGGGAACTGGCTGCCGTCAATATTGACAGCGCAAGGGGCAGGCTGATGGATATTCTCTGCAACTATCAGGGGGTGCGGGGAATCCGTCTGATCGTGGTATTCGATGCATACCGGATACAGGGGCATGAGACGGAAGTCCTGGATTACCATAATATCCATGTTGTTTATACAAAGGAAGCGGAAACGGCGGACCAGTACATCGAGAAATTTGCCCATGAAAACGGCAGGCGGGCGAAGGTTACGGTAGCGACTTCTGACGGGATGGAGCAGATCATTATCCGCGGACAGGGATGCGCGCTTGTTTCGGCAAGAGAGCTGGAAGAGGAAGTGAAACGGGCGGGAGAGAATTTGTACCGGGAGTATGCGGACAGACAGCAGAAGGGGAAATATTATCTGCTGGATGCGGAGAGGGCGGGAGAATTGAAAGATATGGCGGGGAGGCCGGAGGAGCGGAAGGGATAGAAGGGGGACGCCCCTGACGGGAGCTGGGTATCGATAAAATATCAGTATTGAAAATAAGAAATTATATTTAGCCAATACCCAGCTCCAGTCAAATTGTTCAATGTCATTATCTTACCACAAACGCATACACAATTCCATTAAATTTTGCTTAATCTCCCTTTGCCTTATTCTTTGCAATCATCATCTGCCTTACCTCAACTTCGCACTGGCTTTTCTGCTCCAACACAAGCCACTGGTATTTATCGTTTTCTTTGGTAAATACGCTCTGATGCGCATTGGAATGTAGCTTACTGCGGATATATTTATCTGTGGTGCTGTAATAGTCCACAATCTGCTGTTCCTGCTTTTTATTCATGGTCTTTGCCCTCCTGTGATTTGGATTGATTGATATGATTGACTGGTTTTGGTGCTGATAAATGATTTTCTTCTGTTACTTGTCGGGAGATTGGATTGCGTAATATTGTTGATGGGTATTTCTCCGCTTGGTGGAATAGGGGTTCATTTCATACGGTAATTACCGCATGAAAAAAGACTATAATCCATCACCAAACAATCAGGCCGCCACCACTATTCATACAAACCTCTGAAATAATATTGATTTTGCAAGGTGTGCATGATATACTCAGAATATCGGGAAAGTTTACGGGGAATATATTGCAGCAGAGTGCGGAAAAGATATTTTACAATAAAGGGTCGTTGGGAGGAGAGAACGATTAAACGGTACAAAGGTATTATCTTAACTACATATGGTGCAGTAGCGGTCGTTATGTTTTTCATTATTTTGCTGAATCTGTTTTGGACGGAGAGAGGGACAGGGGATTTCGGACTGGGGACTTACCGGAAGGTCAGCGATGACTGGCAGGATGTCAACGGGGAGCCGATGGATTTTAAGAAAATCGATGATTATGCAGGTGCGGGTGCGGAAGATATCCGTGTTTTTTATCCGATTCCGGAAGATATGCATGGGACGCAGGGACTGGTGTTCCGTACGAAAAATGTGTATGTAAATGCATATATCGGGGGGCGCATGGTATACGGCTCAGATGTGACGGAAGCTCCTTTTGATATGAATTCGCCCGGAACGAAATGGAATGTGCTGCGGATCGATGAAGAATATGCGGGGGAACAGGTGGAACTGCGCATTGTACAGGCATATCAGGACGGACGTTCCAAGGTGGATAATTTTTATTTGGGAGACTGGGCGGCAGTGCTGCTGTTTGTGATCGAATCCAAAGGATTTGGCCTGCTGATCAGCATACTGATCATGGTAGTCGGATTTTTCCTGGTGGTGGCGGATTTCCTTTTGAACGGCAGAAATAAAGGCGGCGACAGGAGTTTGTTCTATCTGGGATTGTTTGCGGTACTGGCGGCGGGCTGGTGCCTGATCGAAACGAATATATTTCAGCTGTTTGTAAAGAATATCCGGCCGCTGCAGCTTGTGGACAATATATTACTGGTAATGGGAGTGCTTCCGCTTTTTTTCTATATGGAAGAGACTTACCATGTGTTTGGGAACAGGCTGATCCGTGTTCTGTGCGGGATTGATGCGGCTTATTTGGTGGTGATCACAGTTCTGCATATGACGGGGTTTCAGGATCTTCATCAGACGCAGAATGGTACGGTGCTGAATTACGGACTTGTCAGCCTGCTTTTGGGCGGATATATCATACGTGATATTTTACAACGTGCGAAGGAAAAGACGGGACGCTTTTATTTACGGATGCAGACGGTAGGCATTATCTGTCTGTGCGTGGGGATTTTCGTTGATTTTCTCCGGTATGTGCTGACGGATGTTCTGGACCGGGCGCTGACCATCCGTGTAGGGCTTTTGCTGTTTATCATCAGTTTTGGCTCGGGTAATCTGTACCGGCTTTATGAGCTGATCAAGCAGGGATACCAGACGGAGATCATCAGCCGGCTGGCTTATGTGGACGGACTGACCGAGGTTGGGAACCGTACGGCATACATAGAAAAGAAAGAAGAGCTTCTTTCCATGGAAAACAGGGCAGGACTGGCGGTTGCCATGTTTGACGTAAACAATTTGAAAAAGGTGAACGACTCTTTGGGGCACAGCGCGGGGGATGAGCTGATCAGGGAAAGCGCAAGGATCATTCAGCGCTCTTTCGGCAGCCTGGGGATGGTATACCGGATTGGCGGGGATGAATTCGTCGTTCTTTTTCAATCGGAGCATCCGGAAAACTCTTATGAAAAAGCGAAGCAGGTTTTTGAAGAGGAACTGGCGCGCTGCAATGAAGAGGACAGCCATCCTTTTACCATATCCATCGCCCATGGTTATGCTTATTGCGAAAAATCGGAGCAGGGTGACATTGAAGGGCTGGAGAAACAGGCGGATCAGATGATGTACAAAAATAAAAGGGAAATGAAGCTGGCATATGCACAGTAAGCGGCATGGTTTGGATGGTATGGAATGAAAAAATACAGCAGGTTGGAAAAAAGACGGCAGTCAGTAGAACGTGCAAACAAACGGTGGAAAGCGGATCTGTCATGGGTCCGTTTTTACATTATGGCGTATTTTGTGGTATTATTCCTATGCGGATGCGGGAAAGAAGAGACAGATCCGGGGTATGACATGGGGGGAGAGGATATGGTTTTTGCAGGACAGCTTGGAATTGGATGGAATCTTGGGAATTCGCTGGAATCGGTCTGTAAGGACGGAAGGTATACGGGAAATGCAGTAGAGCTTTACTGGCAGAATCCGGCTACCACGAAAGCCATGATCGATGAGGTGCGCAGAGCCGGTTTTACCCTGCTGCGCCTTCCCGTAACATGGGAAGGGCATATGGACGGCCAGGGAAACATCGATGAGGAATGGCTGGGCAGGGTGAAGGAAGTGGTGGACTACGGAATGGAAAACGGGATGTATGTCATCCTCAATGCCCATCACGATACATGGTTTGAACCGGTACCGGAAAATGAGGAGAACGCGGTAAGGAAGATGGCGGATGTCTGGCGACAGGTGGGGGAATATTTTGCGGAGTATGACAACCATTTGCTGTTCGAGGGGATGAATGAACCGCGCTGGATCGGCTCGGCGGAAGAATGGACCGGGGGAAGCGCCGGGACGGCAGCCATCGTGAACCGGTTAAACCAGGTGTTCGTGGACACGGTCAGGGGGCAGGGCGGCAATAACGGCGGCCGCTACCTGTTAGTGGCGACTTACGGCAATTCCGTGGAAGAATCCGCGTTGGACGCGTTTGTCATGCCGGAAGGGGAACACCTGATCGTTACGGTACATGCCTATCTCCCATATGGTTTTGCCATGGATGCGCAGGGAACGGGAACCTGGGGGAAAGAAGGGGCGGCGGAGCTGGACGCGGTGATGGAGCGGCTGGGACAGCGGTTTGTGGCAAACGGAATTCCGGTGCTGATCGGGGAATTCGGAGCCATCGATAAAGGGAATACCGGCGAGCGTTTAAAGTGGCTGGAAGATTATAAGGATGCGGCAAAACGGCACGGGATCGGACTTGTCTGGTGGGACGAGGGCGGACGGCCGGGGGAAACCTACGGACGGTTCCGTATTTTTGACAGGGAGCGGATGGAGTGGCTGTTTCCGGAAATACGGGACGCGCTGGTGGAATGAAGGAAGAAGGATGAGGCGGAAACTGGAGGGTATGACATATGACGAAAAGGAAGAAAAGGTTTGCGGAAAGCGGAAAATGGATAGGGTATAAAAACAGGGCGTGGCTGATCTTCAATATCGGCTGGACCACGGTTTACCTGCTTTGGAGGACATTCCGCACCCTGCCGCTGGACTTCGGGCTGGTATCAGCAGTGGCGGGGATTTCGCTGCTGGTGGTGGAGATCATCGGTATGCTGGAGGCTTTTGTCCATTATTTTAACATGCACCGGATCGAAAACCATGAAGTGCCGGTCGTGCCGTTGGAGGAATATCCCGACGTGGATGTCTTTATCGCCACCTATAACGAGCCGGCGGAACTTTTGTACAAAACCATCAACGGATGTGTGCATATGGAATATCCGGATAAAAATAAGGTGCATATTTACCTGTGCGACGATGGGAGACGGCCGGAAATGCGCGAACTGGCGGAGCGGATGGGAATCCATTATCTGGACAGGGAGGACAATACCGGCGCAAAGGCGGGGAACTTAAACCATGCCATGTCCGTGACGAATTCGCCCCTGATCGCCACGTTTGATGCGGACATGGTGCCGCAGAGCAATTTCCTTTTGGTAATGGCGGCATATTTTGTGGATCAGGAAATCAAGAACAGGGAATTGGAGGAAAAGGACCGGATCAGGCTCGGGTTCATCCAGTCCCCACAGAGTTTTTACAATCCGGACCTGTTCCAGTTCAATTTGTTTTCGGAGGGGCGGATTCCCAACGAACAGGATTATTTTTACAAGGATGTGCAGGTGGCAAGGAATAAGAGCAACTGCGTGATTTACGGGGGGTCCAATACACTGATTTCCAGGGAGGCGCTGGAGGCGGTGGGCGGTTTCTATACCAACAGCGTGACAGAGGATTTTGCCACAGGTATCCTGATCCAGAAAAAGGGATTTATCTGTTATGCCATCAATACTGTGCTGGCTTCCGGGCTTTCCCCGACGGATTTAAAGAGTCTGGTGAACCAGCGTATCCGCTGGGCAAGGGGATGCATCCAGACGGGAAGGAAGATGCACCTGATCGTTTCACCGCACCTGAGTTTCGCGCAGAAGGCAAATTACCTGGCATCCATCTGGTACTGGTATGCTTCGTGGAAGCGGCTCATTTATATTATGTCGCCGATTCTGTTCGCCGCTTTCGGCGTAATGGTGGTGAAATGCACCCTGGTGGAAGTGCTGGTTTTCTGGCTTCCCATGTACGTCAGCAGTAACATATCGTTAAAGATGATGAGCCGCAACATAAGGACGACAAAGTGGACGAACCTGTATGAAACGGTTATTTTCCCGTTTATGATGATCCCGGTGCTGATGGAAACCTTATGCATCAAAATGAAGAAGTTCAAGGTGACAAAGAAAGAGCGGACGGAGGAAAGCTGGATCAAGCGGTTTGCCTATGCCATTCCCCATTCCATACTGATCGTCCTGTCCGTCGTGGGGATCGCCAACTGTATCCGGTGGACGTTCCGCACGGGGAGGATCGATTATTTCGTAATACTGTTCTGGCTTTTTTTAAACCTGTATAATCTGGTGATGTCGTTGTTTTTCATTTTGGGCCGGAAAGTGGTGCGCAACGCGGAACGCCAAAAGGTACAGATGGACTGCCGGATCAGGACGGAATTTGAGGAGGAATGGGGAAAGACGGTCGATATTTCGGAAAGCGGTATTTCGGTGCTTTTGGCTTATCCCATGGATATCGACATGGAAGAAACGGTGGAAGTGTATCTGAACGACACACGGTATGAGGCGACCATTGCGGCAAAAGGGGTTTTGGTGGAAAATAAGGGGAAGGAATGGAGGTATGTGTTCCAGGTGACGGATCTGCTGGAGAGCAAGGCCGAATACATGCAGCTTATATATGACAGGGAGCCGTCGCTGCCTACCAATCTGGATGAGTCCTTAAGCAGTTTTGATGATCTGCGCATCAATGTCAGCCGCAGAGTATACTCCCAAACGTTCCAGAACAGGAGACGGGCAAGGATGCCTGTGTGGCGCCATTATACCACGGACATGGAGCAGCAGGTGTATGTCATTGACTTTAACTATGAATATGTCCTGCTGAAAAAGGAGCTGCGGATGCCGGTTATGTTTGGCATAGATTTGGGCGGCGGACTTATGCTGGACTGTGTGTTTGACAGGTCCATAGACGGAGAAAGGAACCTGTACCGGGTCGATAATTACAGGGAAATCCATGACAATCCGCAGCTGCATGATCTGATGAGCATATGGGTACAGCGGATCGTGGAGGAAGAAGTTATGCATGACAGCAGGGAGGTTTACAATCCGGCCGGCAATGCTGGGCGCAGTATGGCGGTGGAGGACGAGGTCATGGAACTTCAATATCTGTAGCGGACCGAAGGCGGGGAATACAGGAAAAGGGTGAGGAAAGTATGGGAAAAATACGGGAATGGATGTACGGATGGAATCCGGAGGCCGGGAACGGACGGGGACGGAGGAAGGGCAGGAAGAACAGGGGATGGCATACCATGCTGTTTGCCGGGATATCCGCAGCCGTCTGCCTTTGTTCCGGGAATGGGAATGTGTATGCCGCGCAGGGCGGAAAGGAAGTGGTGATGGATTTCTCGGATATGGTGGGAAGTACGGATGATATCGCCGGGGGGACGATTACGCCGACTCTGGCTTATGCGGAGGAAGCCGATCTGCTGCGTCTGCGTTTTCAGACCGTCGGATATCCGGAGCGGTATTATACGGCTACCGTATTTAAAGATGCGGAAATGAAACTGGAGGGCTACCAGGGCATTGAGTTCCATGTGGAGAACCACCAGGACCTTCCGGTCAGGATGAATTTTGCCTTCACGATGGAAAACGGAAAAACGGCGGCAGCAGGAAACGGTTATTATGTCCGGCTGAAAAGTACGGATACTGATTACGCGAAGGTGGAGTACGGCTGCTTTGAACTGCCGGGAAAATTTAACGGGACGGTGGAAATTCCCTTTGACGTGCTGAAATACCAGGAACTCTCCGTGAATGAGGTGGTAATGGATCGGATATGGGGATATGGTTTTATCTGTGTGGTACAGGAAGACGAACGGTATGACATCAGTCTGACCGGCTTAAGGCCGCTGACCCGGCAGGAGGCCACGGGTGCGGATACTCCCGGCCTGCTTGTGATCCAGGGGGAAGACCGGGCACTGCGCTGCAGCGTCGGGGAGAGCCAGACACAGTATCATTGTGAGGTTTACAATATGCTGGGGGAGAGTGAGGATGCGGAGGCGGAATTTTTCATGACGGATACCGGAGACATCGGGGAAAACGCGTGGATCACCGGTGACGGCGTCCTGACCGTGAATTTCCAGTGCGAGGCGGATGTACTGGAAATCGGCGCGCGGACGTCCGACGGCAAGGTGGCCTATAAACAGGTGGAACTGTACGAGTCATGGACCAACATTACCAATACGGAAGGGGGATACAGCGCCTCTATCGCGAAGCCGTCCCAGATTTCCCCCATTGATGCCAACGCGGATATCCTGCGGAATCCGGTGCTGCTGCGGTGGATGCGGGGGATTTTGGCCGGTTTTGCGGTTATCTTTATGTTTAAGTATAGGATGGCAAGAAGAAAGTACAGGAGGAAAAGGTGATATGCTGTTTTCTAGTGTGGTGTTTTTGTTTTATTTTCTTCCGGCGGTGCTGGTACTTTATTATCTGTTCCGTAACTGTACGCCGGTGAAAAACGGGATCCTGCTTGCGGCAAGCCTGTTTTTTTATGCATGGGGGGAGCCCCGTTTTGTGTTTGTCATGCTGGCTTCCATTGCCGGAAATTATTTTCTGGCCCTTTTGGTGGACCGTTTCCGGGGAGAAAAGGCGGCGAAAGGGATCTTGATGCTGGCGGTCATGCTGAACATCGGGCTTTTGTTTGTCTTTAAGTATCTAGATTTCTTTATCCGGAATGTGTCGATGGCTACGGGAAAAGCACTGCCGGTTACAGGGTTTGCGCTTCCTATCGGAATTTCTTTTTTTACGTTCCAGGCGCTTTCCTATGTGACAGACGTATACCGCGGGCGGGGCCGGGTGCAGGAGAATCCGTTTGATGCAGCGCTGTACATTGCGTTTTTCCCGCAGATAATGGCGGGGCCCGTAGTGCGTTATTCCGTGCTGGATGAGCAGATCCGGTCCAGAAAGGAAACGTGGAATAAATTTGCCGTCGGGGTATGCCGGTTTATTGCCGGGCTGGGGAAAGTGGTACTGCTTTCCGGCAATCTGGCCGTTGTGGCGGACCGGATATTTGACGGATACCGGCAGGGCGGAATGCCGGTGATGCTGGCGTGGGTAGGTTCCGTTGCTTTTACGCTGCAGATTTTTTTCGTTTTTGCGGGTTATTCGGACATGGCGATCGGCCTGGGGCTGATGTTTGGGTTTAAATTTGAGGAAAATTACAACTATCCGTATATATCCCGTTCCATCAGGGAGTTTTGGGGCAGGTGGAACATCTCCATGTCCACGTGGTTCAAGGAATATGTTTATTTTCCGCTGGGCGGATCAAAGGTAAAAAATATGGATAACGCTATTCGGAACATGCTGGTGGTATGGCTGTGCGCCGGGTTTTGGTGCGGCGCGGAATGGACGTTTGTGGTGTGGGGGCTGCTCTACTTTGTGCTTTTGGTTGTGGAACGGTTTATGGACATGGAGAAAAGGCAGGGATACGGGATTTTGCGCTGGTGCTATACGATGTTTGCCGTGAATTTGGGCTGGGTACTTTTCCGGGCTGAGAATCTTGTGTATGCGGGGAATTACATCCGCTGTATGTTCGGGCTGGACGGGAGCGGCTTTTTCAGCGATCATGCATGGATGTATTTAAGGGAATATGGAATATTTTTTATCATAGGCATATTTTTCTGCATACCGGTGGGAAGGCGGGCCAATTACCTGATCGTACAGGAGAAGATGAATGCGGATCTCATTAATGCTTTTTACCCGGTAGTCATGATGGTGGTTTTCTTTCTCTGCGTGATCTATCTGGTGAAGGGAAATTATAATCCTTTTATGCATTTTCAGTTATAAGGGATAGGATAGGAAAGGAGCGGGACGATGCTGACAAGACTGATTGAAAAGAAACGGCTGACGGCGTTTTTGTTTGTGATATTTCTTATGCTGTTTTCCGCGGCGAATGCAAAAAAGGAATTTCCCATGCTGGGACAGGCGCTGAAAGAATGGAGGGAAGGTTCCGGGAACTTTGGGAAACTGGCGGAGGAAGCAGATTCTGTCATAGAGGAAAATGTGCTTGGGAAACGTACCCTGACCGATTTTTACGGTTATATTCAGCTGCTGCTGGACAAGGAGGAGGAATCCGATTTTGAAGTGGTGAAGGATACGGAAGGAAAGCTGCATTATACATATTTTGCGGACGGAACCGGCGACACATCAAAGCTGGCGGACAGGGTGGCGGTTTTGGCCGGAGAGCTGAAGGAAGAAGGCTGTGAGCTGCTGTATGTCATGCCGCCGGACAAATTTCTTGTCGGGCATACGCAGTTTTCCAGGGGACTTCCTTATCATATGGCCAACGAAACGGCGGATGAGTTTCTGGACCGGCTGGAAAAAGAGGGAGTCCGTGTCCTGGATCTGCGGGATGACCTTGCAGAGAGCGGTTTGGAGATGTCGGAAGTGTTTTACAATACCGACCACCACTGGCGGATCGAGACGGCCTTTTGGGCAGCATCCAAATTCTGCGACTGGATGGGGGAAACTTATGGGGAGAAAATGGACCCGGATGGGTATTATAAAGATCCCGAACATTATAATTTTGTGACTTACAAGGATGTGTATCTGGGTTCCATGGGCAGGAAGACGGGGAGGTTCTATGCGGAGGTGGATGATTTTACCCTGATCTTCCCGAAATTTAACACAAATTACAGGTATGAGAACCTCACTTCAGACTGGGAATTCACGGGACGGTTTGAGGAAGCGCTGGTTGCGTCCTCCGTGCTTTGGGAGAGCTGGAACGCTTATGAAACGGATTTATACAGCGCCTATCTGTACGGGAATCCCGGATTTTCCCATATCGGGAATATGGATAATCCGGACGGGATCCGTATATGCATGATTAAAGATTCGTTTGCCATGCCTTTTGCATCATTTGTTTCCCTGCGGTGCGGGAGCGTGGATCTGATCGACCCGAGGGCGTTTGAAGGGGATTATGCGGAAACACTGGCGGAGGGGGAGTACGATTATGTGGTACTGATGTATTCGCCGCAGAATCTGACGGATGCTTTTTTTCCTTTCGGTATGGAATGACATGGCGGGAAGACGGTGCGGCAGGGGATTGGGCAGAAAGGCGGAAAGGACGGAAAGATGCAGCGTGATATGACGGAGGGACCGATTACGTCAGGATTGATCTGTTTTGCGGTTCCTTTGATGATAGGAAATCTGTTACAGCAGTTTTATAATATTGCGGATACCTGGATCGTAGGACATTTTCTGGGGGCGGATGCATTGGCGGCAGTAGGGTCTTCCTATACACTGATGGTGTTTCTGACTTCCATTCTGCTGGGGCTGTGCATGGGAAGCGGGGCAGTATGCTCGATTCACTTCGGAGGAAAAGATGAGGAACGGCTGAAGTCCTGTATATTTGTTTCCTTTGTACTGATCGCGGGAGTGGCAGCGGTCATGAACCTGCTTGTATACGCAGGGCTGGACGGGTTCATCCGGCTGCTCCGGGTGCCGGAAGCGGTCGTTCCGCTGATGGGGGACTATCTGGGCGTTATTTTTCTTGGTATCATGGCTTCTTTTCTTTATAATTATTTTGCGGGCCTGCTCCGTGCAGTGGGGAATTCCGTGACGCCGCTGGTGTTTCTCGGCTTGTCGGCCGTATTGAATATTGTATGGGACGTGTGGTTTGTGCGGGGCTTCGGATGGGGCGTGAGAGGAGCGGCCGCCGCTACGGTCTTATCTCAGTATATTGCAGGACTTGGGATTGCGGGATATACGTTTTTGCGCTGTCCGGGACTCCGGATACGGAAGAAGCATATGAGATGGCGGACAGAGACATTCAGGGAGATCATGGGAATGTCTTTTTTGACCTGTGTGCAGCAGTCGGTGATGAATCTGGGAATCCTGATGGTGCAGGGGCTGGTGAACAGTTTCGGAACAGTGGTGATGGCGGCGTTTGCAGTGGCGGTGAAGATCGATTCGTTTGCTTACATGCCGGTGCAGGATTTCGGGAATGCTTTTTCTACCTATGTGGCGCAGAATTACGGGGCCGGCAGGGATGACCGGATAAAGAAGGGAATCCGCAGCGCGGCCTGGTCGGTATTGGTTTTCTGCCTTTGCATCAGTCTGGCGGTATGCCTGTTTGCCCGTCCGCTGATGGGGATGTTCGTTTCCGGGGAGGAAAACGGAATAAGAAGCGGAATCATAGAAACGGGGGTGCAGTATCTGCGGATCGAAGGCGCCTGTTATGTGGGAATCGGCGTACTGTTTCTTCTTTACGGATATTACCGCGCCGTCCGCCGCCCGGGGATGTCGGTGGTGCTGACGGTAATTTCCCTTGGTACCAGAGTGGCGCTGGCCTACGCGCTTTCGTCGGTTCCCCGTATCGGCGTGACAGGAATCTGGGCGGCGGTGCCGGTCGGATGGGCGCTGGCGGACGCGGCGGGGATTGGATATTATATACGCAGATATAGCAGGCGGAAAGACTGCAGGTAGAATTTGAGGGAGGATTGTGTTATAATGTCAGTATAAACAGGGGGGACAAAAGGAAAGGAGACTTTTGTTATGAAGCCATATATTCACAAAGTACAATATTATGAGACGGACAAGATGGGCATTACCCACCATTCCAATTACATACGCTGGATGGAGGAAGCCAGAGTGGATTTTATGGAGCAGATCGGATGGGGCTATGACAAAATGGAGGAGTGCGGGATCATTTCCCCGGTGATCGGCGTGGAATGCGAATACAAGAAAACGACCGGATTCAACGACCGTATCCGCGTTGAACTGGAAGTGGCCGGATACAACGGCGTAAAACTTACTTTAAAATATGTAATGAGTGATATTTATACGGAAAATATCGTGGCGGTAGGGGAATCCAGGCATTGTTTCCTGAGTGAAGAAGGCAGTCCGATGGCATTGCGCAAGCAGTTTCCCGAGCTGGATAACGTATTGAAGATCGGATTGAAAAATGATGAGGAGCAAGAGGATTAAAGACGGAAAAAATGGGCAGACTGTAAGGAAAAGATAACAGGAGGTCCATATATGGCAGTAGATTTTAAAAACAGTGAAACAAAAGACAATCTGATGCGCGCTTTCGCGGGAGAGAGTCAGGCGAGGAACCGTTATACCTTTGCTGCAGAGCGGGCGAAGAAAGAAAATCTGTACGTGGTCGGTGCGGTGTTTGAGTATACGGCCGGTCAGGAGAAAGAACATGCGGAAGTTTTTTATGATCATCTGAAAGAACTGGCGGGGGAGACGATTCATGTGGACGGCGGTTATCCGGTAGATCTGGAAGAGGATGTGGCGAAGCTGCTGCGCAAGGCACAGCATAACGAATACGAGGAGCATGATCCGGTGTATAAAACGTTTGCGGATAAGGCACAGGAAGAAGGGTTTCCGAAAGTCGCGGCGTCATTTCGGATGATAGCGGAAATTGAGAAGATCCACGGAGACAGGTTCGGGCGTCTGGCGGATCTGCTGGAGCAGAAGAAGCTGTTTGTGTCGGATGTGAAGACGGCCTGGATATGCCTAAACTGCGGTTATGTGTTTGAGGGAGAAGCGGTTCCGGAAAAGTGTCCGGTCTGCGACCACGACAGGGGATACTTTATCCGGTTTGAATTGTCACCTTATGAAGAAAGACGGTAAAGGAAGCGGCGTCGGAGGCGATATATAGTTTCGCTGCCGGCTGCCGGCTGTCTGCTGCGCTGTATGGACGGGTCTTCCATTCAGCGTTACGGGCGGCTTACATAGGAAAGAGGATATGATGAGAAATAAGATAAGAGAAACCGCCCTGCTGGCAGTCCTTTTACTGGGATTGTGTTTCACCGGCTGCGGCGGCAGGGACACGAACCCGTCCGTCACGGAAGGAATGGCTGCGGTGGAGGCTTTGGACTATCAGACGGCGCTTCAGCATTTCGAAAAGGCATTGATGGACGGAGAGGATCTGCGTCTTCTGTACCGCGGACAGGGACTTGCCTATATGGGACTGACCCGGTATGAGGAAGCGGCGGAAGCGTTTGAAAAAGCGCTGGGTGCAGGGAACGGCCGGATTGACGATCTGGATTATGACATTAATTATTATCTGGCAACGGTTTATTATAAGCTGGGAGAAACGGAGCGGGGGATTGCGACATATAACGCCATTCTTGCGCTGCGTCCGAAGGACAAACTGGCGTATTATCTGAGGGGGACCCTTCGGCTGGAGACGGATTATGAAAGAGCGAAAGCGGATTTCGACCAGGCGATTTCCCTTGCAAAAGAGGATTATGACCTGCTCATTAATATTTATCTGGCATTGGAGAGCCGCGGATATAAGGAGATCGGGCAGGAGTACCTGCAGACGGCGCTGGGGAGCGACGTGAAGTCCATGACGGATTACCAGAGGGGAAGAATGTATTATTATCTCGAAGATTATGAGAATGCCAGAAAATATCTGGAGATGGCGCGCAAGCACGAGGGCTCGGAGGCGGTGCTGCTCCTTGGCAGGACTTATGAGGAACTGGGCGATTTTAATTATGCCATCAGCGTCTATACCAGTTATCTGGAGAACGACCAGACGAATGCCAGTGTCTATAACCGGCTGGGATTGTGCAAACTGGAAATGAAGGCGTACGAAGAAGCGTTAACCGCTTTTCAGACAGGAAAAGGGATTGAAAACAATGATATGATGCAGACGCTCCGGTTTAACGAAATCATTACATATGAGAGATTGGGGGATTATAAGCAGGCGGCGTCATTGATCGGCAGTTATTTATCAGCCTATCCGGACGATGAAACGGCGCAAAGAGAGTATATTTTTCTGAAAACAAGATAAGATCAGGGATATGGCACTTGGGGCATAATCCGATAAGGGGCACAAGATGTTGTGTTTACGCAAAAGCGATAACATAACATCTTGTGCTTTTGGTTGACTTTTCTTCCCTGTGATGATACAATGTGACTACTTGGTGTTTTATGACGTTTGAAGGCAGGAGGAAACGGAATGTTTCAGGTAATTAAGCGGGATGGGGAAACGGCAGAATTTACGATCGCAAAGATTCAGGAGGCGATCATAAAAGCATTTGACGCCACGAACGTGCAGTATCATGACGATATCGTGGAACTGCTTTCGCTTCGTGTGACGGCTGAATTTCAGGACAGGGTGAAGGACGGGCAGGTTCATGTGGAGGATATCCAGGACAGTGTGGAAAAAGTATTGGAGCAGGCGGGTTATGCGGAAGCGGCGAAAGCATTTATCCTGTACCGGAAACAGCGCGAGAAAATGCGCAATATGAAGTCTACGATTCTGGATTATAAAGATGTGGTGAACAGTTACGTCAAGGTGGAGGACTGGCGCGTCAAGGAGAACTCTACTGTAACCTATTCCGTAGGTGGACTGATTCTGAGCAATTCGGGAGCCGTGACGGCGAATTACTGGCTGTCTGAAATTTATGATTCCGAAATCGCGCAGGCGCACCGCAATGCGGATATTCATATACATGATCTGTCCATGCTGACGGGATATTGTGCGGGATGGTCGCTGAAACAGCTGATCACCGAAGGGCTTGGCGGGATAACGGGAAAGATCACTTCCGCTCCTGCGGCTCATTTATCCGTGCTCTGCAACCAGATGGTGAACTTCCTAGGCATCATGCAGAACGAGTGGGCAGGGGCACAGGCATTTTCTTCTTTTGACACTTATCTGGCTCCTTTTGTCAAGGTGGACGGGCTGACTTATCCGGAAGTTAAAAAATGTATCGAATCGTTTATTTACGGCGTGAATACTCCCAGCCGCTGGGGGACGCAGGCACCTTTTTCAAATATTACGCTGGACTGGACGGTGCCGGATGATCTCGCGGAATTACCTGCCATCGTAGGCGGCAGGGAAATGGATTTTAAATATAAAGACTGCAAAATGGAAATGGATATGGTGAACAAAGCCTTTATCGAGACAATGATCGAGGGTGATGCCAACGGCAGGGGATTCCAGTATCCGATTCCTACTTATTCGATTACGCGGGAGTTTGACTGGTCTGATAATGAAAACAACCGACTGTTGTTTGAAATGACCGCCAAATACGGTACTCCGTATTTTTCCAATTATATTAATTCCGATATGGAACCGGGCGACGTCCGCAGCATGTGCTGCCGGCTGCGTCTGGATCTGCGGGAACTGCGGAAGAAGACGGGCGGTTTCTTTGGTTCCGGCGAAAGTACGGGAAGTGTGGGCGTGGTGACCATCAATATGCCGAGGATTGCCTATTTGGCCAGTGACAGGACCGATTTTTACCGGCGTCTGGACCGGATGATGGATATTGCGGCAAGGTCTCTGAAGATAAAAAGAGGAGTTATCACGAGACTGCTGGATGAGGGGCTGTATCCGTATACCAAACGGTATCTGGGCAGTTTTGACAATCATTTCTCTACCATCGGACTGATAGGGATGAACGAAGCGGGCCTGAATGCCAACTGGCTGAGAGCGGATATGAGCGATACGAAGACGCAGGAGTTTACGAGGGAAGTTCTGAACCATATGAGGGAAAAGCTTTCCGATTATCAGGAAAAGTATGGAGATTTATACAATCTGGAGGCGACACCGGCGGAGAGCACGACTTACCGCCTGGCAAAGCACGATAAGAAACGCTGGCCGTCCATTAAAACGGCGGGACATGTGGGAGATACGCCTTATTATACCAACTCTTCCCATTTGCCGGTAGATTATACGGTAGATATTTTTGATGCGCTGGATATTCAGGACGAACTGCAGACACTGTATACGTCAGGAACGGTATTTCATGCCTTTTTGGGTGAGAAGCTGCCGGATTGGAAAGCGGCGGCCAGTCTGGTCAGGAGCATTGCGGAAAATTACAGGCTTCCGTACTATACGCTCTCACCGACTTATTCCATTTGCAGGGAGCATGGCTATCTGGCAGGGGAACAGAAAGTCTGCCCGGACTGCGGACGGACGACGGAGGTTTACAGCCGGATTACCGGTTATTACCGGCCGGTGGCAAACTGGAATGACGGGAAACTGCAGGAATATGCCAACCGGACGGAATATGATGTGGAGGCTTCCGCTTTAAAGCGGCCGATGACAAGCGTGGTTACCTGGTCCGGCCGCAGCAGGGAAATGAGCATCAGGGTAGGGAAACCGGAGAATGTGAAGTATCTGTTCACTACAAAAACCTGTCCGAATTGTAAATTGGCAAAAGAGTACCTAAAAGAAGAACAATATGTTATAATAGATGCCGAAGAGAATATGGAACTTGCAGGAAGGTATGGAGTGATGCAGGCGCCGACGCTGGTCGTGGTCAATGGCAGTGATTACAGGAAGTATGTGAACGTATCCAATATTAAAAAATATGCGGACAGCCATGTAATGGTGACTGCTTAAAGGCGAAACAGGGGTGGTGCGCGGCAGCATGAAGAAAATGCGTGAAAGTGAGGATGACGATGGAAAACATTTATTTACGGGTAAAAGGTATCATTAAAAAAGACGATAAGTACCTGCTGGTAAAGCGCTGGGTGGATGACCGCATTCCGGATCCCTTTGTGTGGGAATTTGTGGATGCGGAAGTGAATTTCGGGGAGGCGCCGGACGATGCGGTGATCCGGGCGATCCAGGATCTGCTGTCTGTGGACGGCCGGATAGATCATGTGGTTTATACATGGTCTAATATGATTGGAGATTCCCAGTGTGTGGGTATTGCCTATCTGTGCAGTATTGAGGAGGAAGATGAAGCAAATATCATCCTTTCGGAAGAGTATGGTGAATGGGAATGGGTAGAAAGGGAAAGATTTAATTATTATATCGAAAACAAATATGTGTTGGATGATTTGGAAGGCGTTGCTTTATAGGACAACGCCTTTCTTGAAGTAAAATAGATATGCAGTGTGTCTGGGCGGTTCGATGCCTGCGGGAATAAAAGTCATAAAAGGAATGGAAGAGGAGAATCGGAATGATTGACAGACTTATTTCAAACATTAAAAAAACGGGGGCGCCGATCGTGGTGGGACTGGATCCTATGCTGAAGTATATCCCGGGTCACGTGAAGAAAAAGGCATATGAAGAGTACGGGGAGACTTTGGAGGGGGCTGCGGAGGCCGTATGGCAGTTCAATAAGGAGATCGTTGACCATACGTATGACTTAATCCCGGCGGTTAAGCCCCAGATTGCCATGTATGAGCAGTTCGGGATAGAAGGACTGAAGGTTTTTAAAAGGACAGTGGATTACTGTAAGGAAAAGGGCCTGGTGGTGATCGGGGATATTAAGAGAGGGGATATCGGCTCCACTTCCGAGGCTTATGCCATAGGGCATTTGGGAAAGGTGCAGGTTGGAAGCAGGACCTATGCAGGATTTGATGAAGATTTCGCCACGGTGAACCCCTATCTGGGCTCCGACGGGGTGAAACCGTTTCTGGAAGTATGCAGACAGGAGAAAAAAGGGATCTTCCTGCTGGTAAAGACTTCCAACCCCAGCAGCGGAGAGTTTCAGGACCGCCTGATTGACGGAAGACCGCTTTATGAAGTCGTTGGGGAAAAGGTGGCGGAATGGGGAGAATCCTTTATGGGAGAGTCATACAGTTATGTGGGTGCGGTAGTGGGCGCCACTTATCCGGAAATGGGTAAGCAGCTGCGCAGGATCATGCCGAAAGCATATATACTGGTGCCCGGGTATGGAGCGCAGGGCGGAAAGGGAAAGGACCTGGTTCCTTTCTTCAATGAGGACGGACTGGGGGCGATCGTCAATTCTTCAAGGGGAATCATAGCGGCATACCAGCAGGAGCAGTACGCAAAATTCGGTGAGGAGCATTTTGGAGAAGCGTCCAGAGCAGCCGTGGAGGATATGAAAGCGGATATCGGGAGCGCGCTGGGCAGCAGATGACAGTATGGAACAGAAGGATGCAACCGGAACGGAAGAATGGGCAATCTACATAAAATGGATTGAAAACCGCTCTTAAACATGGTAAAATAGGAAAAAATTTCATGGGCATGGCGGAAAGGCCGGAAGATCTGTAAAATAAGGAGAAAACAACAGTATGGAAAGTTATAAGCAGGAATTTATCGAGTTCCTTATTTTTAATCTTATAAAATGCCAAAAATCCTTTAAATACAGTATTTAAGCTATGTAACATAAATAGTTGATTTTGTTAAAATATCGTAACTTATTGTGAAATGGTGTAGTACAACGCAAAAATGGTGTAAAAAATCAGAATTGAATTATTAAATATTTGAATATTTGCATAGGCACATATGCTGATAGAAATATGAGTATGTGTGTCTATTTTTATGTACAAATTTAATCAGAAAGGAACGAACAATATGCAAACAATTAATAACTCAACTTTCCCAGCGGGATAACTATCCCAAATGCCTGAGTTATCAATTAAAATCGCTGTAATAAATAGTGCATTGACATTAAAATAGCACCTGATCTTTGGTATAATAAGATTGCGACATCTAATAACCAATACAGAAGAGGTGCTAATCTTATGATATACCAAAATGCTGAAACTGAAAATACCCAAAATCAAATTTCAAATGCCATCAGGGAGCTTGGGCTGGGAAAGATGCTTCGTAAAGCAAATATCACCAAAAACTGTGGCATTCCTGCATATGAGGTATTTCAATTTTTACTGCTGTTAGTATTTCAGGGAAAGAACTTATTTCGTTTCCTGAATTCCAAACACAGAGACCAGGCTGTTTCAAAAAGCACATACTATCGCTTTTTAAACGAAACCTCCTACAACCGGGGCAGGTTCCTGATGCTCCTTGCCGTGAAGGTAACCTCTTCCTTTGACACGCTTACCCGCCCGGAAAGGGTAAAGGTCTTAATCCTTGATGATACCGTGGTTAAACGCAACCGCAGTAAATCTGTAGAACTGCTGGCACGGGTTTATGACCATGTGGAGCATAAATTTCAGAAAGGGTTTACACTTCTCACGCTTGGCTGGTCTGATGGGTACAGCTTTATCCCCACCGGATTCAACATGCTTTCTCCGGCTTCCAAAAGCAACCGTTATAATGAAGCCGCTGACACTATTGACCGCCGTACAAACGGGTATAAGTTCCGTAAAGAGAGCATGATGCGCAAAACAGACGCTGCCATACAGCTCATCAGCAATGCCCTCGCTGCCGGTATAAAGGCCGACTATGTTCTTATGGATACATGGTTTACAACGGAGCCGATGCCCAGAGAGATTCTGAAAACAGGAATTGGTGCAATCGGGATGGTAAAGCAGTTGAAGCAGCGTTATACATACCGCGGCAGGCAATATACGCTTGCAGGGTTAAAAAAGTTTGTTGATTTTTCCGGCGCAGGAAATATCTTTGGCTCCCTTGTGGTCACGACCAAAGCCGGGATTCCCGTTAAGACCGTATTCGTGCGCAACCGTAATAAGAAAAGCGAATGCCTGTATATCCTGAGTACAGATATAACGCTTAAAGGTGCGGAGATCGTGCGTATCTATGGGAACCGCTGGTCGATAGAATGCTTTTTCAAGGCATCAAAATCTTTTTTGAAGTTAGGAACTGAGTTCCAGAGCCATAATTATGCTGCAATGGTAAGCCATACAGCCATTGTATTTACAAGATATATCATTCTGGAATGGATCCGCAGGAAGCAGAATGACCAGAAAACGTATGGCGAACTCTTTTTCATGTCCTGTGAAGATATCCAGGACATGGATTTAACGAATGCACTGCAGAGCCTTATGGCTTTGTTTGTGGAGCATATGTCAGCGCTTTCCGCAGATATCACAGCTGTATTAAAAAGTAAAGTAACCGAATGGATTGCTTCCCAAGCTGCATTTATTCAGGCTTTATTCAGAAATATTTGCTGGGAAAGTTGAGTTATTATATATAGCCCTCTTCTCAAAAACGGTCAACGGGATTATAATGCGCTTATATTAACCGATACGGTTAATGCGGAGGATATTATGAACAATAAATTTTTCGGTTTATCAATAGAGAAACAACAGCGGATTGTCAATGCTTCTTATAAAGTGTTTTCAGAAAATAGCTATAAAAAAGCACCCATGTCTGAAATAGCAGATGAGGGAGGCGTTTCAAAAGCATTGCTATTTCACTATTTCATTAGCAAAAAAGAACTGTATATGTATTTGTGGGAAAATTCTATCGAAATGACAAGAAAAGCAATTATAGAATACAAGACTTTAGAAACATCTGATTTTTTTGAAATGTTAAAAAGGAGTCTGTTATCTAAACCTGAATTATTCACGGAATAACGGCATCAACTGCTGAAACCCGCATGGT
>CAJTVQ010000029.1 GCA_910579935.1 uncultured Lachnospiraceae bacterium
TTGCGGACTCAGACAAGTCAAATGTAAAGATTTATTTCTTAACAGTTCCTTACATAGACAATCATAAAAAGAAATAAGCATCCGTACCCTCGCAAAGTGTGGATGCTTATTTCTATATAATATTCTCACTGAGGGCAAATCGGAACTTCGTGTCCGATAAACCTTTCTGAGTAAATTATACATTAGAGCCGCTTGTTTTTCAAGTGGCTCTTTCTTACATTTTTACTGTGTTTTACGTTATATACAGGAATATATAGCTGTTTCATGGCTTATTCAGCATTTGTTACAAGCCATTCACCAGAACTTTGTACGTCAATTTTTACTTGGAATGTGTTTTCTATATTCTCAATATCCAAATGAATATTTGCACTTATATCTGTATTTTTACTTTCCCAATCAGCCCAAATGGAGTAAAATTCTTCTGCACTGATTTCTCGTGTTTCTCCATTTTCTGTCAGGGAATATTTGTAGTCTTCTTCTTCGTTCAGTTCACGTATTACTGAGAATATTGTTCCGTCATAAACATATAAACACGCAATTGCGAATACTGAACCTCCTGTGCAAAGATATGTTCCCTCTGACAGATTTGCTCCATTAATGCTTGGTAAAATTTCTTCAAAAGATGAACCCAGATATAAATTTGTATAACTAAAATCCCAACCATCCCGTTTATAAGAAACAAGGATATCCTGCTTTCCGTCATTGTTTAAATCCGCTAAGCCAAAATAAAAGTCTTTTGCGCTTTCCTCCCATACTTGCCCCGTAGATGGGTTGGCATACGTCGTTGAATCACCATCATTGACGCATCCTATCCCTACATCTCCAATCATGTATTTCCTTAATATTTCAAGGCTGTTAACTTTCTCCTGTGACACTTCTCCTTTAGTTGTAATGCCTGTCCCGTCATGCCTGACAATATCCACTTTCTTTATTACTACTGGTACAGACTGTCCATCACTCATAACTGATGCATAGGCATTGAGATAATTGACCATTTCTTCTAAGGTGCATGGAGTCATATCGTAGAAACAGGTGTAGGCTAATGTATGTTGATGTGTTTCTTTTTCTATATATGCTTCATATTCTTCGTCTGCAACTTCTCCTGTTTGCTCTCCGTTTTCCACAATGTAGAACATTCCACTACTATCAAGTGGATCGGGTTTTGCCAATGCACGTTCATAAATCTGTTTTAAACTTCCTTCAGTAAAATCATACTCGTTCCATAAAGTAGCCGCCCACCAATACTCATCGCCGCATTGTACTTCTGTATTAAAGTATTCCTTTACAACTTTTATTGTACCATCATTTTGCTCTGATAAACTGCTATTTTCCCGCAGATATTTCTCTTCCGAACAAACTAACGCCGTTTTATTATTGTTCCACCCATAGACCTCAAAAGATGAGGGTTCTGTATTACTGAATATGTAAAGATAAGGAATTCCCTCTCCAAAAAAATCACCTACTATTACATTACTTCTATTTGTCTCATATTCATTAATATATGCATCAACTTGATTTATATGGAATGGTTCATTCCAAGATATAATATCCGATATTGTATTTTCGTCATATCCACCACGGAAACTGAAATCCCCTGCCAAACCATCTGCTATCAGCTGTGCAAATGCTGTTGCCTGTTCTGCTGTCATTTTACAGTTGGCAGTATCACCATAGTAAGGCATCTCACCTAATGCAGATTGTACTTTTTCTTCCTGTGTAATTTCCGGTATAGTTTCTTCTTCCTTCGTACTTTCTTCCTCTGTTACCTCTGCTTCTTCTGTTGTTTCTGCTGTTTCCTCAACACTTGTTGTATCAGGAATTTCAGCTTGCAGGGCTGTTTTATCCCCACAAGCTGATAAACTGACCGAAAGTGTTAAGGCTGTCATAAGTGCTATTGTTTTTCTTTTCATCTGTTCTCCTTTAAACTGTCCGCTTCACTTTGCTGATTATTGTCTGTTGAGTCTGAATTTTCTAACTGTGCTCTTAACTCTTTGTTCTCTGCTTCAAGTTCTTCTATTCTTTGCTCTAATTCCTTTATTTGGGTTATATCAGAATTATTGCTTGTTTCGGTTTCGTGTGGAACACTACCATTGCCACAAGCTGTTAAACTCACTGCAAGTGTCAAGGCTGTCATAAGTGCTACTGTTTTTCTTTTCATTGGTTTTCTCCTCTTCTCCTTATATACACTATATATTATATGATTTATTTGCTTTTTTCAAGATGTAACTCAATACACGTACTGGCTATTATATCATCTTTTCGCATACTTTTCAATACTTTTTAGCAAACCATCCATATCCTAAAGCAAATTGATATAACGTACAATCCTTACATGGAGGTGCTTATATGATAAATGGATTAGGCCAGCGGCTACAGGAACAACGCATATTAAGAAATCTTTCCAAAAAACAGGTTGCTTCCTCTATTGGCGTGTCTGCATCCGTCATATCAAACTATGAAAGCGGAGAAAGGACACCCAGCGTTGAGATACTCATATCGCTTGCGCATTTATACCACTGTTCCGCTGATTATCTGCTTGGTATTGATAAATCTGATACTGTTAAACTACTTGATGTTTCTATGCTGAATGATAAACAATACCAGTTATTACAATCCTTTTTACTAAGCTTACAGGAATAGCAAGCCTGTAAGCTGAACTAAATACATTTGCTAATCTTCTTTTCTATCACCGTCTTTCTGCAATCAGTGTGTCAGACCCGCCCTTTCAAACCAGCCAGCATGTCATGCATTTCCTGCATATCTGTTTTTTCTATTGTTGTCATATAACTTTGCATAAGGCTTATACTGCACATCTCATAAGAATCTTCAACTCCGTTCACTGTTTTTGTTCCTTGATATACCAGTTCAAGAAGTCCGATCAGGTTGTGAATCTTCGACTCGACCATGTCGATCATATCGTCAAGCCTGCCCAAGTCCTTTCTTAAGTTTTCTATTTCCCCATACCGTCCCCTTCTTTCTTCATAATGGGTGGGGATTATAACGCTGTGGAAGTATAAATGCAAGCATTTCCTTTCTACGTATTATCTCTTTTCCATACGTACCACATGGCTACTCCTTTGTATCGATATATCTCATATCAGTTTCCTTTTCATTCACTTACTTTTGGGAGCGTCCATGTATATCTATCTACCATGCCAATTTTCATGCATGATTTATTTATTCTGAAAGAGTGACATAGCCATGACAATGAAAAAGACAGGAGACTGCATCATGACCGCAACGCTCCGGTCAAATTCATGCTGTAAAGCATCATTGATGCGTATAATTCAATTCGTCCAGCGTCAATGACCTTGGGTGGTACTGTACCTTTGACACCTTATTTTCTTTCCGTCTATGCTGACCTCCACTTTCGGGAGACGTGCTGACGGCACAATGTTTTCCGTTACCCCATACTTTTTGGAATCTATCATGTAGTTCCACAGTTTTTTCAGGGCGCATTTATGTTTTCCTAATGTATTCACAGAAATTCCCTCCTTCTTGCTCACACTGCCGTCTTTGTTCTTCTTTGCTGTTGACCGTTTCCCACGCTCCAACTGCCACAGGAAATAGTTCTCAATATCCAGTTTCGTGATATCCTTTGGCTGGATGTTGACAAAATAATCACACAAATGGCGGAAATAATTCTCATGGTGGTCTTTTGCGCTCTGTGTGCTGTCCTTCCGCCCCGCCGACTGCATGTAATCCTCCACCATCTTGTCAAAATATACTTTTGACGGCACTTTCGCTATTGTACCATAATTTCCTAATGCGCCCATGAAAAACCCAGTGTTTATGCGGCTTTCAGAGATTAGCGCACCTAATTTTCAGCTAATAAAAAGATAACTCATGCTAATTTGTAAAGGAAAATAAAAGATATGGCACAACCCACACTGCACCATTTGACAGGCCGGGGCTGGTTGAAACCAACGTCAACCAGCCCCGGTAAAAACTTGCTATGAAATTTATAAGAAATATAAGAAAATAATGGAATTTATACCCCATAAAAACCGTATTTTTGGTAGTAACCGCCCTCTTACAGCGCATACCCAAATCCCGGAAACGCCCATAAATACTGGCTTTTACGCATACCGCCTTTATTCGTTCACCTCGAATTTGTAACCCATTCCCCATATTGTCTTAATCAAATCCCCTTTTTCCCCCATCTTGCTGCGCAGCTTCTTCACATGGGTATCAATGGTTCTTGCATCCCCAAAATAATCATAATTCCATACATTATTCAAAATTTTCTCTCTGGACAGGGCAATGCCTCTGTTTTCCATAAAGTAAGCCAACAGTTCGAACTCTTTATAACTCAGTTCCACCTGTCTGCCGTCAATGACGACCATATGAGCCGCCTTGTTCAGCTGAATCCCGCCCATCTCCAGCACTTCGTCGCTGCTTACCTGATTAGTGCGGCGCAAAATGGCTTCCACCCTCGCCACAAGGATCTTAGGGCTGAAAGGCTTGGATATATATTCATCCACTCCCAGCTGAAATCCCTGCAGTTCATCCCTCTCATCCGACTTTGCCGTCAGCATGATGATCGGCACTTTGGAATAACTCCTGATCTCCCGGCACACTTCCCAGCCGTCCATCTTTGGCATCATCACATCCAAAATGATCAGCGCAATGTCTTTCTGCGCAAAAAAGATATCCAAGGCAGCATTTCCATCCTCCGCTTCCAATACTTCATAACTGCTCTTTACCAGGAAATCCCTGACCAGTTTCCGCATCCTGCTCTCATCATCCACCACTAAAATTTTCAGCCTTTCCATAATTCCTCTGCTCCTTCTCTGTATTGCCGCTGTCCGGCCGGATATTCCGCCAAAAATATTTTTTATCTGATTTCCTTTCAGTATAACCGCAAATTATGTAAAAACTGTGAAAATCCCATCAATTCTCCGACACGTCCTGCCGTTCCTGCTCCCTGAGCCGGTTTTCCCGCTCCGTCAATTCCTGTTCCCATGATGCATACTTATTCACCAGCGCTCTTTCGTAATTCAGAATATTCGGCTGGTCACTGGTAAGCGCAATGGCAAACATGGCACCTACCGAAACTGCCAGAATCAGATTTACCACTACGGATACAATAAACTGTCCTTTGAAATTACTCTTCTTTTTCTCCGGCAGACGCGGCGCGGGAACACGGATATCATCACCGACCCTGTGCGCAAAAACCGTATAGAGCGTCACCGGCGGGATTGGTTCTTCCAAGTCTTCCGCCTCCAACAATCTGCCCTGCAGAGAACGCAGGTATTCCCAGCCAACGGGCGTCTGAAAGATACGGCTTTCCACCGCTTTCCGGTATACCAGCAGTATATTTTCCGTCTTTCCGTAATCCATATGCTGTTCTAAATATTCTATCTTTTTTACTTCCTGCCTGGCTGTCTCCGCATCCTCTGCAGTTCCGAAACAATATCCCCTCACTATATTTTTATTTTCTCCCATCCCGGATACGCTCCCTTCTCACACCACCATACATGCCTGTCATACAATAAAAGGACTGGAAAAACCAATCCTTTTTCATTATTACTATTTTCAACTGCCTATTCCATGCATACTTTGGAAAAATCAATCTCTAAATCTTCATATAATCCAGCTCTTACCTTATCTGAGAATGTGTATTCCTCAAACGTATCATGTTCAAAATTGTAAACTATGACACGTAAATTCATCGGATCAACGATCCAGTCCGGCGCACCGTTACAGCCATCATCTGTAAGCCGGTGTCCGGCCGGCAAAACATTGAGTGGAATAGGCGGGAGTCGAACCCGCGTCCAAAGACCCATTCCCTGTCCTTCTACTATCATAGTCAATTATATTTCATTCCCTCCTGTACGGGGAAATTGACAGCCCCATACATTCAGTAGCTTCATTCTACGCCCATAGGCTCAAAGCTTTGCCCATGTCGTTTCCTACATCGTCGATGCCCGGTTCTTAATGTGTAGGTGCACTAAGCCGGACAGCTGCCATTAGGCAGCGTATGCTAAATTATCTTCAGCGTTTATATTTAGATTCGCGATTTGACGCATCGCCTGCGGATAGCTTCTCCAGCTGCAAGGCCCCTGTCGAAACCTTTACTATCCCTTATTCGGTTTTCTGCTCCCTGTTATCCGGAGCTGCTTTTATTATATAATACTTTTTGGCAAGATTCAATCCATTACCCCCTTATTTTTAACTTTAATTCTTTTTCCGCTTCCCTGCGCTGGTCTTTTCTTGCAATATCCTGCCGCTTGTCGTACAGTTTCTTGCCTCTTGCCAGCCCGATTTCCACTTTTGCCTTTCCGTCTTTAAAGTATACCTGCAAAGGAACCAGCGTATACCCTTTTTCCGCAATTTTTCCGGTCAGCTTGCTGATTTCCGTTTTATGCAGCAGCAGTTTTTTCACGCGCAGCGGGTCTTTATTGAATATATTGCCTTTTTCATAAGGACTGACATGCATTCCGTAAACGAACACTTCCCCGTTTTCAATGCGGATAAAGGCTTCCTTAATACTGCATTTACCCATACGCATGGATTTCACCTCTGTCCCATGGAGTACGATCCCTGCTTCAAATTTATCTTCTATAAAATAATCATGGTATGCCTTTTTATTATTTGCCACCAGTTTCATTGTCTCTCCCATTATCCTGCCATCCCTTTCCCTAAGGAACCGGAGATCAGAATTCCATGTCTCCGGTATCATCCTCCGCAAAATCCACCGTCCTTGTAAAACGGTCCGTGCTTACCACAACGACCGCCAGACGCTGTCCCAGTTTATATTTCCTTCCTGTATCCCTTCCCACCATCTCATAGTTCGCTTCGTCATAATAAAAATAGTCGCCGCGCAGGGAAGAAACATGAATCAGCCCTTCAACGGTATTGGGCAGTTCCACATAAATGCCCCATCCCGTAATGCCGGAAACCACACCTTCAAACCGCTCGCCGATGTGTTTTTCCATATATTCCGCCTTTTTCAGTTTATCCGTCTCCCGCTCCGCCTCATCCGCCCTGCGTTCCATTTTAGAAGAGTGGTCCGCCACCTGGGGAAGTATTTCTTCATAATGCCGGATCCGTTCCTCTTTCAGCCGTCCCCGCAGCTGTTCCTTGATGATTCTGTGAATCTGCAGATCCGGATAACGCCGGATCGGAGAAGTAAAGTGACAGTAATACTGACAGGCAAGTCCGAAATGTCCCGTACAATCCACGGAATATCTGGCCTGTTTCATGCTTCGCAGCGCCAACCGGCTGATCAGGGCTTCTTCCGGCGTCCCCTCGATTTTCCCAAGCAGTTTCTGAATCTCTTTGGGATGTATCTCTTCCTGTCCCGTTTTGATCCCATACCCGAAATTTCCGATAAAAACGCCCAGCTGCTGTATTTTTTCCGGATCCGGATTGCCGTGCACCCGGTACACAAAAGGAAACTCCAGCCAGTAAAAGTGCTGTGCCACCGTTTCGTTGGCAAGCAGCATGAAATCCTCTATGATTTTGGTCGCCGTATTCCGTTCATACGGCCTGATTTCCAACGGATGTCCCTCTTTATCCAGCAGAATTTTGGTTTCCGGAAAGTCAAAATCAATGGAACCGCGTTTCTTCCGTTTTGCCCTGAGTATGCGTGCCAGTTCTTCCATCAGCCGGAACATGGGCACCAGTGTCTCATATTTCCCGCATTCTTCCTCATCCCCGTCCTCCAGTATTTTTTTCACACTGGTATAGGACATGCGCCGTTCTACCCGGATCACGGATTCCGCAATGCGGTAATCCACAACTTCCCCCTTGGGATTGATTTCCATGATACAGCTGAGCGCCAGCCGGTCCACTCCTTCATTCAGGGAGCAGATACCGTTGGACAGTACGTGAGGCAGCATGGGGATTACCCGGTCTGTCAGGTATACGCTGGTTCCGCGTTTTAACGCTTCCCTGTCTAATGCGGAATTCTCCTGTACATAATTCGTCACGTCCGCAATGTGGACACCCAGCAGGTAATTTTCTCCCTTCTTTGATACACTGACTGCATCATCCAGGTCCTTGGCATCCTCACCGTCTATCGTTACCATCCGTACATCCCTTAAATCTTCCCGTCCCTGCCTGTCCGCTTCCGACACTTCCCCTGCCACTCGCCGTGCCTGCTTTAGCACTTTCTCTTCAAATTCCATGGGCAGGTCATAGTTTCTGACAATGGACAGGATATCCACGCCCGGATCGTTCACATGGCCGAGGATTTCCACTACCTTTCCTTCCGGCTTTTTCCTTCCCTCTCCATAATCCGTCAGTTCCACTACTACTTTATGCCCGTCCACTGCTCCTCCCGAACGTTCTGCGGGAACGAAAATATCCGAAGACAGTTTCATATTGTCCGGAACGACGAAGCCGTAATTTTTCGATTTTTGGAATGTGCCCACGATCCGTGTTGTTCCTCTTTGGAGAATCCGGACGATTTCCGCCTCCTGCCGTCTGCCTCCCTGTCCCTGCAGCAGCCTGGCCTGTACGGTATCGTTGTGGAAGGCGCCGTTTACTTTTGTTTCCGGAATATAGAGATCCTTTTCCTGTCCCTGTACTTCTACAAAACCGAATCCCCTGGCATTGCTGATAAAAGTCCCCGTCAGCAGGTCCGCGTCCGGTTTTCTGTACTTTCCGTTTGCCGTTCTGCTGATTTTTCCCTCTTTCAGCAGTTCTTCCAGTACCTTGCGCAACTCGCCCCGGTCTTCTTTTTCCACCTGCATGAAAACCGCCAATTCCTTTTCTTTCATCGGTACATACCTTTCGTCCTGTACCAGCTCGCATATTAAATTTTTTCTTTTTTCAAATCGTTCTCTTTCCACACTTTCCCTTTCTTATGCTTTTCCTGTGCGCCCTTTCCATTCATCAGGGACGTTCTTCCCTCCTGCACGAGACTGTACAAGAAAAAAGCACCCTTACCTTTGCAAGAGCGCTTTTGTAACCTACCTTAAAACAGATTCAGATTCAGGATGGCCGCCAGAATGATGAATCCTGCCGCCAAAAATTTGGTCGCCTTTACGAGGGTTCCTTCCATCGAACGTCCTTTGTTCTTCCCCCAATAAGTCTCGGCAGCGCCGCTGATCGCTCCCAATCCTGCCGATTTGCCTTCCTGCATCAATACTAAAATAACCAACGCTATGCAAATTATGATAAAAACGATTAACAATACTGTTCTTAAAGCCTGCATTTTGGTAATCCTGCTCCTTTCACATCCTGTATCCGGTACATGCAGATTTTAGTTTATCATACAGCTGCAATATTTTCAAGCGTTTTGTTAAATTTTGTATATTTTTAAATTTTCCGGAAAGGTTCCATATAAGCCGCCACCTCTCCCAGCTCATCTTCGATCCGCAGCAGCTGGTTGTATTTCGCCACCCGGTCGGAACGGCAGGGTGCTCCGGTCTTAATCTGGCCCGCGTTTACCGCTACTGCAAGGTCCGCAATGAACGTATCCTCCGTTTCTCCGGAGCGGTGGGAAATCACGGTGCGGTATGCATTCTTATGAGCCATCTCGATGGCTTCCATCGCCTCCGAAACCGTTCCTATCTGGTTCACCTTTACAAGAATGGCATTGGCAACGCCCAGCTTGATTCCTGCATCCAGGCGCTTGGTATTCGTAACGAAGAGATCGTCTCCTACCAGCTGGATCTGACCGCCCAGACGTTTTGTCAGTTCTTTCCAGCCGTCCCAGTCGTCTTCCGCCAGTCCGTCCTCAATGGAAACGATGGGGAACTTCCGGATTAAGTCTTCATAATAGGCAATCATCTCTGACGTATCCCGCACCACTTCGCTTCCGCTCAGCTTACTTTCGCCCGGAAAATGATACATTCCGGTCTTTTCATTATATAATTCGCTGCTCGCCACATCCAGCGCAATTTTAATATCCTGCCCCGGAATATATTTACTGGTTTCAATGGCCTCCACGATCAGGGAAAGCACGGCCCCCGCATCCGGCAGATCCGGCGCGAAACCGCCCTCATCCCCCACTCCCGTAGAAAGCCCCCTGTCATTGAGGATTTTCTTCAGGTTATGATAAATCTCCGCACAGATTCTGAGCCCGTCCGCAAAGCTTTCCGCCTGTACGGGCATGATCATGAACTCCTGGAAATCCACCGTATTCGCCGCATGTTTCCCGCCGTTTAAAATATTCATCATCGGCACCGGAAGCAGCCTGGGATGCACTCCCCCCAGATACCGATACAATGGTATTTCCAGCGCTTGCGCCGCCGCACGCGCACAGGCCATGGAAACGCCCAGCGTGGCATTGGCTCCCAGGCTGCCCTTGTTGTCGGTTCCGTCCGTCTCCACCAGAATCCGGTCTATCAGTCCCTGATCCAGAACATTCCTGCCCACCAGGGCATCCTTCAATTTCGTATTGATATTCTTTACCGCATTGCGGACACCCAGCCCGAAGTATCTCGTCTCCCCGTCTCTGAGCTCCACTGCCTCGAAGCGACCCGTACTGGCTCCCGAAGGCACCGCCGCACACCCGATGATGCTCCCTTCCACCGTTACTTCTGCTTCCACCGTAGGATTCCCCCTGGAATCCAAAATTTCTCTTCCGCGCACATCCGTAATCTTTAAATACAGATTCATGAATCACCTGCTCCTTTCTTAAGCCGTATCAGCTTTTCCTCATTTCTCCATATTTATTTCCATATCCGCAAAAAAAAATTCATATCCGGTTTCTGCAAAAAAACAAAAACCGAACGCAGCGTCACCAGACTCTGTGCCTGATCACACTGCATTCGCTGAAATATATAAAAGTACCGTCTTCTCTTCACTGGTATGCCGTTTCCTTCTCCAGCCATGCCGGAATTCGTTCTGTAATCAGTCGCGCCTCATTGTTTCCCCGATAATGAGCCGTACCCGCCATTCCGTCTTTATAATAGATGACCACTTCGTAATTGCCGCTGACAGTCCCTTTAGGGTTCCAGTATGTATCGAACTCATCAGGGTATACGGCAGGCAGAAGCTCTTTGATCTGCTCTTCCTCATAGAAAGTCTTTGTTACGGAATAATCCCCTCTTCCCATGCTCAATGCAGCTTCCATATCCGAAGTGCCGCCCCGCATGGCAGCTTCATACTCTTCATTATGATAGTTTGTTACCATAATACCGGCAATTTCATCCGTATTCAGGCAGCATTTGTCATAAACTCCTTTTTCTTTCAGAAAAGCGATCGTATTGTCATAAGAAGGATAAATTTCATATTCGAACCATCTGCTGTTGGTTCCGTACTCCACCTGTTTTGTCACCAGAAATTTTATGTTTCCGCACACAGTTTCCTTCTTAAACACGGAATAATCCGCCTTTCCCAAGTCTTTCAGGTAAGCCTCACGAAATCCGTCCAAATCTTCCGCATTAAGATTCTCCCTCTTAAAACCTGTACTAAACTGAAAATCCGTCACTTTCATTTCTTTAATGGCCGCATATACGGCATCGTCAGACAACTGGCACTTCATGTTTTTATATTCCTGGCTCCCCACAATACGGTTCAGCAATTCTTCTTCCTCACGGCTTACGGCAAACCATCTCCAGACTATTTTCCCGCTCTTCATCCGGTATGCCACCTTGCACCATAGATTTCCCTCGTCCGTCTTCTTTTCCGAGAGCCGGCAGACTGCATCGATATCCTTGATACCCGGTTTGGTCAGACAATAACTTCCGGAATCCAACGCCTGAAAATCTTTGTCCACATAAGTACTGTAGATGTCTCCTTTAAACATGAAATAGGCTTCTTCCAGCTTCTCCGGGTCCGGCACCCATTCATCATACCCTGTCAGATCCAGACTGAATACAAGAAAAACTGACGCAACACATGCCCCCGAAATAAGCATCTGGTATTTCCTGCGAAATACCGCCCGGATATCCATTTCATAAATGACCTCTATGGCGCAGCTGCCGATGATCACGGCCATTACCATTCCAAAAAACATCATACCGTAAGGAGTTTCCCCTATGATATCCTGCATGAACAGTCCGGTTCCTAAAGCAAACGGAATCACCAGCAGTATTTTTACCACACCTTTTGTCTTTGCAAAAGCCATCGCCTTTCCGGCTGCCTCCGCCGGTCTTTTCTTATAACAGAACCATGCAATGCCTGCAAACCCGACAGCCATCGCTGTCTCCAAAAGTATAAGGGGCATCGCTGCCGTCCATGAAGACAGGCTGCCGTTCTCATCCAAAAACTTTATCATTTGCCTTACAGGAGACAGCAGCGGTTCCACATTCATGGATTCGTCGGAAAAATACTGATAAAAATTGATACAGTATGTTTTCAGGATTCCCCTTACCACAAATTCATAAACCAGAAAAATAACGGATGCACATACCGTGATGACAATATTTCCGGTCATCATCACCGCGATCAGCATCAGCCCGTATGTTGCCAGAAACAAAAGCAGGGCATACAGCAGGCATCTTGCGGCCGCAGCCGCATTCTCCCCGTTCATGGCGCCGTTTACGCCCGACACGATCAGGGCGAGCAAAAGATTCAGCGCATAAGGCACCAGGAAAATCAACACTCCGTTTATATAAATAACCAGAAATCTCCTGGATTTTTTCACCGGAATACTGTGGTAAAAATCCACTTTTTTTCTGTGATGCAGATAGGAAAATCCCTGAATCGCGCAGACTGCCGCCATCAGGCTGACCAAAAGCATCAAGCCTCCCCTGCCGAAATCCAGCCACTCCTTTACCACCTTTATAAGCGCTTCCTTCGCTGTCTCTTCCGTATACATCATCGTCAGGTTATAATTCTTCTGCCTGCCTATAAGCATCATCGCAGCCACCGGATAGTAGATAAACCAGCACAGGCACGACAGAATCCACAGCCATACCCTTCTCTTATTATTTTCCTTTAAGTTAACCAAGAATGAGTTTTTTGATATCATAGCCGACTACCTCCGTTTCACTGATAAATATTTCTTCCAAAGAAAGAGGAAGCGCTTCAAAAAATATCGTATCCACAGCGGCAAAATGCGCAATGACCTCTTCCCGTCCTCCCCGTACCGTCAGTGTATACAAAGAGCCTCTCTCCTCCTGCCTGACAATATCCAGCCCTCCCATCACCTTTACCGCATCTTCCTGCGCCCGGAACACACACTGTATCTTCTGGATATTGCATTTCATGTCTTCCAGATCCTTTGACAAAAGCACACCGCCTTTGTGCAAAAGTCCCACATGGTCACAGATATCTTCCAGTTCTCTCAGATTGTGGGAGGCGATAACCGGCGTCAGTCCGCGGCTTTCCATTTCTTTGGCAAAAATACTTTTAATCCCCTGCCGCATCACCGGGTCCAGGCCGTCAAAGGTTTCGTCGCAAAGCAGATACTTTGTCCCCGAGCAAATTCCGCAAAGCAGCGCAAGCTGTTTTTTCATTCCTTTGGAAAACGTATTGATCTTCCGTCTCTTATCCAGTCCGAACTTCTCCAGATAGGAATAAAAATCCTCCCTGCGGAACGCCTCATAAATCGAAGTAAAATACCGCTCCATTTCCACCGCGTTGGAATTGGCGAAAAAATACGGTTCATCCGCTATAAAGAAAATTTTTTTCTTTGCTTCCACGTTATCAAATACCGGTATGCCGTCTACGGTAATGGCGCCTTCATCCGCTTTCAAAACTCCTGTCACCATTCTGAGCACCGTGCTTTTGCCGGCGCCGTTCGTGCCGATCAACCCGAACAGGGTATTCTCTTTCACTGTGACATTGACCCTGTCCACTGCCAGTATATCCTCAAAAGATTTACTGATATTTTTTAACTCGATCATTTACTCTTCTCCTCCCATCTTACTCTTCCAGCCGGTTCAGATATTCCGTAAAATCGGCTTTGGTCATCCCAAACTCCTTCCCCTCCCGGTAAAGTTCCGTCAGACGCTCTTTCAGCTCTTCCTTCTTTCCATTCAGAAGGCCGGCGCTGTCGGATATGAAATTGCCTCTGCCTTTTACCGCATAGATGTAGCCCTGCCGCTCCAGTTCCGCATAGGCTTTCTGAATCGTATTCGGATTGATGGAAAGCTCCATGGCGAGGCTTCTTACGGACGGCATCTGCTCGTCCTTTTCCAATACGCCTTTCAGTATAAGCGCCTTGAACTTTTCGGCTACCTGTTCGTAGATGGGGCGGGCGTCTTTGTAGTCCAAAATTATCATACGCACTCCTTTCCCATAATGTGTCCAGTGTTTGTATATGGTGTATTATTACAACTAATACGCTTAGTATATAAGATGTTCCGGAATATGTCAATAGAGATTGAAGAGGACTTTCGTTTCCTGCTTTACTATTCACGGCTTTCAGCTGCTCATAGTAACGACATTTGCGCATGAAAAGTCACCTGCGGCGAGGCGCAAATGCTTGAACAATCCACTGTATCGGGTCGTAAATGCGCAGTTTATGCGCATTTTGACTGTAAATAGTAACTTTCTGCATCAGAAGATGAAAGGACGCTCCGGCCAAAGGGATTTCACGTCCCCTTTCCCGTCAAACGCTTTGGCTGAACACTCTTTCCTGCCATACCATCCGCTATTTTCTCACGTAATCTCTACGAATCCATTCTGCATATCAATTCTTATATACCCCGGAATATTTCCATAGGTACTGAAGTTTGTATTTGTAATGATGCCGGCAGCCCACCCCTGATTCTGATGCCCGGCAACATAAACCGGATGAGGGTGGGCGCTGTTTATCCCGTTTCCATTTGCCGAGTAAATTACAGTCGGATTAAAATTACCCGGAATCGGTATGTAATCCTCCGCCGTTGTATTGGGTAGATAATGATTCCCAGCTATGCTCACATGATAATTCCCCCCGTGGTGACATGCGATCAGAACATCATATGAAGAAGCTAAATCTCCCTGATGAGGCAGCTGATTTAACGCTCCGCCTATCGTCTTTATCCCACGGTAAATCGTATCCCCTACCATCAGGACATTCCTTCCTCCCACGGTCTGACATCTTACATACATGCCATGAAGATGGGGATGCGCATTGTATGTACCATATATCGGATGGTTAAATTCTGCAAGTCCAAAATCAAATGCAGGATTTGGCGCCTGCATAGGTATTTGGTCATCATAGATGGTCACATTTCCTCCTGCCCTGGTCACAGTATTTACTACCCTATGAAAACTGGGCGGCTGGTAAGTATCGGGCAGATGCAGATCCAGATTACTGAAAAAATATCGGTAAGTCCTTCCCAATCCCAAGTTGTGGCTATTTGCCATGGCCACCAGCCCGCTTACATGGTCATCATGAAAATGGGATATGATCACCGTAATCGGCACCCGTTTTCCCCAGTTGCCGCCCGGCGGCATATTCTGATCCGAATAATTGACATATACATGTCCATGGTACCCCATATCAAACAGCCCGATCGGCAGCTGACTGGCATCATAAAATTCCACACAGAGATAATAAGCCCTCTGGCAATGCCATACCACTATGGAATCTATCGGCGTTCCTATCTGCAGGGCCCCAAAACTGCCTTCTTTCTCCTGTCCTTTTTCCTCCCCCTGCAAAATATGCCTGCCGTCAGGATACACCCTGAACAGTTCCCGCAGATTGTCGTTTTCTTCCTCCGTCAATGCCGTTATATCACACCTGTATGATTCTTCTCTGAACATTTCCTCTGGATTCGCCGAATAATCCCGCACCCTGCATGGATATGACCCTTCTTTCGAAAACCCCATCCGATACCATTTTCCATACTCCCCAGCCTTTCCTGCTTCCCTCATTCCCGGTATGCTGACCGCAGCGTAATAAATATGCTGATTGCCTGTCAAATCCAGCTTATTATGGATAAACGGTTCTCCCGTAAGACCTGTGTTTCGATATTCCGCATAAATTCTGTCGAAAGTTTCTTCCTTCACAAACCGTCTGCTTTCGACACTCCCCAATCTGTAAAATTCATCTCTTCCGCCCAAAAATGCTTCTACGGCTCCGGTTTCCACCAGTTCATATTCATTACGGAAAGCGAAAGGATAACGTCCTTCCCTTTCGCCTCCGTTTGCAAAGCATGCATAAAAAACTCTTCCGTACAACTCCTCTTTTTTCATTCCGGTCTCCTGCCTCCCGTCAGTTCTTCCTGCCGTGCCCTGTCATCCGTTCTTTTTCCGGTATTCCCACAATTGTCCAAACTCTTCCTGCAGTTTCAGTTCTTCTTCCGTATACTCTGTCGGCGCTGCCCTTAGCGGACGGTTCTGGGCATCCGTATCTCCCACGGCAAAACCATTGGCAAAGAAGAAGGTTCCCTCATCCGATTCCTGTATGAGCAGATTGTATACTTTCTCCCCATAGTCTTCCAGTCCGACTTCCAATATTTCGGCCGTTTCCTGCCCCTGCATCAGTAAAAGATCCCCTCTTTCAAGGTCAGAAGCATTTCTCTCCTCCCCGCCTTTAAGCAGGACGGGATGCCCTCCCGTGAGCCCGATGGAGCCCTTTTGGGTCTTGATACGGTAAATTTTTTCTTCCTTTTCGCTGAGTATCTGTGCGACTGTCACATAGTCCCCGTTTACTGTCAGGATTTGGTCTCCGGATTCGATCTCACTTACCGGCTTTTCTCCTTTGGAAGTCCGGATGCTGCTGTCCCCTGCCATACAGCCCCAATATACCCTGACTGCCGGAATATACACCGTACTGTCTCCGTTGTAGGAAGCATACAGGTCAACGGCAGGATCGTCTGTATAACGTATGATCAGCGTTACCGGATTCGGCATCTTATCAGGGTCCAATACCTCCAAACGGAATGCGGCATCCACCTGATAGTCCAGCACACGGGTATTATCCTTTATATATCTGCCCGCATCCTTCAGATCGGCTTTCCAGTCCACACTTCCATCCATTTTCAAATCAAAATTGCAAACATTTTTCGCATTTTTATCCGCCTTAAAACAATCCTTGACTGCATCATACATTTTCCGTCCAGGATCATCTCCCTTCCATTCGTCCTGATAATACTTCACGATCTGGGAGCTGTTCAGACTTATCGTTGGACGGTACATGGGTCTCCCCTCTTTTGGTTCCATCAATTTGCTGAATTCATAGCCCTCCCTAAATACAATCGTCCCTTTGACGGGCATCAGTGTTTTCAGGCTCTTGTCCCCCTGCTCCCCTCCGTTATTTTTCTCATACTCTCCGCCCGTATAGTCTGCATTTTTATAGTCCGGATTTGCAGTTGCCTTTCTGCCATACAGCATAATGATCGGTTTATTATTACTGTTGTTCTTATATTTCGGATCATCCAGGACAATTCTGTCTACAATTTTTATCCCTCCGTCTTCAACGTGATTCACATAGCTGCCACTGAAAAAACCGGTATGCACCTGGTTATCCGGGTCAAGTCCGTGAAACTCTGTAATCAGGGTCAGATTCGTTTTCCCTACAATACTCTCAGACACTTCTGACCGTGTGGAGATTTCGCCGCTGAATGCATTGACATTTTTATGGCTTCTTGTCACCGATGCAAAAGGAGGTCTGGAAGGGTCATCTTCATCTTCAATGGTCAGATTCACGGAAACATTTTTCCACGGACGCGGAGCCGCAAGGCCTATATCCTCGCTCCTAATTGCAGGGTCGCATACAAATCCCGATATGGAGCCTGCAAACTTCGTTCCCGTTCCGCTTTTCTCATAAGAGGTATCCGTGTTTACGGAAACTTTGTCTTCCATACTCATACCGCCATCACTTTTCCGTGCATGTTCCACCGTCCTGCGATATGCCTGATACACAGCAGGAAATCTATCTTCCAGCAGTTCTCTTCCCCCCATCCGCTGTAGAACAAACTCCGCTTCCTCCGGATTCGCCATATTCATCCAGTACACGCCTCCGTTTTCCGCCAGTTTTTTACGAATATCCATCCCGTTCTTTCTCCTCCTTTTTAAGTTCCGCATCTGCCCGCACAGCGTCCGGGCAGAAGTGGCTGAAAATGATTCCTGACATATCTTGGCCGGATTTTATCATAATACTTCCTTTCCCTCCCGGCCTGCCGTCTCTGCCATTCCTTCCGCTCATGCCGGATGCGGCATGCGTCTCTCCATCGCTGCAGAGACCGCCTTCGCCGCCTTTGCCTCCTGCACCGCCCCTGCCTCCTGCAGCGGATACTGCCGTATGGCTTATCCCTTTTCCATCGGCTGAGCCATAAACGATCGTAACCTCAGGACAGTCTGTCCCGTCCATTCCATCCTCTCCGTCTCCGCCGTCTCCTCCCCTGCCTCCCATTCCAAACATACTTGCGCTGCCGCACCCGCCGGCGCTTCCATCTCTTCCATCCAGACCGTCCGGCGCATAGCTTAAGGTTCGGATGTCATTGTGCAAATTCCTGATTTCCACAAAAATTTTTATCTTCCCTTCCCGGGGTGCAGTAAATTTCAGATCATATCCCCTGTTCTTTCCTTCCTGCTTATCCACTTTCAGCTCACCAATTTTTACTCTTATTTCTTCCACACCCGGATCCGGCAGCCCTCCTATGTTCAGACACCCGTTCTCTTTCAATATAAGTACGTCATATTTCTGATTTTCATTGATATCTACCTGACCGTCAATCGGTTCTGTCATTTTTAATCCTTCTTCTGCTTTCATATCTTACCTCATTTCTGTTCCCGCAATTGCATTAGTTACTCTTCCATGAATGCTCCAACCTTCCACACATGCCATCATCCGTATGCAGCCTGTACCTGCCGTATCCTCCTTTCTCCCTGCAGATTATGACAGGGCTTTTGTCCATGCCTGCCAGTATTTTCCCCCCATAACCGATATCCAGTTTTTTACCGCTTACTGCATCGTACACGGCCTGGTCCCCAAATATGAGAACCCGGTTATCGGTATTCATCAGGATGATATTTTCCTCTCCCTTTGAAATGACGGATTGCTTTACCAGTTCTCCCGGCCCTCCTTTCTGTCTAATCCCCATGCTGTAATTCTCTATCTTTCGATTTTCAAGCACCACGGACAAATATAACTGGTTCCCCCGGCAGCAGCAGCCAAAGGCCGTGATAATTTCATCAAATCCGGTATGGCCTGTCCATGTCCAGCCATACTCTTTATCCACTTCCTCATATATGTAAACGGATTTTTTGACAGAAAACACATAGTAAAGCCTGCCATGGCACACATCTGGGCAGAAGCAGCCGTTTAAAGACTTCTCCCCGTTTCCGCATACAAAGACCCTGTCCCAGCTGCCGCTTTTCATCTCATAAGACGCCATATAAATGTTATCTTTTAACTGAACGCCTGCAATATAAAATCTGCCTCCGTAAAATCCGCATTTATATTTTTCATTCAGTGTATATCCTTCCCCTGGAAGGAAATCAGACCGCTTTTCGTATGTCAGTCCGTCCGTCGACGCCAATAACCGCTTCCCGTCAAACACATAATAGGTTTCTCCGTCAAAGAAAATCCCCTCCGCCCGTCCCTCTTTCAGTCCGGACAGATCCATCCCTTTCAGTTCCCCTTCCAGCTTCTCCCAAAAGGTACGGTATAGCAGCAACTCCTGATAGACCTGCAATGGATCCTTTCCATGGTACCCATAAGCACAGAGCCTGTATTTTATGCTCTGTACGCCATCCCCTTCCGTAAAATCGGGAGAAACCGCCACACTGCCTTTCGCGGCATATATAGTCCCCTCTCCGTTTATCTGGCAGCCATAGGCAGAATCCGCCTCCCAGCTGAGCGTTGCCGTTTCTCCTGCATAAATATATGTTTTATCTGCCGTAAAGGAGCCAATCACCGGTTTCAAAACCTCTATTTCCACATAAGAGGCCGCTGCAAACCGCACCCCCGGATTCAGGTTCTCCACGGTCAGCTTGTACACCGCCGGCCGTCTGCAGCAGATGGTACGGTTCCCGCTTATATCCACATCCTCCGATTCCCCGCTGCCCTCCTGCAGCTGTGCAGTCTGTACATAATCCCCCCTGCAATGCCAGGAAAGGGTAAACTCCTCCCCTATTTTTTTTACATTGCTTCCCGACTCTTCCCGAAAAGAAAGAATATCCGTGACGTAAATCTTTCTTGCCGTTATCTCATATACATCAGCCTCACCTTCCTGAAACCCCTCTGCATTCACCAGCAATACCGCCCTTCCGTCATCCCCTTTCGGATTTGTAGGATTAAATCTCAGGGAATGGAAGGAGCAGACGAAATCTTCCGGAAGGAGAGCAGCCGTTTTCTTCTTTATGACCAGCAGATTTCTTTCATCTGCCTTCTCCACGGTCCAGTTTTCATATGTTTTTGTATCCTCAAACTGTAATGTCCTGACAAAAGCGGCAAATTCATCCGATGTATTGAAGATAGCCGTCGTATCCCCTTCGGCCTTTACAAATCCGCTCACGGTCACCGTCGGTGTTTTATATGCTTTTGCCGTTTCCGTCTTTCCTGCCTCTTCCCTTCCATACTGAATACGTATTTCCAAATACCCGTTTATCGGCCTCTTGGAAGATGGATCGGGACTCAGCGGGATATACGGTGATATGTCCACCTGCACTTTCTTTCCCATATTTACATCTCCCTGTCCGCTTTGACGGACATCCATTCAATCATTTCATCCTTTTTACTTTCCACTTATTCTCCCTCTTTTCGCACGCAAACATTTAAAAGCGCTGCACGGCCGTCACAGATTACCGTATCCTGCAGAAACGCCCCGGGCATTTCCGTCTCCCAATATACCGCTTCATCCTTCTGTACCAACTGGAACAGCAGCTTTTTCTCTTCTCCCGAAACCATATGGGCTGCAAAAGGCAGTTCCGCCTTTCCTTTCTGTGTCAGGATCGGATTTAATTCCGCTAAAAGCATCAGCTCCCCGGCCGCTTCCTGATGGGCAGGAAACAATTTCAGACTGCCCGGAGGATGCAGACCGGTCTGCACCGTAATACCGGCCGATACCTCCGCCAGCAGATAAAGCGGCGTCCGGCCATCCTCTCCGGAAAGGGAAAGCAGTTCCCCATACCTGACATATCCGCTCCCATCCCCTCCTTCCATGCCAAAAGGCGGATACATACGTTCAAAAGCATCCGAAGAAAACGCACCGACAAATCCGTCCAAAACTCTGCCGATATCCCCTAACGCCAACGGAATCCTGATTTCCTCTGTTCCCAGCGTATTATAAGTCCCAAACTCTGGGAAACTTTTGACAAACTCCGGTTCTCCGTAAAACTCCAGGGCCGCCTCCGCTTTGGAAAGCGCCAACGTCTTTCCCCATATTTTCCCCGATGCTGAATCCGATACGGTCTTTTCCAACACCTCTTCCACTACTTTCATCACTTCAGGGAACGCCTTGTCCTTTCCTGTCATCACCGTTATGAAACGCTTTAATTCCTCACACATCTCCACTTTTTCCAATTCTGTGGGCAAACCGGGGGCAGATAACCAGCGTACTGCAGACTTCCCGTTTCTTTTTACTGTCTTAATCTCCCCAAGCGCTCTGCCCTCCGCACTATATACGGTCAAGCGGCAGTTTAACAGGTTCGGGACAAAAAATCCTGCCACAGGCGTCGTTTCTTTTGCAGAGGAACTATAAATCCCTTCCCTCCATAACCAGCGCAGCATCACTCTGGAGGGCGTAAGGAAACCGGGGCTCAAAAAGCCAAATCCTCGTACACCGCTTTCCAGCGTCTCGCTGTATACCGTATCCGGTATCCTGTCTGCAGCCGGAACATAAACCTGCTGAATCTGCCCGAACGTCCCAACGATCTGAATCAGTGAAACCCGGAAGTATCCGCCTCCCAAAGGCAGCAGCGGATAACCTGCCAGTACGGACCTCCCAAAGGATGCCGCATAGGCTGCCACTGCGGCTGCTTCCCGCTCATCCCCTCCGTTTCCCATAACCGGAAATTCAAAAGCCTGCATCATTCCCTTCATCTGGTCGTTTAACCCGCCCAGATTTTGGGAAATCACCGGCAGGGTATCCAAAAGTTCCGCCGCCCTTTCCATATCCGCATCCCCGCCGTGTACATCCATCCATTTTCGAAAACGCTGCTTCAAATTGATGGAGACATGGGGTGTCAGGACACTCCTTCCCGTATAAGTCATACACCGGGAGCCTATTGCCTCCCTGGCTGAAAAACCCGTCCTGCCATAAGAAAAAGAACAATGTGAAAGCGTATCATCCTTCTGCGTATCCCCGGAAGTCCGGACCGGATAAAACAGCAGCTGCCAATCCATAAAAAGCGTCACGAAATCCCCCGGCTTATCATTTAGCGCAATAGGGGACACCCGTCCTCTGACGGACAGGGAACCGTATTTGCTTTCCAAATAGTCTTTCGTTTCCTTTATTAACAGTACCGCCTGCAAAACGAGAGAACGGTACGTTTCTCCAAGTTCTGTTTCCTCACAGACAAAACAGCTTAAAATCTCTTCTTTCCCCACATTGCAGCTTATGGTTTCCGTCTGGCACTCCAGCATTCCGTCACCTGTATATCTGCCGTTTTCTCCAAAGGCATAGGAACGTTTCACCCCGTCTCCACACAAAAGCAGCGCCGGTTCCTTCGGAACATAATACGGAACATCTCCCGTCTTATCCATGATCTCCGTAACACGTGAATCAAGCCATTTTTTTGACTTATCAATGTTGTCTTCCCTCTCCCTGATGCGCTCTGCCACCTGCCGTATTTCAGCCAGCATCTCTTCTTTGGAAGGCACGTTGCTTCCTCTTATTTGCACGCTGTTATCCTCATACAACAGCATATACTGCTCCCAAAGGACAGAAAGCTTCGCCCGTTCACTTTTGCACTCCCCGATCGCATACCCAAGCTTCTGCTTTTCCTTCTGGATTTCGGCAAACCTTTCTGCCGCATTGCTGTTCTCTTCATCGCTTCCATTCAGCGCATAACTTCCGTTTTCCCCATCCAGTCTCTGGTACTGTCTGAGGACGATACCGTCTTCTATCTGATAAGCACCGTCAATCTCACTTATCCTGTCTGCTTCCCCATACTGCAGGGCATTAAACAGCTTTTGAAATTCCGGCTCTTTCGACGCAGTCAGCTTCTCTGCCACTGCCGAGAGGGCCTCCGCCGATGTCCGGCCGAGCGCCACGTCGATGTTTCCGGATGGGATTTTATCCGCAATGGTTCCATTCGTCCACACGATACCCTCTGCAATACCAAATAACAGACATCGGCTCCCGATTTTCCCCACATCCTCCACCGACAGCTTCCGCTCTTCCAAAAGCTCTGTCAATTCCTCCCTGTCTTTCACCCTGTAAAAAGGGTCTTTTCCTTCCTTTGCAAAGTATCCAGTCACAAAATAAGACACTTTTGCCCCTTCGGCCACCCCTTCCATATCATCCCGGAAACCGAAGATACTGTGACAGCCTGGATAATAAGCGGCAAAGAAAGGGTCTCCTCCCCCTACGGCAGACAGGCTGTCCAAATATTCCGCTTCCTGTTCCGGCTTTTTCCTGATATCATAAGCTCTGCCGCAATAACGGAATTTCACCTCTTCATCCTGAAACATAGGGATTGCCACACTTTTGGCATACCGCTCATCCGTACTGATAAAGCTGCTCTCTACCATCCACTGCCTTACCTGCGGTGCATCTCCGTCAGTCAGAAAGCGGGTCACAAGATACCTGTCCGGAACTTCCGGAAAAATCCCCTCATCATTTCCCTTCTTAAATGCATCGGGAAGAATAAAATGCAAATGCACTCCGCGCTTTAGCGGCGGCATTTTGTCATCAACGGGAGCGGGTGTATTCCTGCTCCCGAGAAAAGAATGATACAATGCCGCCGAATAATCCGGCGCAGTCTGTGGCACTCTTTTCGTCTCCACATCAATCCCGTCCGACAAATATGTCTCAACCAGCATCGGAATAATGATACTCATCGCCTGTCCCCCTGCTTCTTTATAAATTCCGCAGTCTGTGCAGCCTGTAAAAACTCATAGGCAAAAATACCCGAAGAAATCTTCTCCCCCGTTTCTCCTTTTTCTTTCAGTACCTTCTCTATCTGTCCTACTGCAGTCAATATGTCCAAACGCCCCTTTTCATTTGCCTTTACGTCATAATACGCCTCCGGCACCGGTTTGCCCGGTTCCTTTAAGGAAAGCACCCTGTTTTTCCCTTCCCGTCCGTGACAGCCAAACCGCAGCCCGCAGGACGGCTCTGAAATCGTTAAACGTGTCAGTTCCCCATCAAAAATACCTATCATGACATCCGGCATCAACGTCCCCAGCCGCAGCACGCCCAATGGCTGCTGCCCTGCATATCCGCATATGGAAATCCCTTTCCTTCCATGTACCAAAGAAGATCTGAGCAAAAAACCGGTCCGGCTGCCCGTTCCTGCGGCATTCCCTTTTACCATCCGCTCATGGTGGTTCTTATGCACTTTCTGCTTCCTGACCTGTCGGGACCCTTCTTCGGAACTGTCTGCCGCCGCTTTTAAAATCTGACGGTCTGCCATCCGGTCCTCCCTTGTAATGCGGCCTATGGATGCTGCCCCATTCAGCATCGCTTTGACATAATTCCCGTCCACATAGAAAAACCGTATGCTTTCCGGCGGAAGAAACGCAGAATCGGGAATCAGATAAGACACCGGCACATCGTAAAAAAGCTGCAGCCTTTCATTCAGGTTTTTGATTTCATCCGCAATCTGCTGCGCCTCCACTTTCATATCTTCCAGATGGAACTCTATGCCAATCTGCATTCTTTTCATTTTGTTTTCCTCTCCCTGCCGCTCCATATTCCGGCCAGTTTCACACATGTCTCACCATAATCCGGTTCCATGCGGTATGCCATATTTTCAGCCGCTTCTTTCCTGAAATTTCTCTGAATCTGATTACGGCAGTCTGCAACCTTCTGCGCCGTACCGTCTTCAGACAATGCCGCCATCCGGCCATACTGCCATGCAGCCGCATAAGTTACATCGAAGACTCCGCTTTCTTTGTCATAGACCAGCAAAGAATCCGCGCTGCAGCCAGGCTCCATGACCTGGGGTATATCCTCCGGCTTATAAGGAACCAGGGGCGAATGATACAGAGAGCCTGTCCGGTCTCCTGACCTGGTATAATGCTCTTTTGCACACACCCCCGCTTCCGAGAGCCTGTTTTTCCTGTTTCCCTGAAACATTCCGGAATCCAGCTGTTCCATCACCCTCCTAAAATCCACCCTTTCCTGTGGTTCACAGCATACTCCCCAATGGTAGAGGGAAACCAGCCTGACCTTGTCATATCCCTCATATTCGCTGCTTCCATAATCCGGATACCCTAAGACAGACACCAAATGTACTGCTGCTTTTCCGGGCGGGATAAACCGGTTGCCTATTACCACGGAGAAAAAACCGTCCATGCCGCTGACCTGCTCCTCCGTATCCGCAAGCGGGGTATATTCTGAATGGCATAAATATTCCGTTTCTGCTTTTTTTGGCATAATCTCACGAAACAGTACAAGCGGAATATCGAGAATATGGCAGCAGTCCTCTTTCTTCTCCACGTATTTGGAGGGCATGGCGGAAGCAGGAAAATAAAGTGATTCCGTTTTTCCCGAAAGCAGTTCTTCAATCGGAATATCCGTTTCACTGACACCGGCATCTTCTTCTCCTATCACGATCAGAGCCACCCATGGCAGTCTGCCGTCACCATACATCCACGGCAATGTCCTGGCGCCCGAAACAAGAAACGGAACCTCTCCCTGAAAATCTCCCTGCATATGTTCCGCCGGATAAACGGAAAACACATCATCCTGCAAGAGTGTAAATCCACGGGAAATTATGTCAAACTCCGTCCTTGCCTCAAAAGACTCTTTTTTCCCCGCATACCTTTCCCCCACCGATTCGGAAGCGTCCATCCGGACAGCAGGCTCCGTCTCCACGTCCTGGGTCACATATACCGTATATTCCCCATCCGGCAAAGGCGGCAAATATTTATCCGCAAGTTTCATTCCCCTGCCTCCCTTCTTAAGTTCCGCATCTGCCCGGACAGATGCAGTTAATAATTGTTCCCGGCACTTCTCAGCTTACATCGACGACTGATGCCAACGCGGCATTTGCGGACTCAGACAAGCCAAATGTAAAGATTTATTTCTTAACAGTTCCTTACTATCAGAATATCATCGTCAAACAGATTGTCCGCATTTTCCGCATACCTGTTCAGCGAAGCAGTCCCCGTAAAGCCCATGCTGCGCAGCAGCGCCATACCTGCCGTCGATATGTTTCCCGCTGTCCTTTGAAAGGTATCGATCGTATCCCTGTGCTCATATGTCCGGCACGCAGGCGTCTCTACCGTTTCAAACGCATCCTTAACTTCCAGTTTCCCGGCTTCCTTAAGCAGTTCCTCGCTGATTTCTCCTTTTTCCGGAAACCATTCCGGTTTATATTCCTGCAGATGCATGAAAATCCCTACCGGCACATCCTCCACCAGTTCCTTTTCCGAATTCTTTTTTCCCCAAAGAGCCGAGGGTACATTTCCGTATAGAAAAGAATATTCCACTCTGTCCTTCCATTCCTTTTCCCGTTCCCTCCCCCTGCCCTCCATCAGTTTTACCGTGACCAGTGAATCCGTAAGTGTTCCGCTCATGGGCTGAATCGGAATCTCCTTCTTATACTCATCCTTACACTGTCCGGATAGATTGGCCCGTTTAATCGGAATCACTGTATAAACGGATGCACCAAAATCATCCGCCCGTACCACACCGTCTGCCGTTTCCCCTGCCAGTTTGACTGACAGGGGATTTCTTCCGCCGGTATCGCACGCCCTCTCCCTTTTTTCATCTGCTACCGGAAGAAAACTGTCCCGGAACTCTTCCCAGTTAAGAGGCGGCACACTTTCCTTTTTCGTATTCCCAAAGGGTATGGTAAAAGAAATAATAAACCAGTTGATATGCGCTTCCCCTGAAAACTCAGGCCCCCAGATATGCAGATCCGCCGTCAGTTCAATTGTAAACGTATGATGAATGAACCATTTGTCCACCCTGTAGGAGACTCCCAGCATAATGCCGAGCTGTATATCGTAGGCAAAGGGTTTCCACTGCAGCAAAAAATCCGCATAGGCAATAAAGTATGCCCGCAGGCTGCCGTAACTGTACACCGCCGACAACTTTCCGCCTGCCATTATAGCCGAAGGCGTCAGTGCAAAGTAAACTTCTCCGGACAGCACCAGCCGGTTATGTGCCGGTAAAACGTCCCAGTTAAATCCCAGCCGCGGAGCATCCGGATAGTGACCGGGTTTGTGATAGGCCGGATGGTAACCGCCCAGCGTTACGACAAAATCCCCCTTGTGGCGGCCTGAAAACCATGCATAAGCGGCAAAGCCTCCCTGCAGTCTGCACTTCTCAGAAAAAATATAGGAAGCATCGCACAGCCTTGCCTCACAGGATATCAGCCCGGCTGCCGGCTGTACCGCTGCTTTCAATACTAACTGAGCCCTGGCAATCGGTGTTTTGCCGCTATTGGGCGGCATGACGATATCCGCCAGCCCCAAAAGACCGATCTCCGTAGTCCGTCCGAATGCTACAGTCAATAAGGCAAACCCTTTAACAATCTCAAAGGAAGTAAATTTCACCCCTGCCGCCAAAAAACGATCTCCGCTGCAGTCCGTCACATATTCCTTTAGCCCGTTTATAAGTTTTGCCTGGTCATACTCACCTGCCGCAGCCGCTACCAACGGATAATCCGCCACGTTCTCTATCTCCGGCAGCCGCAGCTTCCTGTTATATCCGAAAGCAGCCGCAAGCCCTGTCATGACAAAACAGGGCGGCCCTCCCAAAGGATATGACAGCACGGCATAAGCCGTCAGACCGTTTCCGGAGTACTCTCCCATGACCACAATGGAACAACTGCCCGCCGCCACTTTTATCTCCCCCACATAACTGTCCCCGTTATGGCGGAAAGCTCCTGACACCGACAGGGAATCACTGCGGAAATCCACACCGAAACCTTCCAGCAAAAACTTCGGACTATGGAGAGACGGTACATCCGTTTCAATTCCCGCCCCCAACAGTTCAAAAGCAAAGGGATTCACCAGAAGAGAGGCATCCACTAAAATCCCCATTCTGCTGCCCTTCAGGGATATACCCATCCGGTTCAGGTGAAAGGCACCGATATTTATATTCACCGTCAGCCATTTCAAAAAAACGGAATCCGTTTTCTCCGAATCCGTCCCCAATTCTCTTGCTTCCAGCCTTGCAGCGGGAGAAACAAGCTCACATTTGAAATCCTGTCCGCATACGCTGCAGGCAAATACAAACCCATCCTTTTTGGAAAATATCAGTTTAAAACCGGAAATCGACGTATCTTCCCCCAAATTCTTCAGAACCGCCCCGGCCACCGGAATGCCTGACAGATCGATTCTCTCATGGATGAATATAGTCACCGTATAATCCGTTTCCTTTCCAAACCGGAAAACTGCCTCAAGTTCAAAAACACTGAGCTTTGTCTGCAGATGAAGTTCCTTCTCATCCTGTCCGAATTCATAACTGAGAGACAACTTTTCAAGGGAAAGATTAAAACAGTCCGGCAGCGCATCCGAAAGCGCCTCATCCCCGAACAGCCCAAGCAGTGCCTTGAAAGACAATTTCTCCCTGCTGCCTGCTGCAAACGCTGCCGTCAATCGGGTCTTCTCCCTGCTTTCATAGTTCAGTTCGAACTGATTGCCGCACAAATTGATGATACCGTCAATCTCAGCGGTGAGTCCTGCCGCATTTTCTGCCTCTGTTTCGTTTCCATATTCCTTCCCTGCCCGCTCTTTTCTGATATGTATTCTGCATTTTCCGTTAAAAATTTTCGCCAGAGTCGAATCCTTGCTGCCTCCTGCCTGTATCATTCCCGACAGTTCAAACTCCCCCGCAAGCCCCACTGCCACGGAAAAATCGACCACATCCACATCCATGGGCAGCGTGAGATCCGGAATGCCAAACAACTGTGCCGCACTTTTCACCACTTCCTGCAGCTTTAACGGTGTATAGGGTGACAAACTTCCCCGGAATATCCAGCCGGCTTCCGTCTCATATTCTGCCATGATGCAGACATCCTTCCCAAAGAGGGTAATCATCCCTTCGATTCCATATGCCCTTTGATTCCCGGCTATGTTCATCCATAATCTGATATCCCCCAGTGCCAGCTCTGGCCTTTCACAGATTACCCAACACCCATCCCATGAGATGCCTACCCGAAAAGACTGTACTTTTTTAAAATCCGTACGCACCGTAAGTTCATCCAGCTTAAGTCCCTGCGCCTTTGTCACCTTCTCCGGAAAAATCCTTCCTGCATCCACTCCCGTCAATTCCGCGATCTGCCCAAAACCGAAATCCTGATTTCCTTCCCCGCTTACTCCAAGCAGATAGCTGCCGCCGTCATATCCGGCCATAAATTCAAGAGGCGGCAGCTTAAGCGCCTTCACCCTTCCCCCCACGCCAAGGGAATATTCACCGCCGAATTTCTCAAAATAAAACGTAAGAGAATCCATGGCAAAAACCCCTCCGACTTCCAGTGAATAGTCTATGCCGGCCTCCACTGCAAAGGAATCATTATGCACTATCTTTTCTCCGTTGCTGTTCTCTGTAAAAACCGCCTCTATATGGGAAAATTGAAGCGGTATATCTTCCTCCGTCAAAAACATGGGGATGGAATACATTCGGAAAAATCCGGAGAGCAATGCCCCTGCCGGAAGATTCCCGTTTTCCTCCAGCCGGTATTCATATACACCGCCTGCATTCCTGTTTCCTTTTACGTACATCTGCACTCCGCCGATATGCAGCTTCCCCAGGATTTTATCCGATACGGCAGGAACATCATACTCCGAGGAAAAACTTTTCGTACAATCAAAAAGCATAAGTTTCTTCTCTTCGTCCAGCGTTCTGTCATCTATCCTGCAGACTAGCGTTAACGCAGAAGAAGAAAAACTTATGCATTCAAAACAAAATCCCTGAAAAATCTCACACGTGCTTTGCGTTGCTATGGAAAAAGCATTTGCATATTCATCGTACTCAAAAACCGCCATACCGACTTGAAATGAAGAAACAGAATCGTCTATTGCATGAAAAATAACTGTCAGTGCATCACTGACTGCTGAAAATACGCTTCCTTTATCCCCGGATACAATAATCGTGTGATCTGACACTGATGCCAAAGCCGTCTCATATAGCTGCTTAACATTCATATTAAATTCCCCTTAACTGTACTTTATTCATTTTTTCAAATGTATATGAGACTAATGTAGCACAGATCAGAAGCGGACACAAGTTTTTTCCGTTATCTTCCCAACAGACGGAGTTCCCTCTCCGCATCATCATTTCCCCTGCTGCTGCATTCTATGGCCCGCTCAAAATATCTGACGGCCTCTTCCTCCTGTCCCTCATAAAGCGCCATATATCCTTTGCATTCCCATACTTCCGTGCAGTCTTTCCTCGTGCAGTTCCAGCACCACTCGCTGTTCTCCATCCGCTCCAGATATTTTGCCGCTTCTTCGTATTCCCCACAGAAATAGTGCGTTACAAACAGACAGTAAAGATTTGCCCGCGCGCAGGAACAGTCTCCCGCCAGCAGTTCTTCGGCATCCCGTCCCAGATCCGCACACCCTTTATATAACAGTTTCAGACTCTGCCGGTGCTGTTCCTGATATTCCTTCGCCTGTTTCAGGTCTCCCAGCCTCCAGCAGCACCGCATCAGTTCCCGCAGCAGCCGGCGGTAATCGCCGGAATTTATCCCTTTTTCCATTTTTCCGGCTTCTTCCAGCGCTTTTTTAAAAAAGTACAGGGCCTTCTCCCGATCCATCAGATAGCTGAAATAACAGTATGCAATCTGGGAATAGGCACATCTTTTTCCTTCGTGATCCTCCTTCAGATCTGCGGCCCCGTCACCTTCCAGAAGAGCTGCCGCCTCTTCCGCTTTCTGCCGCAGTTCTTCCCGGCTTAAATACTTTTGGTATAAATCCAGCAAATCGTCAATACGGTCCCCTTCCTCCTTCCAGTCATCATACACATAATCCGTAAGGGAAGTCCTGCCGTATATTTTCTCCAATGTTTCCAAAGCCCTATCCCACTCTTTTAATACCTCATGATAATAACTGATATACGCCAGATTCTTCCGACGCCTCTCCTCTGTCTGCACCTGTCCCATCATGTTCAGAAACCATTCCAGCCCCCGCCTGTACTGACGGGTTTCACAAAAGTAATCATGCATCTGGGAATAGGCATAATTGTAATCCTCCCCGTTTTTGCGGCTCGTCTCAATGCCCTTGCAGTAATAAATGACCGCTTCCTCTCTCTTATCCAGCATCTCCAGCAAAAATGCCTTATGCCCCCAGTTCCTGCTGATCGGGGAATCTTTCAACACCCGTTCGATCTCCTCCAGTGCCAGCCCATACTCTCTGTGTCTGGCATGGAAATCAGAAAGCTGCCAGAGTTCTCTCGGGTTTTCCCCAAATTTTTCTACATGGAGTTTCAGATATCCCATGGCTGTCTCATAATATTCCGGAGCGGCGCAGAAAGAATATTTCCAACGGTAAAGCCATGCGATCCGCCACATAAAATCAAATTCATCCGGATTCTTTTCATGGGCCCTGGTATAATATTCGATTGCCTCCTCCCACCGTTCGTAATCCTCCAGACTCCGGGCGATATAGTAATACATCCATTCAAAGTCCATGCCGCGCTCTTCACAGATTTTCAGATGTTCATATGCCGGCTTCGCATCTTCCCGGTACTCTACATAAAAACGTCCAAGGAAATACCGGTTGCGCAGATTGTCCGACAGTTCCACCGAACGCTTTGCCCAGACTTCCATTTCGTCCACCAGGCGGAATCCCTGGGCATTGCTCTCATCATGGAGATAGGCTCTTTGAAGATAGGCTTCCGAAAGCGTCTTTGCATCCGCCTCTTCCGACGCCTCCATCTCTTCGATCAGCTGTCCGGCATATGCGTCCGCCTCTTTCAGTTCTTCCTCACTCTCTGCAGCCCGCTCCATCAATTCCAGCCGTCTCACCCTCAGGTAAAAACTGTTCACGCCGGCAGCTTCCGCCTGTTTTAAGATGTTTTCCACTTCGCTGTACTGTCTGTACTCGAAAAACACTCTCGCAGCCCGCTCATAGATTTCCGGCATTTCCGCATAAATCTCCTTTGCCTCATAAAAGCTGTCCACTACCTCCTGCGCTTTTCCCAGCCCTTCATAAGCCTCCTGCGCATAATAATAAGCCCAGTAATACTGTTTATCCACGGCTTTTATCTTCCCACAGATTTCCAGCATCGGTTCATAATCTTTCACTTCCCTTAAAAAGACCAGCTTTGCCATCAGGAAATCAATACCCTCCGGCTGCAGCTCCAGCGCCTTGTCAAAGGCCTGCAACGCTTCCCCTTTCAGTCTCTGCGCTTCTTCTCCATCTTTATCCTCCGTCTTCGCATAGCAGGTCTGGAGCGCCTTTCCCTCCATTTCATAACTCTGCGCCTTCCAGTATGCGGAATCTTCCTCTTCCTCCTCTTCGATGCAGCTGCGCCAGAGTTCCGCTTCCGCGCGCGTTTCCTCTCCCATGCCGCAGGACATGAAGAGCACGGTCCTGACCTGATGGCATTTCACGGTATCTTCCGTCAGCATCGGATACTCCTTGAAAAATTCCAGCCCTTCCTCTGCCCGTCTCTCCTGAATATAGGCCCATGCCAACGATATGGCTTCCTGCACAGTCAGTTCCGCCGCCTTTTCTCCCGACCAGAGCGCGATCACTTCCTCATTGCACGTTCCTAAAAGCTCTGCCGCTTTTCGGGTATTATAATATCTCCTGGCGTTCTGTGCATGTTCCCTTCCTTCCATCCACTCCTTCTTCCCGGCGCAGATTTCAGCCAGCGCTATGGATGCCCGGTACCTGTCATCGTCACTCAGATTTTCCTTCCCTAAAAAATCCCTGTAAATTTCCGCAGCTTCTTCTTCCTGTCCGCATTCTTTCAGAATATTGGCCCCTGCCAAAAGCATCCGGTCGTCCTTTTCTCCCGCTTCCCACAGATCCCTGACCATCCGTTCCGCTTCTTCCTTACGCCCGCAGACCAGTTCGTACTCCGCCTTCTCCATCTCATACCAGGGATGCGTAATGCCGAATCCGTCCATGAATGCAATCTTCTGCCCTACTTTTTTCAGCCATCCTTCCTTATCCTCATACGCTTCCGAAAACAGGCTGCACAGTTCGTTGTAATTCTGTATGAAAGCATCATAATCCGCCGTATCCTCCCCTTTCAGCTTTTCAAAAGGAAAGTCTGTCGCTTCAGCCCCTTCGGAACTCTTCCACACCATAAAATCCACAAAATTCTCCGGCAGATACTCCTTGAATTCCTCTGCATTTTCCACAATTCTGAACACCCGGTCAAGCAGACGCCAGACAGGCGCAGGTATCCGGAAATATTCCGACAGGTAACGGAACAGTTGCCATTTGATTTCCTCCCCCAGCTCCAAATCATCCAGCCATTCATTCTTCAATAACCGTTCCCACTCTTTAACATCCAGACGTCTGGACAGGGAACGGTATACGTCCTCCACCTCTCGCATGAATACGTCTGCCGGCTCATCCGATTCTTTTTCCGCTTTTCCTTCCGTATCCTCCTGCTGTCCTGCCATGACCAGAGCTTTCTCATAGGCTTCTCTTAATCGCTTAAATCCTTCCGGGTTATCCTCCGGATTCACCGACGCCAGTTTTCTCCTGTAGGCAGTTTTAATCAGCTCCTCATCCTTTGTCTCATTGATTCCCAGTATTTCAAAAATTCTCCGGCTCTCCATACCATTCATCCCTTCCCGTCTCCTATTCCCGGTATTCCCGTTCCGTCTCTCCCACGCTTATTCATATAGCACATTATAGCACAGGAAAATGCGGAAAAAAAGACGCAGGAGATTTTTCCCGCGCCTTTTGCCATGATTTAGTTCTCCACCAGTTTATTCTATTTCCTGATCAACAGGGATTTTCCCGTCATTTCTTCCGGCTGCTCCATTCCCATGATCTCTATCATAGTCGGAATGATATCCGCCAAACATCCGCCTTCCCGCAGCGTATAGGCCTGATCATAGTTCACCAGGATAAACGGAACCGGATTGGTCGTATGGGCGGTAAACGGATTTCCTGTCTCATAGTCTACCAGCTGTTCCGCATTGCCGTGGTCCGCGCAGATAAACATTACGCCTCCCACTTCTTTGATGGCATCCACTGCTTTGCCTACGCACTCATCCACCGTTTCCACTGCTTTGATGGCTGCTGCCTCCACTCCGGTATGTCCAACCATATCGGGATTTGCAAAATTAATGATGATCACATCGTATTTACCGGATCTGATCGCCTCTACCAGCTTATCGCATACTTCATAAGCGCTCATCTGCGGTTTCAGATCATAAGTTGCCACATCCTTCGGAGAATTTACAAGGATTCTGTCCTCGCCCTCATTCGGCTCCTCCACGCCGCCGTTGAAGAAAAAGGTTACATGGGCGTATTTTTCCGTCTCGGCAATTCTCGCCTGTGTCATATGGTTTGCCGCCAGCCACTCGCCGAATGTATTTGTAACCGCAATCTTATGGAATGCCACTTCCTTGTTCGGAATGGTGGGGTCATAATCGGAGAAGCACACATAGGTAAGATCCAGTCTGTTCCCTCTGTCAAATGCCGTAAATTCATTGTCACAGAAGCATCTTGTAATCTCTCTCGCCCGGTCGGGACGGAAGTTGAAGAACACAACGGAATCTTTATCCTTAATTACTGCCACCGGCGCGCCATCCTTTACCACCACGGTAGGTTTCACGAATTCATCGCTTTCCCCTCTTTCATAAGACTCTGCGATCCCGGCCGGTCCTCCTGCTGCGGTCAGACCTTCGCCTTTGGTCAGCGCGTCGTACGCCAGCTTCACTCTGTCATAGTTATTATCCCTGTCCATCGCGTAGTAACGGCCCATGACCGATGCCACTTCACCTGCACCGATTTCTTTCATCTTCGCTTCCAGTTCTTCCACAAATCCTTTTCCGCTTTCCGGCGGCGTATCCCTGCCGTCCAGGAAGCAGTGTACATAAACTTTGGACAGTCCGTTTCTTTTTGCCAGTTCCAAAAGACCGTAAATATGAGTATTGTGGCTGTGTACACCGCCGTCGGATACCAGTCCGAACATATGCAGCGCCGAATCGTTGGCCTTGCAGTTATTTACCGCATTCATCAGCGCCGGATTTTCAAAAAATGTCCCATCCTGGATTTCTTTTGTGATTCTCGTCAGTTCCTGATAAACGATCCTTCCTGCTCCCATATTCAGATGCCCTACTTCCGAGTTTCCCATCTGACCATCGGGAAGTCCGACTGCCATACCGCTTGCATTCCCCTTTACAAAGGGACATTCCTGCATCAGCTTATCCATGACAGGCGTATTTGCTTCCGCTACGGCATTGCCGTCCTTTCTTTCATTCAGCCCGTAGCCGTCCAAAATCATTAACACTGTCGGTTTTTTGCTCATTTCTTTTCTCTCCTTTATTCTTTCATTCCTGCGAACAGCGGCCTGCCGCCGGTATTTTCCATACACTCTTTCCCGACTGCAATTATACATGTTTTTCCCATAAATGTAAATATATAAAAATGATTTGCCAGCCGGAACAAAAAGAGATAAAATAAGATACCATACCGTTTGGATAAACGGCATGACCACCCAGCCGCTGCCATGCGGCACATTGTTCCAACCACCACTATGTTTAAGGAGACAGCACAATGGTATCATTATTAGCCAGACTATTCATAAAAGATAAAGAAAACACATCTTCCCCGGCCGTGCGCCAGGCATACGGCATTTTATGCGGAAGCGTGGGAATCACACTCAATATCCTGCTCTTTGCCGGTAAATTCCTCGCCGGACTGCTCAGCAATTCCATCGCGGTAACTGCCGATGCGTTCAACAACCTGTCCGATGCCGGTTCCTCCCTGATCACGCTGGTAGGATTCAAAATGGCCGGACAGAAACCGGACCCGCATCATCCTTTCGGACACGGAAGGATCGAATACCTGTCCGGCCTTTTGGTATCCGTGGCCATCCTGATCATGGCTTTTGAGCTGGTGCGTTCCTCCGTCGGAAAAATCCTCCATCCCCAGCCGGTGGATTTCAGCCTTCTCACGACGGGCATCCTGCTGGCTTCCATCGCAGTCAAAATTTATATGGCATGTTACAACCGAAATATTGCCCGGGAAATAGACAGTTCTGCCATGAAAGCCACGGCAACGGACAGCCTGAGCGATACACTCTCCACAACCGTGGTTCTCATCTCCATGCTCATCGGACATTTTACCGGCCTGCTGATTGACGGATACTGCGGCGTCTTAGTGGGCCTTTTCATTTTTTATGCCGGATATGACGCGGCCAGGGATACCATCAGCCCGCTTTTGGGCCAGCCGCCCAATCCTGACTTCGTTAAAAATGTGGAACGGATCGTTCTGAGTTATGAACCGGTTCTCGGCATCCACGACATGGTGGTTCATGATTACGGACCGGGACGCGTCATGCTCTCCCTGCATGCGGAAGTGCCGGCGGACGGAAGCCTTATTTTACTGCATGATACGATTGACAATATCGAACACCGTCTGCATGACGAACTGCACTGCGAAGCCGTAATACATATGGATCCCGTCGTTACGGACGATGACCGGACCAACCATATCCGGCAGAAGGTGACTGATATACTGAAAAATACCTATCCGGAAATCTGTTTCCACGATTTTCGGGTGGTAGAAGGTCCCACCCATACCAATATCATTTTTGACATCGTTGTTCCCTTCGACTACCGGAAAACGGATGAGGAAATTACCGATTTTCTGAAGGATGAAATCCGCAGACTGGATGACTCTTACTTTGCGGTCATACAGGTGGATAAAGCTTATGCTTCCAATGCGCTGTAAACGAAGATATAAATGGGAAGAAACCAATTTTCTTATTGACAGCCGGAATCAGATGACTTATAGTTGTATTGTATTAGTAAAATGATACAATATGAAAAGATTAAGGAGCGGTGAAAATGATATTAGTAAATACGGATTACATTACAGGAAAAAATTTGGAGATGCTGGGACTTGTGAAGGGAAGTACGATACAGTCCAAAAACATCGGCCGGGATATTACCCAGGGATTTAAAACCATTGTCGGAGGGGAATTGTGCGCCTATACGGAAATGATGAACGATGCAAGGTCTCTCGCCACCAAAAGAATGGTCGCGGAAGCCGAATCCCTCGGTGCAGATGCGGTAATCAATATCCGTTACGCTTCTGCTGCCGTTATGCAGGGAGCAGCGGAAGTTATGTCTTATGGAACAGCCGTAAAATTTGTATAAACTGTACCAAAACAGCAAGCTTACAAAACGCCGGGAATGCGCAGCATTGAATGTTTGCGCATTCCCGGCGTTTTGCAGCCGAATGTTGCAGCCACCTGGCTCATTGTCCGCGGCAATAAAAAAAGCTCCCAAAGGGACTCGAACCCTTGACCTACGCATTACGAATGCGTCGCTCTACCAACTGAGCCATGGAAGCATTTGAACAGCACATATGACTGATACCAAAAGCTATTATATATGGTAATTGAATTTTTTGCAAGGATTATTTTAAAAATTTTCAAAAATTAAATTACTGCTCTTATTTTCCTGAAGAAATGTCCCGCTCCCGTGAAAGAAGATCGTCCCCATGACAATCTCCTTTTACCAAAACGTGTATGAAAATTGCTTTCCTCAAGATGTACGTCGCAATTTGTGGGAGATTAAGAGCATATGCTCTGTCAAACCGCCAGGTCCTGGGAAGCCGCAGCCAGATTTGGAAAGCTTCAAACAGCAGGTTCGTGCATGGACTATCAGGCGTAATGCAGAATGTGCAAAAATCAACTGGCAGTTTAAGACGCAGGATGCACGGATTAAATTGGCCAGGCTGTATCCGGTTATAGTTTAGAAATTAATTCCCTATGCTTATTCCAAAAACGCATAGCTATAACTCTAATACAATTATCATAAAATTCCTGAAACTCAATTTAATTCATCCACTTTTATCTCCATGTATTCCCCTACCACTATCTTCCTTACAGTCTGACTAAATTTGACCTCATTATTCCCATCACCCTCAACATCAACCAGTTCTAAGTTATCATCTATATTTTACAAGGCTGAATTTATACCAGTCAGTCATTTAACTTCTGTTCACTATTCATTTTCCATATTTCATACGAATGAACTTTCCAAAAGTTTTTTATTATTCTGATAAAAATGTTGGAGCGGCATATTGAAAGTTGTCTGAAGGATTATTATATTTTGGAACCTCTTTTTGAGTTGGAAAAAAACGGCATGGAAGATGCCTATTTCATCATTGATGAAATGTTCAACACATTTGATATTTCTGCGAACGAATCGGAGCCCTCAGCGAAAATGCAGCTCACAGATATACAGTACAACGCTATTTTCCATCATCTCCATATTATGATGAAAGATTTCTGCCGATACGATCATAACAAAAAGGCTGTGATTGAACATTGGAAAACGATTTATCATATTATGAATCCGATTTTATTATATATCGCTGAGAAATGCCGCTCTGTCCATAAATAAAGAAGAGGATTCCGTGACACAGAAAGCTTTTAAAAAGCCTGAATTTCACGGAATCTTCTTCTTTTTTGATATCATAGCTAAAAATCCGTATTAACCGACAGCACTATTGTATTCAAAGCCCGGCCTACGTAAAATACCGGAACCTCCCAACCAGTTCTTTCAAAAGATCCGCCTGTCCCGACAGTTCCTCCGAAGAAGCCGCACATTCTTCCGAAGTCGCAGAATTTGATTCCACCACCTCCGCAATCTGAGTAATACCCAAAGTGATCTGGCCCGCTGCTTCTGCCTGATTCTCGGATGCCTCCGAAATCTCAGTAATGGATTTATTTACTTCTTTGGAATTTTCCACTACGGCAATCAGAGATTCTGCTGCGGATTTCGCAAGCCTTGTCCCATCTTCCACCGCCATGATCGCATTCCTGATCAGTTCGTTCGTATTCCTTGCCGCTTCCGAACTCTGCTCCGCAAGTATTCCGACCTGGGTGGCAACCACTGAAAAACCCTTTCCTGCTTCTCCTGCCCTTGCAGCCTCAATGGATGCATTCAGTGCAAGCAGATTCGTCTGATCCGCGATTTCCTCAATACTGCTGATAATTTCTGCAATTTTATCGGAAGCCTCCCTGATTTTGGACATAGCCTCCGTATTCTGCCTCATCTGCTGATTGCTCTCCATCACCCGCTGGTTCATGTCCTCAACAACGATTCTTGCCTTTTCCGCATTCTCCGCATTGATATGTATTTTCTCCGAAATATCCGTAATGGTAGCCGTCAGTTCCTCAATGGCACTGGCCTGATCCGTTGCACCCTCTGCCAGCAGCTGTGAAGCTCCTGCCAGATCCAGCGCCCCGTTCTGGACACTTTCCGCATTGCTGTCAATCTCTTTCATGGCGCCGCTCAGGGAAGCCACAATGTCACGGAACGAATCGCTGATCAGGGAAAAATCCCCCTTATAGTCTTCCTTTATGTCAATCTTGAAGTTTCCGTCCGCCAGTTCTGCCAAATGACTGCTGATATCGGAAACCACTGTCTTCAGGTCCTGAATCGTCCCGGAAATACAATTCATCAATATTGCCGTTTCATCATTGGTTTCCGGTTCCGGGACATCGGAATGAAAATCTCCTGCTGCCAAAAGCTTCAGACGCTCCACGGATACCGTAATCGGTTTCACTACCGCCTTTCCCAGCTGAATTCCGTTTCTGATTCCAAGTATCGTAAATACAATTACAAAAATTACCGTAAGCTCCAATGCCAAATAGAATTTCCCCAAAAACTCATTTCTGACGGCTGCGACACCGATACTCCAGCCATCCGTATCCGGGACCGGTGAATAAGCAACTACCTTTGTTACGCCGCCGTAAGTGTAAGTTCCCGTGCCGTCTTCCCCTGCTACCATCTTTTTACAAATTTCACTGAATTTCTTTAGTTTGGGATTCGTGTCGCCTAGTTTCGTACACTCTTCCACACCGACCATTTCCGAATTAATGTCGGCGATCGTAATTCCATTCGAATCTACCATAAAAGCAGTTCCGCCGTCACCGATCTGTATGGAGCGCATAATATCGTTCAGACACTCCCCGTTCGGGACATACACCACGGCGCCGACCGGCTTTGTTCCCGGATTGCCGTTCTCCCACAGCGGAGCCGAAACTGCAAAAGATACCGCTTTCGTGACGTTGCTGTATGCCGGGGTGGACACATAAGTATTTCCTTTCATTGCCTCCTTAAAATAGTCCCGGTCAGAAAGGTTTTCCCCTGAAATGATGTCTATTCCGCTGCTGTCAAGAAGAAAACCTCCGCTGAAATCATGTTCTTTGATTTTCTGTGCCAGAATGGCGTTTTTTTCATCCGCATCCTTTTCCGGATCTGCAAGCCGTGCAATGGTTCCCGTCTCATAAGCGATTGCAACATACTGTTCAAGTGACGCCGATACATAATCCGCCGCCACTCCGGAAGTATTGTCAATCGTTTCCGAAACCGCACTGATGGAGGAAATATAGCTTAAAACCGACGTTATAACGCCAAGTATGATACAGCATAAGCTGACTACCATGCCGAACCGGTTTGAAATTCTCTTTTCGATACTGATAAACTGACTTCCATTTTTCTTTTTGCTGGTGCTTTCTTCATTTTTTTTCTGCATTCCTGCCCCTCATTTCTGCGTTGCCCTTTATCCCGGTTAACATTCCTCATGTATCTCATGGAACCCATACCAAGGCAACGCTGCGATATAAATCCTATGCTTCACATGGCTATTCTTTTGTTTTTTAATTCTTTCTGTTTTCTCTGTCAATCCCTCAAGTATCCTGTTTTTCTTCCCAATGCACCTCTAACTGCGGATAGGGAATCTTAATACCGGCTTCATCCAGCGCATATTTCACATTTTCCGTCACCCTCCATTTTCCCTGCCAGAAATCCTCCATGGAAAACCAACAGCGGACACCGATATACACCGCACTCTCTGCCAGTTCATCCACATATACAAAATGATCCTTATCCTTTAATACAGCCTCATCTTCTTCCAATACCTGCTGTAATATCTCTTTTGCCTGACGGATATCCGATTCGTAGGATATACCTACCAGAAGATCCATCCTTCTGCTGTCGCACGCCGTTACATTGGTTAAACTCGAATTGGCAAGCGTACCGTTTGGCAGGACAATTACCTTATTGTCCGGCGTTGTCAGTTTCGTGTAAAAAAGTTCAATGGTTGTTACCGTTCCTTCGTTCCCGCCGCCGTCTTCCTTGATATAATCCCCCACTTTAAAGGGTTTTAACAAAAGAATCAGCACGCCGCCGATAAAATTGGCCAAGCTTCCCTGAATGGCAAGTCCGATAGCCACGCCGGCAGAGCCCAGCAATGCAAGAATACTCGCTGCATCCAGTCCGAACCCGGATGCGATCGTAAGAATCAGCAGCGCATACAGGGCCGCCTTTACAAAGGAGTCTATAAACTGTATGACTCCTTTGTCCGCATTTCCGCGTTTAAGCGAATTCTTTATAATTTTGCGGATCAGTTTGATCACCTGGGCACCCACAAACAGTACAATAACGGAAAGGAGTACCCTGATGCCCAGATTCCACGCCTTTTCCGGCAATTCTTTAAAAAACTTCTCGATGATCCCGATATCGATTTCATCCTCCGTTGCAAATGACAGTAACATCCTCAGATACTCCATTCCCTGCTCCTGAAAATTTTAATTCTTCTTTCTTTATTTCTGGATTTTTTAATCCGGAACTTTTCCGGTTCTTTCATTTCCGTTCTCTATTTTTTTCGCGGCCGTCCTGCCTTTTTTGTTCCTGCCGCTTTCTTCGCTCCGGCCGTTTTCTTTGCTCCGGCTGCTGTTTTCTCCGGTACGGCCTCAGCAGACTTTTCAGTTGTTTCTTTTTCTTCTGTTTCCTTTCCTGCGGCTTCTTTTTCTGTCTTCTTCTCATCTACCGCAGCTATTCTTGCTGCTGCTTTTTTCGCAGACTCCCTGCTTTCTTTCAGAATTTTCTCTTCTTCTGCTTTTGCTGCTTCCGCCTCCTTCAGCATCTGCTCCGCATGTTTCTTTGCCGCTTCCGCCTCTTCCAGCGCTTTCGCCGCTTCCGCTTCCTTCTCCAGCCTTTCGCGTTCCAGCGCGGCTATTTTTTCCTGTCTTTCCCGCTCCAGCGCTTCTTCTCTTTCCCGGCGCAATATCTCCTCTTTCTTTCTGGCAATCTCTTTCTTCTCTTCTTCCGTATAAGGTGTATAATCAAAAACACTGACGGAAAGCGGCGCGCTCACCATATGGATGGAAGCAGGTTTGCCGTCATATTCCCCTTCTTCCGAGCAGAGCGCATCGGCATTGACTATACCGTCCCCTCCGTATTCCTTGTCATCCGTATTTAAAATCTCCCTGTATTTCCCTTCGAACGGGACTCCTATCGTAAACTCCTTGCGTACGTTGGCAAAATTTGCCACCGCTACCAGCGTTTCTTCCGGCTTACCGGTCTTACGCATAAAGGCCAGCATACAGTCATTCGCCCGGATACAGTTGATCCATTCGAACCCTTCCCATGACGTATCATACTGATACATGGCCGGACAGGAAACATAGAGACGGTTCAGCGCTTTTACCAGCTTCTGCACGCCTTTGTGACTGTCATACTGTGTCAGCCCCCACTCTACTTCGCGTATCTCATTCCACTCGTCAAATTCCGCAATATCCTGTCCCATAAACAGCAGCTTCTTGCCGGGATGCAGCATCATATACGCATAGGTCAGCCGCAGATTTGCAAATTTGTCTTTGATTTCTCCGGGCATCTTCCCTATCAGGGTTCCTTTTCCATGCACTACCTCGTCGTGGGAAAAGACCAGCATGAAATTCTCACTGTAAGCATATATCATGCTAAAGGTCAGCTCGTTGTGGTGGTGTGCTCGAAAATAAGGATCATAGGCAATATAGCCCAGATAATCGTTCATCCATCCCATATTCCATTTTATGTCAAAACCAAGTCCGTTATCCTCCACATCTCCCGTTATTTTCGGCCATGCAGTAGACTCCTCTGCAATCATCAATACGCCGGGATTCCTTCTCTTCACTACGGAATTCAGGTGTTTCAGCAGCTCGACCGCCTCCAGGTTCTCATGTCCGCCGTACATGTTTGCCACCCACTGTCCGTCGCTTTTGCCGTAATCCAGATACAGCATGGAAGCCACCGCATCCATACGGATTCCGTCCGCATGATACTGTTCGATCCAGTAAAGTGCATTGGCGATCAGATAATTGGAAACCTGCGGCCTGCCATAGTTATAAATCAAGGTACCCCAATGAGGGTGGAACCCCTTTCTCGGATCCTGATGCTCGTAAAGACAGGTGCCGTCAAAATTGGACAAACCGTAAGCATCCCTTGGGAAATGCGCCGGAACCCAGTCCAGGATGACGCCGATTCCCGCTTTGTGCATCTCATTCATAAAGTATTTGAAATCTTCGTTCGTTCCGTATCTGGCCGTAGGTGCATAATAACCGATCACCTGGTATCCCCAGGAGCCGTCAAAAGGATGTTCCATCACGGGCATCAGTTCGATATGGGTATACCCCATTTCTTTCACGTAATCAATGATAAGGGGAGCCAGTTCCCGATAATTCAGATAACTGCCGTCTTCCGCCTTTTTAAACGAACCAAGATATAATTCATAAATACTGATGGGCTTATCCCGTCCCTGCCTTTCCTTTCTTCCGGCGATCCATTTCTCATCTTCCCATTTCACACCCTGCTTCTGCGGACTCTCCCTTACCACGGATGCGGTGTCCGGACGCATCTGCTGGCCGAACGCATATGGGTCTGCCTTCAGGAAGGTCAGTCCCCCCTTTACTTTTATCTCATATTTATAATTGTCCCCTGCCTTTGCATCCGGAATAAATATCTCAAAGATACCGGAATCCTTCAGCCGACGCATCTGGTGTATCCTGCCGTCCCATCCGTTAAAATCTCCCACCGTGCTGACACGGACCGCATTGGGCGCCCACACCGCAAAGCAGACCCCGCTGACACCGTCTATTTCCATGGGATGCGCTCCCAGTTTTTCATAAACCGTATAATGGATTCCGGCTGCAAACTTTTCCATGTCGCTGTCTGTGATCTGCGGCGGGAAATTATACGCATCCTTTATCTTTTTCAGACTGCCGTCTTCATATTCCGCAATATATTCATAAGGAAATTTTGTTTTACCGGGAATAAGGACTGCAAAAAATCCTTCTTCGTCCGCCCGCTCCATCTCATAATTTTTCTTTTCTTTTTTATTTTGAAGGATCACACTCTTCGCTCCCGGCAGATATGCCTGCACCAGCGTATTGCTGCCGGTCACATGCGCGCCCAGCAGGCGATGCGGATTGTCCGACTCCGAATATATGATTTCTTCTATCTCCGGCCAATTCATTAATTTATACAGTTTATTGTTCATACGCTCTCCCATCCTCGCACCGAAGCACGATTTTCATTTATATTTTTCCCGTTCTTACAGTACGGAAGTCATTTCTCTTCATCACAGTCCCGGCCATATCAGATCCTGTGGATGAACAATCCGCTCCTCAGCTTCGGCTCAAACCATGTAGACTTAGGCGGCATCAGCATACCTGCATCGGATACCGCAAATAATTCCTGTATGGAAGTAGGATACATGGAAAATGCTGCCTTGCAGTCGGTATGTACTCTCCGCTCCAGTTCACCGAGTCCCCGGATGCCTCCCACAAAGTCAATCCGCTTATCGGTTTTGGGATCTTCAATTCCAAGCACAGGCCCTAAAAGATATTCCTGCAGCACCGCTACGTCCAGTGCTGACACCGGGTCTGTCCCGCACGGCGGCTCCTTGACGGCCAGGCGGTACCAGCAATCTCCCAAATACATGCCGAAAATCCCTTTCCGCTCCGGCCTGTACGGCTCCGTCCCCGCCTTTTCCACATGAAAAATTCCTTCCACGCGTTCCAGAAATTCCGCTTCCCCCATTCCGTTCAAATCTTTCACGACTCTGTTATAATCCATGATCATCAGCTGGTCATCCGGAAAAAGGACGGAAAGAAAATAATTGAACTCATCTTCTCCCGTATAATCCGGCTTCGCTTCCCTGCGCTTTTCCGATACCTTTACTGCCGAAGCGCACCGGTGATGCCCGTCTGCGATATAGATATGCTCCACTCCCGCAAAAGCTTCCCGTATTTTCCTAACGGCCCGTTCTTCCTCAATTTTCCATACCCGGTGGATAATACCGTCCGGCGCGGAAAAGTCATAGAGCGGCATTTCCGTCCTTATTTTTGCCACTTCTTCGTTGATTTCCTGCCTGGAACGATACGCAAGGAAAATGGGGCCGGTCTGTGCCCCGCACACATCCACGTGACGGATACGGTCCGCTTCCTTGTCTGCCCTCGTATTTTCATGTTTCCTGATGACATTATTCTTATAATCATCCACGGAAGCACAGGCTGCAATGCCGGTCTGTACCCTGCCATCCATCACCAGCTCGTAAACATAATAGCAATCCTGCGCCTCTTCCACGAAGTCTCCGCACGCGGTCATTTCCCACAATAAATCATGCGCCTTTTCGTACACACAGTCCGCATAGGTATCCACATCGTCAGGAAACTGTGTCTCGGCCCGGTCAATCCGCAGGAAAGAAAGCGGCTCCCGCGTTACTTCCCGCTTTGCCTCCTCCCTGTTATAGACATCATAGGGAAGCGCGGCAATCCTGTCTTCCAAACCGTTTCTGGGCCGGATTGCTTTAAAAGGTTTTACATCTGCCATCTCGTTTGTCCTCGTGTTATCATAATTTTATAATGCTGCAGACGGCTGCACTGCAACTCCATATAGTTTCATTTTAACAAATTAACCTGTACAGCACAAGCATCAAGTGGTAAAATAATCAAAATGGGCAGAAAATTCGAAATTGATAAAGATATTTAGGAGGTAACAGGCATGACACAGGAAAACAGAACGATATGGGAAAGAATCAATGCCTATGCAGAAGAGGCCCTAAAGGACATCGACCCGCAGAAAACGCAGGTTTCCGTACAATTGGACGCACTGCGGCCGGTTTTGGAAGAGATTTCCAAAGAAAAAGGCATATCACTGGAGGATATGTTCATCCTCTATATGGATCTTGCCAGCGAAGCCGGAGTGGAAGCAGAGGCAAAGTTTCAGGCGGATATGGACGACGGCGGGAACAATTTTTCCCGTATGGCAAACGGTCTTCAGTAGTAAGAATGTCCGTACTGCCCCATTGGCAGCACGGACGTTTTTCATATCGCCATATCCTGATCCGTCAGCGCCTTATAATAAACCGACAGCGGAATAAAGCACTGTGCAAAATTTTTCGTTCCGCCGGCTTTATGAATGACGGCATCCCCTGCCACGGTTTTGGCTCCGGATACGGAAGGCGCCGATGTGTAAATGTTCTGCCGGAAGGTATACTTTCCATAAGTCAGGTACCCGGCATCCCCGCTCAGCTCATAGGCAATGGTCAGCGCTTCCAACAGCAGCGTATTGCCTCCCAGTCGGTTCAGGCTGGGCAGTTCTTTATAATAGAACAATCCATTATCCAAAAGACAGTTCTCCACCAAATCATCCACCGCCCGCAGGATCATCTTCCGGATCCTTTCCTCGGGAACCACCCGGTAATACCGCATCAGGCTTCCTACGGCAACGGATATCATGAATCCCACACGGATGATCGTATTATCGGTATAAGGAGCCAGCCATCCGCCGTATTCTTCGGCCCATTCTTCAAACTGCCCCACGATCCACCCGCATTTTTCGATCCATTTTCCGTCGCCTGTCTCAACATACAGGGCCGTCAAGGTCCGCAGCGCCCAGCCGGTTTCTCTTGCGTTGCTTTCCCCGCTTTTTTGATACATGGGCGTCTCCAGCAGCCGGAGTACGTTTTCCCCGATTCCGAGTGCGGTTCGAAGGGCCCTTTCGTCTCCCGTAAAGTGGTAGAAGTCCAGCAGCCCTTCCACCCATTCATGGGAGCAGACGATCACACCGTCTTTACAGTGTCCCCTTGTATGCTCCCACTGTCCTCCCATAAGCAGCGGATCCTTGCTGTAATGGCATACATCCACGTCCATCCAGTGACTGCATGCCGTAATCATGTAATCCAGAAAACGCCGCTCGCCGGTTCTCGCATACAGAAGGGCACAGGCATGGGGAAAATCATATTCGTTATTCGTCCACACGGGCATCCCCCCGCCGCGTCCCTGCATCGTATATCCGGGGTCGGGAGCATCCCCCCAGTTGAGCATCCCGTAACACCTGGCATGCCCGTCACATTTCCTGATAAGCGCAATTTCCACGTCATCGTTGATCTTCTCTCTATCCACGAAAATATCCGGCATGACTCCGGCATCCCGAAAGGCTTCGGACGGAATGGACGGTTTGTCGGGCATCTGGTAGATCAGACTGCGGTTGTCTATTTCGATCAAGGTCTCTCCTGCCGGATGAAAGTGCAGAAGAAACCGCTGTTCCCTGGACATGCCAGGTTCCATTTCCACCCGGTTCACACCCTTCGGAACAAGCATGACATAAATCCCTCCCGCATCCGCTTTCACCGCCTTCGGATAATTCTGCTGTGCCTGAAAAATGGTGGCGCACACACCGCCCTCTGCATCCGTCCGGTCCGCGAAAAACGTTCCGTATAAAACCTCCGCAAAATGTTCGTTCGCTTCCGCCACCAGAAAATCGGCATCCACTATTTTTTCCACCGTCCCGCCATCCCCGCCGATCAGGAAATCCGTTTTATAATTGGAACTTCCCACACAGGTCCTTACTGCAGCGCTGCCAATGGCTTCCTGTATGGCAGGCAGTTCCTTAATGCCGGTGGTATGGTAGAACGGTTTATCCGTCTCCTCCCTGCGGGCCCCCGCATGTGTCAGGGAATCATCATAGACCGCATGTCCCCCGGCTGTCACTGCAAACACCAGGGATGCGATATGCAGCCTCTCCTCCGTGGAATTGATGATCCGGAAGGAAAGCTCCACCCAGGGCTTTCCCGCATATGCCGTCAATCCGAACTCAAATGTGACCGGCTTTCCGCTGTTTCCGGTACACTCGCCCATACACCGGAGTACGGCAGTCAGGGGCCCCGTTTCCAGCGCCTGCCACTCTCCCAGCCGTATCCCGTACCGGTTCCCCTCTCCGTCTTCCAGGAGCGGTCCCACAAACTGTCCGGCCGTATACTTTTTATGCCCGTCTTCCAGCCAGTCAAAAACCGTCCGTGCATAGTGGGAAACGGCGAACTTCACACCGTCCCCTCCGGCGTTTATCTCATACCCGTTTCCGGATGCCTCTACCGTCAGTTCCGGATACTCCCCGGCATACCGCTCTTTTGTGTCAAATACGGCTTCCAGCGATGTCCCTCCGTTCGCCGGCAGATCCGCCAGAAAGCGGAGAAACAGATAGCGGATGCTGCCGTCTGCATAACGGGCAGTAACCTTTTTCTGGCTCGGCATCAGATGCCCCTCCTGATAAACCTGCACACGGTTCTCATCCTTCAATACTCCTTCGGCAAAAGGTATCGCTGTCTGACAGTGTTCTTTCGGCCTGTCATACCGGTATAGTTTTGGAAAACGTATTTTCATCTCTCTCATCCTTCCAGCTTCCTTGCAAAAATGACAATGGCAGGCTTAAAAACCTGCCATCATTAATCCGATCAACTGATCCCTTTGTACGGCATCCTCCGCACCCTTCACTTTTGACGCCTTACCGTCAAGCTCTGTCTCGCTGACTGCCGCCCGCATCAGTTTCTCCTGAAACTCCTTTTTTTCCTGTGCCGCTTTCTCGGCTCTTCTTTCAGCCCTCGCCTGATTCTGTAATTTCATGGATTCTTCCATGGATGCCATCACCTGTCTCATATCAACCACCATCCATTTTACCTCCTTTTTAAGTCCGCATCCGCCGTTCCGGCAATTCCTTTGTTCTTAATAGGTTTATCGGTCCTTTTATTTGTTTTATTAATACACGGTGCGATATTTTCCTTTCACTGTCTGCATCAAATGCCCCTCATAACCGTACCACCCGGTCAAACTCTTTAAAAGAAGCAGACCGATGCGTGACCATAAGAACCACTTTTTGTTTCATCAGTTCTTTCATCGCCTGGTTTATCATTTTCTCACTTTGAATATCCAGGGCAGAGGACGGCTCATCCATCAGCAGAATGGGCGAATCCTTCAAAAACGCTCTTGCTATCGCAATACGCTGGCGCTGTCCGCCCGAGAGATTACTGCCCCCGGCCTCTAAAGGCGTATCATATCCCTGCGGCAGCAGGGCAATGAATTCCTCCGCATAAGCCGACTTTGCCGCCTTCCTGATCTGCGCATCGTCCGCCTGTCCTTCCCCGGCATAACCAAAAGCGATATTTTCACGGATACTGCCCTCAAACAAATAGTTGTTTTGCGGGATATAGGTAATAAGCTGCCTCAGCTGCCAAAGCGGATATTCCTCCACCCTGTGTCCGTACAGCTTGATCTGACCGGAGTTTTGATGATAAAAACGCATCAGCAGTTTCAGCAGCGTACTCTTCCCGCATCCGGACTCCCCCATGATCATAATCTTCTCACCATCCATGACCTCCATGGAAAAATCCTGCAGCACATCAGATTTTCCATCATAAGAAAACGTCAGGTTTTCTATTTCGACCGGTTTGGCACCCTTTTGAAGTTTCACGCTCGTATGACTGCATTCCGTCTCCTCACAATCTGATTCGAGGAAATCAAAAACCCTGCCTGCCTTCACCAGGGATGCCGAAAATGTGGCAAGTGCAGCGCCAAGGCCCTGTACCATGGAACTGACGCTCATCTGCAATGACACGATTGCCATCACCGTTCCATAATCCATCCTGCCGCGGGATACCCAGAAGGCACCCACGCCAATTGTGCCGAAACTTGCCAGACAAAACCCCATCGAAATAAACGTCAGCGCCGGACTGTATACAAGCATTGCAAAAATAGATGCCACACCGCTGAGCAGTCCGCCAAATAACCAGTAAAGATGGGAAAAATAAGAATCTTTAAGTGAATTGGCATCCTGGTTCAGGGTTTTGAGCGCTTCGCCGCTGTGATGGCTTTCATAGTAATTCATATCCATCTTCATCAGCTTTTCAAAAATCCTGATCTTTAAGTCAAATACGATTTTTCGGACTACTCTCATTCGGAAATAACTTACATAGGGAGCCAGACAGTTCAGCACGACCAGCAGAACGCACAACGCTGCCGCCCGCATAAATAGCTCCCGGTCCCTGTACTCCAGTGCATTAAAGACCAGTTTATTCATGTAAGGAAACGCCAGTGTCAGTACAACGGACACAAACAGCATTCCCGTGAAAATACTCCAATACGGAAAACCATATTTTCCAATATACGAAAGGTATCTTTTTAATTCTTTCACTACGCCATATCTCCTTTATTTAAGTTACTGCGCAACGGCACTAAAGGGTAAAGTCACTTCGGCACACACCCACTGAGAGAAACTTTCATTCGAAAGAGCACTCATGAAAGTTCCTCTCGTGTGCCTTTGCGACTTTACCATCCAGCTGAAAATTTTTCCGATCAACACCTGACATTTCTTCGCTGGACTTTTTAAGTTCCGCCTCTGCCCGGATGGAGTACTATACTTCTGACACCATATAATTATGATACATCCTGCAATATTCCCCGTTTTTGTCCAAAAGTTCTTCATGTGTTCCGGACTCCGCGATCTTTCCTTCATCGAGCACAATGATCTTATCATAATCCGTTATGGTTGCAAGGCGGTGTGCCACGGTAACTACCGTCCGGTTTTGCGAAACTGCTTTCAGCGTCTCATTCACAAACGCTTCCGTCTCTTTATCCAGGGCGGAAGTCGGCTCGTCCAATATAAAAACCGGCGCTTCTTTTAAAATGGCTCTTGCAATAGCAATCCTCTGTCTCTGTCCGCCGGATAAATTACTTCCCCGCTCTTTCAGAACCGTATCATATCCTTCCGGCAGTTCTTTAATAAAATCATCACATCCCGCTTTCTTTGCCGCGTCCACGATTTCGTCACGGCAGGCTTCCGGCCTGCCGATACGGATATTATCAAGCACGCTCATTGGGAAAATGACGGTATCCTGTGAGATGAGCGCCAAATCTTTTCTCACCGCTTCCGGGCTGATATCCGAAAATCTATTTCCATAGAATAAAATTTCACCGTCACAGGCCTCATACTGCCGGCACATTAACTTAATGACCGTACTCTTGCCGCACCCGCTCCGGCCGACCAGCGCAATTCTCTTTCCTTCCCCGACTGTCAGGTTTAAATGTTCCAAAACCTGCCCTTCCTTTTCCATCCGGCCTGCATAGGAAAACGACACATTGCGGAACGCAAATACCTCTTTGGTTGTTTTATCTGCTTCCACCGGCTTATTTTCCACATCTTCAACAGGCATTTCCATAATTTCAAACACCCGCTTTACCGATACCATTACCAGTTGTGTCCTGACGACCAGCTGATACGCTTTATCGAGCGGTGCGCTGATTTTCCCTACTCCGCCGATAAACGCAATTAATATACCCAGTGTCACATTCCCGTTGAATGCCAGATAACCTCCGGCACATAATGAAACGGCAGTCGGCGCCATATCGATCAGTCTGGAAAGCGGCTCAAGATTATACTGGCGCAAATCGTTCCGGTTGGAAATATCAAAGGTTTCTTTTAACGCCTTATAATATTTATCCTGCATTTTCTCCTGAAGCCGGTAAGTTTTAATGACATCCGCCCCGTCGAACGCTTCCTGAATATTGTTGTTTGTCAGTCCTAACAGTTTTGCATATTTAAACTGCGCTATTTTGACCGGTTTTAAAAGTACAATACTGAGCGGTACCATAATAAGCAACGGACCAAGACACGCTGCGGCAAGCAATGGATTCAGGGAAAACAAATACAGTGCAAACACGATCACGACAATCGGCGTATACATACAATCTATGAAATAAACCTGCATATACGCCGCAATACCGTCAATATCCGATGACGCCCTCTCGATCAAGTCTCCAAAATTATTCTTCTCCATAAAATCCGGTGCCATCTTCATAATGCAGTTTACCAGGTCACGCCGTAAATCCCTTAAAATTCCGGCACTGAAAAAACCGGTTGTCAGAGTCAGAAAATAATTGGCAAGCATTCCGCTTATCGTGACCAATGCGGCTTTCGCGGCAAATTCCGGCAGGACGGAACCAATTTCCCCCTTTGCGGCTTCATCGATGATCTGCTTTAAGATATCAACAATATATACGTTTGCAACAGAGCATCCGATACCCGCAAGTACGGCAAGTACAATATATCCAAGGTAAGGTCCGGCATATTTTATTAATCTCTTCATGCTCTTTCTCCATGTGACTGCTTTGCAATGACAACTTACGCAGCGCTTTCAGATGCCATAGAAATTTTTCACATTATATACTATTTTTATATAGTTTTCTTCCATTTTCCTCTTGCATTTGACTGTTTTCTATGTAAACATATTATCAGCACATACGAAACCGGAGGAAAAGACCTAATGCCTACACCCTTGAAAAAAGGTTATAATGTTCATATTGAATACATAGAAAAGCCTTACACTTATGTCATGCGTACTACTGAAAAATATACCGATTACTATGGCATCGGTTTTATCGTAAGCGGCGACAGGCAAAGTACCACACCTGAAAAGATCAGTTTCATTCATGCCGGAAATGTAACGCCGATCACAATAGGAGTTTACCACCGCACGACTTTTCTATCCGACGCACCCTATAAAAGATACCATATGAAATTTACGCCCGAGATTGCCAGACGCTGCATGGAACAGATCGGCGAAAAGAATTTTAATACGGTTATGTCGCATTTATGCTATGAATTGCCGCCGGTATGCCAAATAAAGGTACGGCAGATGTTTGACGACATGCTTTATGAATACGAGCATTACGATCCTCATTCGGAATTTATCATCGAGGGAATCCTCGGACGTTTAATCATTACGATCTTAAGAGAGGGGAAAGCGGCTGAATCCGCAGACATAAAACTCAAGACCCGGGATGAAACGATGAATGAAATATTAGATTATTTAGACCTGCATTATGCTGAGAATCCTTCCATTGAAACACTCGCCTCTCTTGCCGGACTGTCCGAATCACACTTTATGAAACGGTTCCGCGACTGTGTGGGGTCTTCTTATAAAACATATTTACATTGTTATAAAATACGCCTTGCCCAGAACATGCTTGTAAATACCCGCCTTTCTGTCTCACAGATTTCGGAAAAGCTGGGTTTTTGCAATTCAAATTATTTTTGTACCATATTTCACAAAATATCCGGAATTAGTCCGAGAGAATTCAGAAAGGAGCATACCAGCCCCGTGTTTCATACGGTTAACCAGAACATTTAAGGCGGAGTATAGGCTGCCACAACCCACACTCCAAAAGTATTTAAGAGTGGTATCCCCTCTCCACTGCTGCAGTATAACGTCTTTTATTCCTTATAGCAAACAGCGATTTATGCCTTGTTCCTCATCACCTAAGAGGTGCTGATCTTATGATATACCAAAATACGGAAACTGAAAATACGGACTGCAGCTTAAGCGATGCTGAAATCGTACGCATATATGGGAACGCATGGTCGATTATGCCGATATCAGCATAATCGACCATGGTATTGCGATCACGATGGCTATGGGGAATGCGCCGCAGGCTGTGGCGATGGGATTGCAGAA
>CAJTVQ010000030.1 GCA_910579935.1 uncultured Lachnospiraceae bacterium
GTCATGGACAGGTGGACGGAATGGACAGGGTTATATTGATCAGCTATGGTGATATTCCGAAAGAGAGGATGAGGGAAGCGGTAAAAAGGCTGTCCGTTATTTTTGAATAAGTCCTTGACAAACAGGAAAACGGTGGGTATAATTGACAGAGTGTGAGTCAGGCTATGCTGACCCAAAGGAGTCTGCTATGTTAATAAACCTAACTGATGTACTTGTATCTGAAGGAAAAACAGTAGAAATGCAGGTGGAGTCCGAACTGACGGAGATAAGCTGCAGGATGGGTACTTATCCCATTGAGGCAAAGACGCCGCTGTTCCTTACTTTGACAAATGCCGGAATCAATAAGGCGTCCATAGAGGGCAGGATGGAACTGGATTTTGCCATGTTCTGTGACAGGTGTTTAAAGCCCGTATCGCGGAAAGTGAAGCTGGATTTTACAAGACAGGTTTCCGCACCGGAGGAACATGGAGCAGAGGCAGAAGATGATGACCAGAATTTTATGGAAGGCTATCAGTTAAACATAGACGGCTTGATCAGAAATGAGTGTTTTATAAACTTGCCGGTGAAGGTCTTGTGCAGACCGGACTGCAAAGGAATCTGTATGCAGTGCGGGAAAGACCTGAATGAGGAAGAATGTGGCTGTGACACATTTGTACCCGACCCAAGAATGGCAAGGATAAAAGATATCTTTGACGCGGATAAGGAGGTGTAACGATGTCTATTTGTCCCAAGAATAAATCTTCCAAAAGCAGGAGAGATAAGAGGAGAGCAAACTGGAAAATGAGCGCTCCCACGTTGGTAAAGTGCAGCAAGTGCGGCGCACTTATGATGCCTCACAGAGTATGTAAAAAATGTGGCTCTTACAACAAAAAAGAAATCATTGCAGTCGATTAATTGCAGGGATGTAGGGAAATCAAGGGATTACAGAATATGTGGTTCCTTGATTTCTTTATAACTGAATATTCCTGCAGGCAAAAAGTCGTTACTGTTCACAGTCGAAATGCGCATAAACTGCTCATTTACAATCCGATACAGTGGATCGTTCAAGCATTTGCGCCTCGCCGCAGGCGACTTTTCATGCGCAAATGCCGTTACTATGAGCAGCTGAAAGCTGTGAATAGTAACAAAAAGTCACCCGCCTGAAAGAAAAATACTTGATTTTTATATGGGGGTTTAGTATATTAGAAAAAGGTAGTAGGAGGTTTATCATGTCGGAAATGGTAAAAGTCGCTGTGGATGCCATGGGCGGGGATCATGCGCCGGGGGAAATCGTAAAGGGCGCGGTGGAAGCAGCCAATGAAAACGCACGTGTGAAAGTCTTTCTGGTAGGTGCAGAAAACCGTATTCAGGAAGAATTGAAAAAATATTCTTATAAACCGGAACAGGTGGAAATCGTAAATGCAGCGGAAGTGATAGAAACGGCGGAGCCGCCGGTCATGGCGATTCGCAAAAAAAAGAATTCTTCGATCGTAAAAGCTTTGCAGCTGGTGAAGAACGGAGAATGCGATGCATTCGTATCTGCGGGCAGTACGGGAGCTACCCTTGTGGGAGGACAGGTTATCGTGGGCCGGTTAAAAGGAGTGGAGCGTCCTCCGCTGGCGCCGTTGATTCCTACGGAAAAAGGAGCGGCGCTTTTAATTGACTGCGGGGCAAATGTGGATGCCAGGCCTTCTCATCTGGTACAGTTTGCCAAGATGGGCAGCGTATATATGGAAAGCGTCATGAACGTGAAGAATCCAAAAGTGGCGATTGTAAACATCGGGGCCGAGGAAGAAAAGGGCAACGCACTGGTGAAAGAGACTTTTCCGCTGCTGAAGAGCTGTCCGGATATCAATTTCATCGGCAGCATAGAGGCAAGGGATATACCTGCAGGACATGCCGATGTCATTGTGTGCGAAGCTTTTGTCGGTAACGTGATATTGAAATTATACGAGGGCGTGGGCGGCACGCTGATCAAAATGGTAAAATCGGGAATGATGACTTCCCTGCGCAGTAAGATCGGAGCGCTTTTGGTAAAACCGGCATTAAAAGAAACATTAAAGGCATTTGATTTGGAGCAGTACGGCGGAGCGCCTCTGCTTGGCTTGAAAGGTCTGGTGGTTAAGACCCATGGAAGCTCTAAGGCAATAGAAATTAAAAATTCTGTGCTTCAATGTGTAACATTTAAGGAACAGAAGATTAATGATAAAATAAAAGAAAAAATTACTCTTAGAGATGAATGAGAAAGGGCTGTTAAAATGGAATTTGATAAGTTGAGAAAAGTCATTGCCGAGGTACTTAATGTAGACCCGGAAGAAATCACGATGGATACTACCTTTACGGATGATTTAGGAGCGGATTCTCTGGATGTGTTTCAGATTATCATGGGAATCGAAGAAGAGTTTGATATTGAGATTCCGGCAGAGGCGGCTGAAAAGATCAGTACAGTTGAAGAGGCGGTTGAATTGATTAAGAATGCCACAAATTAGGAACTGTTAAGAAATAGCTTTGCATCTGGCGCAGAATGAATTCCAGATGCAAGGCAGGAAGGAATCGAAAGCCCTTTATAGGGCTTTTTCGATGTTTATAAGGAGAGGTATGTTAGCGGAATATTCTTTGGAGCGGTTGGAAGAAAAGTTAGGGTATCATTTTAAAAACAGGGAGCTGCTGAAACAGGCGGTGACTCATAGTTCATTTGCCAATGAGCAGAGGATTAACAGGAGGCTGGATTATGAGCGGCTGGAATTTTTGGGGGATGCGGTACTGGAGATGATCACCAGTGCATTTCTGTTTGAGAACTATCCGGAGCTGAAGGAAGGAGAATTGACGAGGAAGCGCGCTACCATCGTCTGCGGGTCAGCGCTTGCGTTCTGTGCCAGGGATATGGAGTTAGGAGAGTTCATTCTGCTTGGAAAAGGCGAAGAGGCTACCGGAGGCAGGGAAAAGGAGAATATCACCTCGGATGTGGTAGAAGCGATCATCGGGGCCATTTTTGAGGATGGCGGATATGAGAGCGCGAAAGATTTCATATACCGTGTTGTGCTGTCAGACCTGGATCATAAGGAACTGTTTTTTGACAGCAAGACACTGCTGCAGGAATATTCCCAGAAAGAATACGGGAAGACGATGGACTATGTGGTATTGGAAGAAACGGGACCTGACCATGATAAAGAGTTTGTTATTGAGGTGCGGCTGAACGGGAAGGTAATGGGAAGAGGATGCGGCAAGACCAAGAAAGCGGCGGAGCAGAAAGCGGCCTATGAAGCGCTTCTTGCTTCGGAAGGCAGAAAATAGGCATTGGGAGAAGATATGTATTTAAAGAGCATTGAGATACACGGTTTCAAATCGTTTGCCAATAAAATTAATTTTAAGTTCCACAACGGAATTACCGGGATTGTGGGGCCGAACGGAAGCGGGAAGAGCAACGTGGCCGATGCGGTCCGCTGGGTACTGGGAGAGCAGCGTATTAAACAGTTGCGCGGCGCTTCCATGCAGGATGTCATTTTTTCCGGGACGGAACTGCGTAAGCCTCTGGGTTATGCTTATGTGGCGATTACCCTGGATAATTCGGATCATCAGCTTCCGGTGGACTATAACGAGGTGACGGTGGCGCGGAGGATTTACCGTTCGGGGGAAAGCGAGTACCTGTTAAATGGAACATCCTGCCGGCTGAAGGATGTCAGCGAACTGTTTTATGATACGGGTATCGGCAAGGAAGGCTATTCCATCATCGGGCAGGGACAGATAGATAAAATCCTGAGTGGAAAGCCGGAGGAACGCCGGGAACTGTTTGACGAAGCGGCCGGAATCGTGAAATTCAAACGCCGAAAATATGCGGCGCAGAAGAAACTGGAGGATGAAAAACAGAACCTGCTGCGTGTGTCAGATATTTTGTCGGAACTGGAAAAACAGACAGGCCCTCTGGAGAAACAGTCGGAAAAGGCGAAAGTTTATTTAAAGAAAAAAGAAGAACTGAAAACCGTGGACGTGAATATGTTTCTGCTGGAAAACCAAAGCATACGGGAACAGCTGCAGTCGGCGGAAGAGAAGTACCGCATTGCCGGCGGCGATCTGCAGGAAACTAAGGAAAAATATGAAGGGATTAAGGAAGAATACGAACGGATTCAGGGACAGATAGAGCAGTTGGACGAGGAGATCGAAAAGTACAGGACACAGCTTACGGATACCGGGTTATTACGCGGAAAGCTGGAAGGGGAAATCAATGTCCTGAAGGAACAGATTAATTCTGCCAAAGGTAACGAGGGACATCTGAAGGCAAGGCTTGCAGCCGTTCAGAAGGAAATTGATACCAAAAATATAGACAGGGAGTCCATTTTGAAGGAAAAGGACGGGATAGACAGACAGCTTGCAGAGACCGAGAAGATACGGGATGAGGCAGGCAGTCTGTTAAGTGCTGTCCAAAGTCGGATAGAGGAACTGAATAATCAGATAGAAGACGGGAAAAACACCATTATCGATGCCCTGAACAGCCGGGCGACCATTAAGTCCAAAATCGGGCGTTACGATACGATGATGGAACAGATCAATATCCGCAAGGCGGAACTGACTTCGAGACTGCTGCGTGCAAAATCGGATGAGGTAAAGCAGGAGGAAACGATTAAGCAGCTGCAGGAGGAATTTGAGAATATCAACGCGGAAATCCGCAGACTGAACGATGCCCAGACGGTAATTGAAGAGAAACTGAGCCATATCCATGATGAGCTTTCGGCAAAAGACCAGAAATTAAGGGATACGCAGGTGGTTTACCATCAGGAGAAATCCAAGCTGGACGCCCTTGCTAATCTGACGGAGCGTTATGACGGTTACGGCGGGAGCGTAAAGCGGGTAATGGAACGCCGTGAGGAAGAGAAAGGAATCATCGGTGTCGTAGCGGATATCATCAAGGTAGATAAAAAGTATGAAACGGCGATAGAGACGGCTCTTGGCGGCAATATTCAGAATATCGTAACCGAGGATGAAGAAACGGCGAAGCGGATGATTGCTTTTCTGAAACAACATAAAGCAGGACGGGCCACCTTTCTGCCCCTGACCAGTATTACCAACCCGCAGGAGTTCAAAAATCCGGAGGCTCTGAAAGAAAAAGGCGTGATCGGGATGGCGGATGAACTGGTGCAGACCGAACCCCGATATAGGAATGTTGCCAAGGCGATGCTGGGAAGAATCGTTGTGGTGGACCATGTGGACAACGCGGTGAAAATAGCCCGCAAGTTTGATTACGGCATCCGTATGGTGACGGTGGAAGGGGAACTTCTTGTGCCGGGAGGCGCAATCAGCGGAGGTGCCTTTAAGAACAACAGCAATCTGCTCGGAAGAAGAAGGGAAATGGAAGAACTGGACGGCAGGGTGAAGAAATACCTGGTTCAGATTGACGGACTGCTGGAAGACATCGAGAAAACAAAAAAGGAGCGGAGTAAGCTCCGGATGGAATTGGAGGATACGAAATCCGGCTTACAGGATAAATTCATTGAGCAGAATACCGCCCGCATGAATGTCATCAAGGCGGAGGAGCGGAAGAACGAGGCGGAAGAAGGCTTCGGGGCGCTAAAGACGGAAGAACAGGAAATCGAGAGTCAGATACAGGAAATTAAAGCCGGAAAAGCAGAGACTGTAAAGGAACTGGAAGTGTCCGAGCAGCTGGAACAGAATGTACAGGCGCAGATCGGGGAATTTCAGAAGGAACTGGAGGAACAGAGGGAAAAGGAGTCCAGACAGTCTAAAGAAGTATCCGAGCATGAACTGGAAGTAGAGAAGATGCTGCAGCATCAGGAATTCCACAGGCAGAATGCAGAACGAATCGAAGGAGAGATACGGCGTTTTAAGGCGGAACTGGAAGAAATAGAAAACGGACTTTCCGAGAATGCTTCCGAGATGGAGCGCAAAGAGCATAATATCAGGGAACTGGAGGAAACCATAATTGCTTCCGATACGTCCCACTCCGATGCGGAAATCAGGTTAAAGGAAGACATTGCAAAACGGGAGGAACTGGCTTCCGGACAGAAGAATTTCTTTGCCACAAGGGAGGAACTGGCGGAACGGATATCGTCTTTGGATAAGGAAGTGTACCGTCTGAATTCCCAGAGGGAAAAACTGGAGGAATCCATCGAATCGCAGATAAACTATATGTGGGACGAGTATGAGATTACCTTGTCCGATGCTGCTTCGCTGAGAAATGAAGAAATGAACGACCTGCCGTCCATGAAGAAAGAGGCGGCTACCTTAAAAGATCAGATCAAAAAGCTGGGCGACGTCAATGTCAATGCCATTGAAGATTATAAGAATCTGATGGAACGCTACCAGTTTCTGAAGAACCAGCACGATGACCTGGTGGAAGCGGAAAAAACACTTGTGCATATCATTGAGGAGCTGGATACTTCCATGCGCAGGCAGTTTCAGGATAAATTTGCGGAAATCAGCAGGGAATTCGATAAAGTATTCAAGGAATTGTTTGGCGGCGGGAAGGGAACGCTGGAACTGATGGAAGACGAGGATATTCTGGAAGCGGGAATAAGGATCATCGCCCAGCCGCCGGGCAAGAAACTGCAGAACATGATGCAGCTTTCCGGCGGGGAAAAAGCTTTGACGGCGATTGCACTGCTGTTTGCCATCCAGAATCTGAAACCGTCCCCGTTCTGTCTGCTGGATGAGATTGAAGCGGCCCTGGATGAGAATAATGTGGCAAGATTTGCAAAATACTTACATAAATTAACGAAATATACGCAATTTATTGTAATTACCCACAGACGTGGTACAATGGAAAAAGCAGACAGGCTGTATGGCATTACCATGCAGGAGAAAGGCATATCCACGCTGGTAAGCGTGAATCTGATCGATAAAGATCTGGACGACTGAAACGGAGGACAATATGGGAGAAGAAAAAGAAAAGAAAGGATTTTTCAGCAGACTGAAAGCCGGACTGACCAAGACCAGGGATAATATCGTACATGGGATTGATTCGGTATTTAACGGATTTTCTGCCATTGATGAGGATTTTTACGAAGAACTGGAAGAAATCCTTATCATGGGCGATATCGGGGTCAATGCAACCAATTCCATTATTGAAAAACTGCGGGTGCAGGTAAAAGAAAACCATATCAAGCAGCCGTCGGAATGCAAAGAATTCCTCATCAACAGCATAAAAGAGCAGATGCAGGTGGGAGAGACGGCATACGAATTCGAACATAAACAGTCGGTGGTCCTGATCATTGGTGTCAACGGGGTAGGGAAGACGACCTCCGTCGGAAAGCTGGCAGGCATCCTGAAGGAGCAGGGAAGGAAAGTCCTTTTGGCGGCGGCGGATACATTCCGGGCAGCGGCAGGAGAGCAGCTGACCGAGTGGGCGAACCGGGCAGGTGTGGACATTATCGGCGGTTCGGAAGGCTCCGATCCGGCCAGTGTGATATTTGATGCGGTCAATGCGGCAAAGGCCAGGAATGTGGATGTACTCCTGTGCGATACGGCAGGACGGCTCCACAATAAAAAGAATTTAATGGAAGAACTGAAGAAGATCAACCGGATCATTGATAAGGAATTTCCGAATGCGCACAGGGAAAATCTTGTTGTGCTGGACGGCACCACCGGTCAGAACGCGCTGCAGCAGGCAAGGGATTTCGGAGAGGTGGCAGACCTGACCGGAATCATCCTCACCAAGATGGACGGTACGGCAAAGGGCGGCATCGCGGTAGCGATACAGTCGGAACTGCAGATTCCGGTGAAATATATCGGTGTGGGAGAGACAATAGAAGATTTGCAGAAATTCGATTCCGACCAGTTCGTGAACGCATTGTTTGATATCAGGACCGCGGAAGATGAGAATGCCTGAAAATAGAAAGAGGGAGTCTGTGTGAAAAAGTCTGCCGTACAGATCTCCATACAGAAAATGTCCCTAAACAGGGCATTCTCCATGCAGACTTGAGATTCCGCCATGCGGATAAGGAGGATGAGGAAGAGCCATGAGTGAGAAAACAGGTGAAAATATGAGTGAGAAAATGTTGACACTGGATATGTTCGAGGAAGCGTCGGAAGTCGTAAAACAGGTAACTCAGGAGACGAAGCTGGTATACAGCGATCATCTGAGCGGACAGACAGGGAACAAGGTCTATCTGAAACCGGAGAATATGCAGTTTACAGGAGCTTATAAGGTACGGGGGGCATATTATAAACTGAGCACGCTGACGGATGAAGAGAGGAAGAAAGGCCTGATCACCGCATCTGCGGGAAACCATGCCCAGGGAGTGGCCTATGCGGCTAAGAGCTATGGCGTGAAAGCAGTCATCGTCATGCCGACCACGACGCCTTTGATCAAAGTAAACCGGACGAAAGGATACGGAGCGGAAGTAGTGCTTCACGGAGATGTATATGATGAGGCATGTGCCCATGCCTATGAACTTGCCGAGCAGAACGGCTATACCTTTATCCATCCGTTCGATGATCTGGCGGTAGCTACCGGACAGGGAACGATTGCCATGGAAATCTTTAAAGAACTCCCGCTGGTGGATTATATACTGGCGCCCATCGGCGGCGGAGGTCTGGCAACAGGGGTATCCACGCTGGCCAAACTGCTGAATCCGAAGATAAAAGTCATCGGCGTGGAGCCGGCAGGGGCAAATTGCTTACAGGCGTCCTTAAAAGAAGGAAAGGTAGTCACGCTGGAACAGGTGAATACTATCGCGGACGGTACGGCGGTTAAGACACCGGGAAGCAAGGTGTTTCCGTATCTTTCCCAGAACCTGGATGGAATTATTACGGTGGAGGATGAGGAACTGGTAGTGGCGTTTCTGGATATGGTGGAGAACCATAAAATGATAGTGGAAAATTCTGGCCTGCTGACAGTGGCAGCCCTGAAGCATCTGGATGTAAAAGAGAAACGTGTAGTGGCTATTTTAAGCGGCGGAAACATGGATGTGATCACGATGTCTTCCGTGGTACAGCAGGGGCTGATTCTGCGGGACAGGATTTTTACGGTTTCCGTGCTTCTGCCTGACAAGCCGGGTGAACTGAGCCATGTATCGGATGTAATTGCCAAACAGAGCGGAAATGTCATCAAACTGGAGCATAATCAGTTTGTTTCCATTAACCGTAATGCAGCGGTAGAACTGCGGATTACAATGGAAGCTTTTGGAACGGAGCATAAGAAACAGATTATTGATGCGCTGCATAAGAACGGATATCAGCCGAAAGTGGTCAGAACCATTATGTAACGACCGGATAAGGAAAAGTGGAAGAACAGAGGAAATGTGTGTTCTTTCACTTTTTATGCACACGGGCGCATAAGGAAATGTCCGGCGCGGCGGGAAGGGAGAAAGAAGCGTTCCGGTACGGTTATCACAAAGAAAAGGAAACCGGCGGACTGCCGAATAGAAATTGCAGGGATGGTAATTTTAATAACAGCAGAAAATTATCACGAACAGGGCAGATGGAGCAGAATTATGAAGATGGAACATAAGGAAGCGGGAGGCAGACAAATAGCCGAAATCCAGCAGGAATATGAAAAGAAGAGGGAAGAAAGAAAAACGTCAGGACAGAGAATCCTGGATTATGTCATTATAACGATTGCTTCTGCGGTATATGCGGTGGGAGTCAGTCTGTTTATCGATCCGAATAACATGGCACCCGGCGGGGTGACCGGTTTATCCATTATCCTAAGCCGCATCGTGCCATTGGGTACAGGTACGCTGATCATGGTCCTTAACATCCCGATTATTATGCTTGGCATATGGAAGTTCGGACTCCGGTTCATCATTTCCACTTTTTATACCATTGTCATGACCTCCTTTTTTACCAATGTTTTTGCCGGATTCGGGGCGGCGACGGATGATATTCTGCTGGCAGCGCTGGCAGGGAGTGTGCTGATCGCCGCTTCCATCGGTGTGATTTTTAAGCGGGGAGCCACAACAGGAGGAACGGATATCATTGTAAAATGCCTGCGGTTAAAATATCCCCATTTAAAGACCGGGATGCTGTTTTTTATGATCGATGTCTGTATCGTAACATTGTCAGGCATTGTGTTTAGGAATATTGATTCCGCGCTCTATGCCGGAATCTCGGTGGTTGTGACGGCGGTGGTGCTGGATCTGGTTCTTTATGGCCGGGATGGAGCAAAACTGGTATATATTATCAGCGACTGCCAGACTAAGATCACGGACAGACTGCTTGCGGAACTGGATATCGGCGTGACGAGACTGAGCGGGGAAGGGGCTTTCAGCGGAAACGAGAAGAAAATCATTATGTGCGTGGTGCACAAGCCTTTAGCACCCAAGGTGGAAGAAATCGTAAAAGAAGAGGATGCAGATGCATTTATGATTGTTACCAGTGCAACGGAGATATTCGGAGAGGGTTATAAGAGTTATTACGGGGAAAAGTTTTAGTGTTTTCACAAGGGACGGTTTTATAAGGCCGGATGGAATGCGGTGGCTGGCTGTGAGGAACATAAGAAGGTTTATGAAGATAAGGGATAAGATGAGGTGCAGATGAAGACAGAACGCAGAGTTTCATATGAGACAGACGATGATATTAAGATCCATGACCTGAATGATCTGTATTCCGGAATGCAGCAGAAGCCGCAGAGCGGCCAGGCAGACCGGAGACCGGAAAGCGGCAGGAGAAGAGCGGGAGATACCGGAAGAAGATACAGGACGGAAAAGAAAAAGACAGGAAGGGACAGAACACCAGAGAGCCGGATTACGATGAAAAACAGGAGGCGCAAAAGGAGGCGGACTGTTTTTTCCGTCTGTTTATTTTTGCTGGCGCTGACGGCGCTGGCCGGCTGTTTTGTTCTGGCGATGGAGAACCGGCAGCTGCATGACGAAGTGCAGGTTGCCATGGCATATGTCGATGAGGTGAACTCCATCACTACATATACGGAGGAAGAGGTACGGAAAATGACGGCGGACGCAGCCGCAAAAGCCGCAGAACAATCCTCCCTGGAAAAAGAAAAAGAGATTTTGGATGATATAAGGACCAGGATGGAAAGCGGTGACGGAACCGCTCCGATGCTGCGCGCCATCTATAAAGATGAGCTGGTGGTGGCAGATGACGGCAGATATTATTTTTTCCCGATCGTGGATACCCTTAAACGCCATTCTTATCAGGCGGATCATTTTCAGATGAATGAAGAGGACATCCTGGAATACTGGGAAGACGGAAATGTGGTGTCCAAAAAAGGAATTGATGTTTCCAGATACCAGGAGGACATTAACTGGAAGAAAGTAGCGGCAGACGGTGTGGAATATGCATTCATCCGCCTGGGAATACGCGGCGCATCGGAAGGAAAACTGGTGATAGATGCGAAATACGAAGACAATATCGAGGGAGCATTGAAAAATGATGTTGAAGTAGGCGTTTATTTTTTCACACAGGCGCTTACGAAGGAAGAGGCAGTAGAAGAAGCGGAATTTGTGCTGGAGCATATGGAGGGGTATGATGTGACGTATCCGGTTGTTTTGGATGTGGAAGAGGTTACGACGAAAGATCCCCGTACCGAAGATATGACGAAACAGGAGCGGACGGATGTGTGCATTGCATTCTGCGAGCGTATCAAGGCGGCCGGATATACGCCGATGATTTACGGGAACCTGAAAACGTTCCTGCTGATGGTGGATATGGAACAGCTGGAGGAATATGAAAAATGGTTTGCTTTTTACCAGACACCGCTGTATTTTCCATATGAGTTCAGCATCTGGCAGTATACCTCTGCCGGCAGCGTGGACGGGATTAAGGGAGACGTGGATATGAATGTGAGTCTGAAGGATTGGAACCATGAATGATATGGCAGGAGTTTATGAAAAATATGAGAAGACAGGATATCTTCAGAAGCATTTCCGTCTGTTCCATATAGAGGATATGGAACGGAGGGAATTCGCCTATCATTACCATGACTTTGACAAAATCATATGCTTTTTGGGCGGCAGGGCGGATTACATGATCGAAGGCAAAAAGTATTCACTGGAACCGTATGATTTTGTATTGGTGAACCGGAATGAAATCCATCGGCCGGAGGTGGATTTCAGTATGCCGTACGAGCGGATGATCCTTTATATCGAGCATGAATTCTTAAAGGCATACCGGGGAGAGGATTATGATCTGACCGGGTGTTTCGGCAGGGCGCAGGAGCAGAAGGCCAATGTACTCCATTTTCCGGCGGGAATGACCGGACGGTTGTGTGAGACGCTGAAACGTCTGGAAGAGTGTACCGGGGAAAAGCGGTATGCGGGAGAACTGCAGGGGGAACTTTTGTTTCTGGAATTTATGATACAGCTGAACGAAGCCTGCCTGGAATATGAGCATGCGTATGACCACAGGGCGAAGTATAACAAGAAAATCATTGATATGATGCGGTTCATCAATGAAAATCTTGGGAAGGATTTGTCCATTGACAGGCTGGCGGAGCGTTTTTACATGAGCAAGTACCATATGATGCGTCAGTTCAAGGAGGAGACGGGGTATTCCATTCACCAGTATATTTCGGAGAAGAGACTGCTGGCGGCGAAGGGACTTATCAGGGAGGGAATGAGTGCGGGAGCGGCGGCGCTGGAATGCGGCTTTCAGGATTATTCGGCATTTGCGAGGGCTTTTAAGAAAAAGATGGGGATGGCGCCTTCGGATGCAGGGAATGCAGAGGTATTTAATTAGTATATGAAATGGCAGAAGGAAATTTGGAAAGGAATGGTGGTATTTTTGGAAAAAAGTAACGTTGGAAACGAAAATGATTTTTTTTGCTGCAAAGATTGTATGAAAAAACGTTCGCTTCTTATATTGATTTCGTTTTTTTTTTTCTATCCGGATGTTCTCAAAGTAATTCAATTGAAAACAGAGTGCTTTATCCGTATGAAATTGTAAGAGGTACGTCTGCATTATCTTATTATGACACGGAAGATGACATTCATATAGATGGTTTTAATGTGTTGGAGAATAATCTGCAAAATTTTCAGGACAAAAATAATAATATTATCGTGAATGATGACGGTATGATCAGGTGCATAACGATTACCGATGCCGCAGTAAAAACCTATCGGTCAATATCCGTTGGAGATAGTGTTGATAAAATCGAAGATACTTTTGAATATGAGTCTGAATTTAACAATTATTACAGTGTACTTTTTAATGGCAGCACAGAAGAAAACCCGGCTGATCAGGACATAGAAGATAATTGGATTTTGATAAATTATTTTACGGATGGTTCTCATATTACAGCTATTAAAATATGCGATGTAAAATATGGAAGGGAATTTCAATAATTAAGTTTGAAGTGTCAGGGTATGTGAAAGAAATTCAACAAAAGCAAAATTTGTAACATTTGAGACTGATCTAAAAAGTATTGTTCTGAAGTATGAATTTGTGCAGTGCTAAAATGCGGCAATACTGCAGCAGATGACGGGTTGAAAGAACAGGAGAATTTGATATAATGAATGTAAAAAGCATGGGAGGTACACAATGGATATAAATCTTCAGATTACGGATATGGCAGGTGCTTCCCCTTCGCATTCTGCGGTAATTGTCAATTTTGTTGCTGCGATACGGAAACAGCTGAAAAATAGCACCTGTTACGTTTTTTCGGATAATGTGCAATATAGATTTAAGGCAGACAATGGAGAAAATAAAGTTGTTATTCCGGATGCATCGATTAATTGCCGGGTAAAAACGCGGCGGGGGAATACTTTTATGGATGCCCCGCGTTTTGTGATGGAAGTACTGAGTCCATCGACTGAAAAATATGACCGTAATGAGAAAATGGAATTATACAGACAGCAGGAAATTGAAGAATATTGGATGGTTGATTGGGAAAAGAAGCAGGTTGAAATATATCAATTAGATTATGAAAATAATGTTCCGAAGTATTATTTATGGAAAATAATCACTGAATCCAATAAAACAGAATTGAAAATACTTCATTTTCCCAGTGTAGAGATTACGTTTGATGAGCTTTTTGAAGAAATTTATTTAGATGCATAGGAATTGATTCAGAAGCAGGGATGAATGTGTAAATGAATCGTTATGAGTGGTTGGAACATTAAAATTTTTAAAGAAGTCAGATAGGCGGTTTCGGTGATTCTTTTCTAATAAACAGGAGACAGAAGTTGGTTGAGGAAGAAAAGAAACAGCAGAAGCGTGATGGGAATATTATCCATAGTAAATGGGATTGCAGCATTGAAAGGGAAAAACAGATATAAAAAATGTGCAATTGGGGGTAGTCTATCTATATTGCTGTTTGCTGTATTTATTCCCGCGAGCGCAGAGGTTAGTGATTCATTTCGGGTCGCCGGCTTCCTGTCTTAAAACTGATTTTCTGACAGTCCCTTGTATTTTTCATAAGAGAAGTCAGTTCTCATTATCTTTGTACATTGTGTTCATGATATGGAAATAAAATACGGAGAAAATTGGAGGATACCAGGGTTTTGTTCCTGGTCATTGACGGATTAGTTGCGGTATCCAGATTGTTGATTTATCTAAATTTTCTTTTTTGGAGCAGGAAAAATTCTTTTGATGGGAGTTTTTTTGATACCCTGTCTATTTATGATACGGCATGGTATAAATCTATCATAGAGAACGGCTATTGGGCGGAACCTCGGTGGGGGATAAGGGGGATTCCTCGGAATGGGCTTTTTTTCCGTTTTATCCGATGTTGATGAAAGGGATTCACATGATTTTTCCTTTGAATTATGATATTCTGGCATTTATGGTAAATTCCCTGTTTTTCGCGATGGCTCTGGTACTTGCGGTAAAATATATTTTGCTGACAAGAGATGACTTGGTTCATGCATTGGTATTTGTATTTTTGATGGCTTTTGGTGTGTACAATTTTTATTTTTCTTTATTGTACACGGAAGCACTATTTATTTTTTTGTTGCTGCATTTTTTTACTGCATGGAACGGAAACATTATCTTTGGATGAGGTGATGGGAGCATTTGCTTCCGCAACAAGAAATCTGGGGATTATGTTGGTATTTCCGCTGGCAGCACACTATATTACGGACTATTTTAAAAATAACAGATTCCGGATAAAAACATTTTTTGTATTTTTTTTGGCAATATCCGGCTTGTTCTGGGAACAACACTGATTCTTCTCGGACTTTTTTCTTATATGATGCACCTGTATTTTAAAATGGGCGATTCTATGGCATTTGTGCATATCGAGAGGCCATGGGGAAAGGCGGATATTTCCAATCCCGTCAGGGTTTTATGGAATTCGTTGGTCAATGTGGACAGCTTTGTTTTTTACCTGTCGCTGTGGGGAATATGGGGGATTTATTGTGCCTGGCTGCTTTTTTGCAGGAAACGGTGGGCAGAGTTTGTGATGGTGTTTCTTGTGGTCATGATACCGTTATCGGCAAGTGTTATTGGGATACCCAGGTACCTGATAGGTTGTTTTGTACCTCTGCTGGGTTTTACTGACGGAATTTCAAAGTGGCAGAAAAGCCGGATTTTTGCTTTGGATGCGTTTGTAAAGGCGTGTGGAACAGTAAATTGTAAACCATGCGTCTTTTTTGCACCCCAAAGAAGGAACATGAGCGAGAATATTCAGACCGCTATAATACCGTTTTTACTGTGACAAATTTTATGACAATCAGGGAAAAAGACGGAGTATGGCGGAACCTTTCGTCCAAAAGAAAAACCGGCAGAAACTGCAGAATAAGCAAAGATAAAAAATGTCGGTTTCATAAATTTCCATGAATTTTACCATCCTGTCAAGAAAAAGTACTTGACATGTTCTTTTCCTTATAGTATGATAAGCAAAGTGCTGATACAGGCGAGGTCATTACATCAGGAACAGTTCCTCAGGAGGCACAGGATGGAGAAAATCGTAGAACAGGGTTTACTATATGATTTTTATGGAGAACTGCTGACGGAACACCAGCAGAAGATATATGAGGATGTGGTGTACAACGACCTGTCCATAAGTGAGATCGCTCAGGAACAGGGAATCAGCAGACAGGGGGTCCATGACCTGATGAAAAGATGCAACGGCATTTTGGAAGGTTATGAAAAAAAACTTCATTTGGTTGCACGCTTTAATGAAATCAAAGGCAAGGTGCGCAGCATGAATGAGCTGGCGGAAGACGATACGGTCGGACATGAAAAACTGCGGAAAGAGATTAAGCGGCTGTCCGATGAAATCCTGGAAGCATTATAGGTTATAAAAGCGGCATACGGTCATTGAAAGAGCCGGGAGGAAAAGCCGGCGGCAGAGTGATAGAGGTTGATTATGGCATTTGAAAGTCTGACGGATAAATTGCAGAATGTGTTCAAGAACTTAAGGAGCAAGGGGCGTCTGACAGAAGAGGACGTAAAGACGGCTCTTAAGGAAGTAAAGATGGCACTGCTGGAGGCAGATGTCAACTTTAAGGTTGTGAAGCAGTTCGTGAAGTCGGTAGAGGAACGGGCGATAGGAACCGATGTTATGAACGGTCTGAATCCGGGACAGATGGTCATTAAGATCGTAAACGAAGAGATGGTTGCATTGATGGGGTCGGAGACCACCGAGATACAGATGCAGCCGGGAAAGTCCGTTACCGTTATTTTGATGTGCGGCCTTCAGGGTGCAGGTAAGACGACGACGACCGCGAAAATAGCTGGAAAACTGAAGTTAAAAGGAAAGAAACCGCTGCTTGTTGCATGTGACGTGTACCGTCCGGCTGCAATTAAACAGCTGCAGATAAACGGTGAGAAGCAGGAAGTGGATGTATTCTCCATGGGAGAGAACCACAAACCGGTAGATATTGCAAAAGCCGCTTTGGAACATGCGGGTAAGAACGGACATAATGTAGTGATTCTTGATACGGCGGGACGTCTTCATATTGATGAGGAAATGATGAAAGAGCTGCAGGAGATTAAAGCGAATGTGTCGGTTCACCAGTCGCTTCTCGTAGTGGATGCCATGACCGGACAGGATGCGGTCAATGTGGCAAAGGAATTCGACGAAAAGGTGGGCATCGACGGTGTGGTACTGTCCAAAATGGACGGCGATACAAGAGGCGGCGCGGCACTTTCCGTAAAAGCCGTGACCGGTAAGCCTATCCTGTATGTCGGTATGGGTGAGAAACTTTCGGATTTGGAGCAGTTTTATCCGGACCGGATGGCAAGCCGTATTCTGGGTATGGGGGATGTACTGACCCTGATAGACAAAGTACAGGCGAGTATTGACATAGATGAAGATAAGGAAAAAGAAATGGCGGCCCGGATGAAAAAGGGCAAGTTCGATTTTAACGATTATCTGGAGAGCATGAAACAGATGCGGAAGATGGGAGGAATTTCCAGTATTTTGGGAATGATACCCGGCATGGGCGGTAAGCAGATGGGCGATATTGAGTCTATGGTGGATGAGAAACAACTGGCACGGATGGAGGCGATCGTCCTGAGTATGACGCCGGCTGAAAGAGAGAATCCCAAGCTGCTGAACTTAAGCCGTAAAAGCCGTATTGCAAGAGGAGCCGGTGTGGATATTTCAGTGGTGAACCGGTTTGTGAAACAGTTTGAACAGTCTCAGAAAATGATGAAGCAGCTGCCCGGCATGATGGGTGGTAAGAAAGGACGGGGAATGTTCAGCGGTTTCGGAGGCATGAAGTTTCCATTCCAGTGAAAAAGCGGAGTGGTAAAAATGCAGGAACATAGGACCCGATGCGCCGCGGCGCACGGATGTTCTGTTTCTTATATAAAATATATGAAATTTATAAGCATTATGCGGAGGTGAAAGAAATGGCAGTAAAAATCAGATTAAGAAGAATGGGTCAGAAGAAAGCTCCCTTTTATAGAATTATCGTAGCGGATTCCAGATCCCCCAGAGACGGTAGATTCATTGAGGAAATAGGGACTTATGATCCGAACACGGACCCCAGTACCTTCAAGGTAAATGAGGAGTTGGCTAAGAAATGGCTGGCGAATGGAGCTCAGCCTACGGAGGTAGTCAGCAAGATTTTTAAGCTTGCAGGAATTTCTAAGTAAAGCCGGACGCTTTTGGAGGTGGACCATGAAAGAATTAGTTGAGGTAATTGCAAAGGCGCTCGTTGATCATCCGGATGAAGTGGTGGTAACAGAGAAAGAAGACGGAAAAAATATTGTCGTCGAACTTCATGTTGCACAGGAGGATATGGGTAAAGTCATCGGTAAGCAGGGAAGGATCGCGAAAGCAATCCGTTCCTTGGTGAAGGCGGCATCTTCCAGGGATAACAAGAGAGTGGATGTGGAGATTGTTTAAGCCGGTGTCTTATCATGGATTCAACAATAACAATGAAAATTGTGAGATTTCATTGTCAGGCAGGGATAAGGATGGGTACGCCCATCCTTATCTTATTTGGGTTAAGGAAGGCAGTGCATACAGGAAGCATAAGTGGAATCATATAAGGAAGACAGGAAAACAGGGATGGAAGAAAAATTGAGAGTGGGCGTAATCGCTTCTACCCACGGTGTCAGGGGCGAAGTAAAAGTATTTCCCACAACGGACAGTGCAAAACGTTTCGGAAAAATGAAAAAAGTGATCATGGATACCGGAAAAGAAGAAATGGAACTGGAAATCGAAAGTGTCAAGTACTTTAAACAGTTTGCCATATTAAAATTCAAGGGAATCGACAATATCAACGATATTGAAAAATATAAAGGGAAAGAACTCTGGGTAATGCGGGAGAATGCGCAGAAACTTGGGAGGAATGAGTATTTCATTGCAGACCTGATCGGTCTTAAGGTCGTGGAAGACAGCGGTAAGGCATTGGGCATATTAAAAGATGTAATGGAAACCGGTGCAAACGATGTCTATGTAGTGGAAATGGAAGATAAAAAAGAACTTCTGATTCCTGCGATCAAACAATGTATTCTGAGAGTGGATGTGGAAGCGGGAGAAATGGAAGTGCATTTACTGGAAGGACTTTTGTAGGATGAATTTTTATGTTATGACGCTGTTTCCCGAAATGGTGGAGCAGGGGATGAAGACGAGTATTTTGGGACGCGCCATGGAAAAGGGACTGCTTTCTTTAGAGGCGGTAAATATCAGGGATTATACGGAAAATAAACATAAAAAAGTGGACGATTATCCCTATGGGGGCGGCGCCGGTATGCTGATGCAGGCGCAGCCGGTTTTTGACTGTTACCGTGCGGTCACGGAAAAAATCAGGAAACATGCAGTCATGCCAGAGGAGAACCAAAGGGAAAGAAGGGACGGAAGCGGACAGCCTCCGTCAGGTACACGGGTCATCTATCTGACTCCGCAGGGAGAAAAATTTTGCCAGGAGACGGCACGGAGACTTTCGAAAGAAAAAAACCTTATTTTTCTGTGCGGACATTATGAAGGAATTGACGAAAGGGTTTTAGAGGAAATCGTAACGGATCAAATCTCCATCGGTGATTACATCCTGACCGGAGGGGAACTTCCGGCCATGGTCATGATGGATGCCATTGCGAGACTGATTCCGGGAGTGCTTCATAATGAGATATCTGCCGATTTTGAAACCTTTTATAACGATTTACTGGAATATCCGCAGTATTCGCGCCCTGAAATATGGCATGGAAAGCAGGTGCCGGAAGAACTTCTCTCTGGTGACCATAAGAGGATAGAGGCATGGCGGCTGGAGCAGTCAGAGCTGAGAACACAGCGGAAACGTCCCGATTTATATGCAAGATACAGCAGAAAGCAGCATTATATCGGCTATCTGTTGAAAAGAAGGAAAATGCAGTATATGGATATTGCGGAAAGTCTCAGAAGGGGAAGGGGAGAAATCGTAGAGGCATCGGAAAGCGGGATTCTTGTATTGGATGAAGCCGCAGGCGTTTATATGATTGCTGCATTTGAGGAAGAAAAAGCTGGGGAGGTAGCCGGCTGGATTCCGGAAGAGGGGGCGGGATATCAGTTTGTGGTGCATCAGGAATGCCTGCTGAAGCCGCTGGGACAGCGTTTTCCCATCCGCGAATGCCTGCCGGTATATCAGGCGGTCTATACCCGTAAGAATGCAGTGTCCCTGCCGAAACACATAACAGTTACGCCTTTAGGAACGGAGAATCTGGAAGAGGTCGCAACCCATTACCATATGACAGACGACAGGATGTATCTGGAGGAACGTCTGCGGAGCGGGAATATTTACGGGGCTTTTATTGATGGGAAACTGGCCGGATTTGCGGGAATCCATCAGGAAGGAAGCATCGGGATGCTGGAAGTATTTGAAGAATACCGCAGACAGGGGATCGGAAGAGGATTGGAAGCCTTTTTGATCAACCTACACCTGTCTATGGGATATACGCCTTACGGGATGGTAGAAGAAGGGAATGAGGTTTCTTTAAGGTTACAGAATGATTTGGGATTATGCATTTCAAAGGAGTGTTTATACTGGGTTGTAACATAGACAGATTATGTGACGGTTCGGACTGATTGTCTGGTGGTGAAGGAGGACGCCCCTGCCGCAGCGAAATCCCTTTGGCCGGAGTGTTGCCTGAAATTGGCTGCCAGATTTCCGCGTGCCAGAAAAAAATCCTTGCATTTCCCCCCTATATATGGTAAAGTATTCATGTTGCGAAAAAAGGATGGTCCTCTGTTACTGCTATTTAAAAGCATTACCATTAAGTAGGTATTAAGAACGTCTAGAGATTAAGGAGGCACATATGAACGAAATTATCAGAGAAATCGAAGCTGCGCAGCTGAAAGAGAATGTACCGGAATTCAACGTAGGCGATACCGTTAAGGTATACGGAAAGATCAGAGAAGGCAATCACGAGAGAATTCAGGTATTTGAAGGTACTGTTTTAAAGAAACAGGGAGGCGGCAACAGGGCGACCTTTACGATCAGGAAGACTTCCAACGGAATCGGCGTTGAAAAGACATGGCCGCTGCATTCCCCGAATGTGGAGAAAGTGGAAGTAGTGAGAAGAGGTAAAGTAAGAAGAGCGAAATTATTCTACTTAAGGGACCGCGTAGGTAAGAGAGCGAAAGTAAAAGAGAAGTAAGAAGTAATGGAAGGGCAGTTACCGGATGCGTAATTGCTCTTTCTTGTTTTGGTATATTCGTACGAATATGTCGCAGAGCGTGACATCCGTTGTTTTTTATAGTATACTGTCTTTAGTTTAAAATAACGAATGGGATATGATGAAGACAGATGAGAAGAAAAGAAAAGGGATTAAGTTTTTTGGAGAAGAAGAAAAAGTGGAACGCCCACGTCCTGAAGGAAATATTTGGTATGGTATTCGGGACTTTTGCGGCGGTATTTCTGGCAGTGGTTCTGACATTCAGCATGGGGATGCGGACCAATACGGTAGGGGTCTCCATGGAGCCTACACTGTATAACGGAGATGAAATATTGATAAACCGCTTTCTTTATAAAATGTCCAAACCTAAGAAAGATGATGTGATTGTATTTCTCCCGGGAGGCAATCCCAATGCGCATTATTATGTAAAGCGCGTCGTCGCGGTGCCGGGTGAAACGGTGCAGATTGTAGACGGCATTCTTTACGTAGACGGTGAGCCGGTGGATGAGGAACGCTATGATAAGATGGAGGAAGCCGGAATCGCGGAGAATGAAGTTCTTTTGGGCGAGGATGAATATTTTGTGCTGGGTGATAACCGCAATGTCAGTGAGGACAGCCGGTCTGGCAATATCGGTCCCATCAGGAGAGATACCATATACGGAAAAGCGTGGTTTTGTTTAAAAGGCAGGGACGGTATGCGGTTCATAGAATAAGACGATTCATAGACAGATTGGACAGGAGCAGGGAAAAGATGAATTTTCAATGGTATCCCGGTCATATGACAAAAGCAAAGCGTATGATGCAGGAGAATATAAAGCTGATAGATTTAATCATCGAATTGGTGGATGCAAGAATTCCTCTGAGCAGCCGTAATCCCGATATAGATGAACTTTCAAAAAATAAATTCAGAATCCTTCTTTTGAATAAGGCGGATTTGGCCGATGCGCGGCAAAACAAGGCATGGACGGATTATTTTAAGCAGCAGGGTTTCCAGGTGGTGGAAATCAATTCCAAAAACGGAACCGGAGTGAAGTCCATACAGAGCGTGGTACAGGAAACATGTAAGGAGAAAATAGAGAGAGACCGAAAACGCGGTATTGTGAACCGGCCGATACGGGCAATGGTTGTAGGGATTCCGAACGTGGGAAAATCCACCTTCATTAATTCGTTTGCCGGAAAGTCCTGTACAAAAACCGGAAACAAGCCGGGAGTGACAAAAGGAAAACAGTGGATCCGGCTGAATAAAGGACTGGAGCTTTTAGATACGCCGGGCATCCTTTGGCCCAAATTTGAAGATCAGGCAGTGGGGATGCGGCTGGCGATGATCGGTTCCATGAATGATGAAATCCTCCCGATGGAGGAACTTGCGTTGGAATTGATCCGTTTTCTGCAGGAAAATTACAGTGGATTGCTGGAAGAACGGTATAGGGAAGAAACGGGGCAGCCGTCTGAAAAAGAGGCGGGGGAAGGATTCCGGACAGAAAAGACGACCGAAGAGGAATGGCAGGAAGATGCACTGGGTATGTTAAAACGGATAGGGAGAAACAGGCGTTGCTATGCAAAAGGAGAGACGCTGGATCTTGGAAGAGCAGCAGGCATTGTTATAGACGATTTCAGGAGCGGCAAACTGGGACGGATTACGCTTGAATTCCCACATGAGTGACCGTTGGATAAAAATGCGCAAAAACAGTGCGGAAATGGGGTAAAAAATGAAAAAAGTTTTAAGGGAAATATTAAGTACCAGCCTGTATTTACTGATTGTACTGTGTCTGACGTATGTGGTCATCCATTTTGTGGGCCAGCGGACACAGGTGGTGGGGCAGTCGATGGAAAACACCCTGAGCAATGACGACAATCTGATTGTGGATAAACTGACGTACCGTTTCCGGGATCCGAAGCGGTTTGATATTGTAGTGTTTCCGTTCCAATACGAAAAGGATACTTATTATATCAAGCGTATCATCGGGATGCCGGGCGAGACGGTTTACATTGACGAACAGGGAACGATTTATATCAATGAGGAGAAACTGGAAGAAAGCTACGGGAAAGAAACGATAGAAGACGCAGGGCGCGCATATGAGCCGATTACGCTGGGCGAAGATGAATATTTTGTAATGGGCGATAACCGCAACAAAAGTTCGGACAGCAGGGATCCGGTGGTGGGAAACATTTCCAGGAGTGATATTATCGGCAGGGCGTGGATTCGCATCTGGCCGCTGAATAAATTCGGGATTCTGAAGCATCAGTAAACCGCCGGCGGGGCGTCGGCTTTTAAGATGCAGGTTTTGGAAAGGCACAGGTATTTATGGAGCGTAGGATAAATGACATAAAAACAGTTTTTCAGGCAGCCGGTATTGCAAAGCTGCCTGAATTGGTAAAAGAGTATGAAGGGGACGGCAGAAGCGGGGTGCAGGCGCTGGTGAAAAATGCCCGCCGGAGGCTGGATGCATGGGAGGAAGAACTGGCGCGTACGGAGAAAATGAAAGAGTACGAGAAGAAATACGGGACATATGTCGCTATCTGCGGTATTGATGAAGTCGGAAGAGGACCTTTGGCAGGTCCGGTCGTGGCAGGGGCGGTAATTCTGCCGAAAGATTGTGATATTTTATATATTAATGATTCCAAACAATTATCCGAAAAAAAGAGAGAAGAGTTATATGAGATCATAATGGAAAAGGCTGTTGCCGTGGGATTGGGGTATGCAGGGCCGGAACGGATTGACGAAATCAATATCTTACAGGCGACTTTTGAAGCCATGCGTCAGGCCATTGGGGAGCTGAAAGTGCAGCCGGATTTGCTGTTAAATGATGCGGTGACCATTCCGCAGGTGGAAATCCGTCAGATACCGATTATTAAAGGCGACGCAAAAAGTATCTCCATAGCGGCGGCGAGCATTGTGGCCAAGGTGACGAGAGACAGGCTGATGGTACAGTATGACGAGGTCTTTCCGGAGTATGGATTTGCATCCAATAAGGGGTATGGTGCGAAGCTTCATCTGGATGCACTCGGGAAGTACGGACCAACACCAATACATAGAAGGTCTTTTCTGAAAAATATCGCTACGGCGGGAACGCTGGAACGGGAGCAGTAGATGGTTGGTACCCGGAGGTTGTCAGGAGGGTATAAGAGTGATCGATTTTTCAAATCTGTCACTCTCAGGTTTGTTTCTGCGCTGCATCCACAAACCTGACATGCGTTACAAAGCAGCGCGGAAATGAGGAAAGGTATGAATCTTACCGGTTTATTTCAATACGGGAACAAAAATACGGATAGTAAGGTGTCATCCGGCGGAAAGGCCGGTACGGGCGGGTATGTGACCGCCGGAAATTCAAAACAGGCGGTAAAAGGCCTGACGCAGGGACAGAGTATCCATGGGGAAATCGTGGGAAAAAACGGGAATGAAGTTCAGATAAGGGTGGATAAGGATGTGGTGATCACGGCCAGACTGGATAAAGATATTCCGGTTTCCGTGGGACAGAGCATGACGTTTGAGGTAAAGAACAGTGCAGGAACACAGATAGCGCTGCGCCCTCTGTTTGAAAATATGGCACAGGATGCAAATGTACTGAAAGCGTTGGAGGCGGCCAAACTGCCTGCGACCAGCGAACTGATGCAGATGGTGTCTGCCATGATGAAGCAGGGAATGTCCATTGATAAAAACGCACTGATGGATATGGGAAGGGCGGTCATGGCAAATGTGGGAAGCAATCCGGAAACGATAGTCCTGATGAAAGCGCTGAATCTTCCCATTACGCCGGAAAATATACAGCAGTTTGAAAATTATCAGAATTATAAGCATCAGATCTTATCCAATGTAACGGATATCCTGATGGAAATACCAAAGGCTTTCCAATCCATGACTGCAGCGGGGCAGGGGGACATGGCAATGGATTTCTATACCCGGATTCTGAATCTGGCTGCGGGACAGGCGGCAGACGGGCAGGCGGGAGAGTCTGTAAACAGGGTTTTCACGGATATCATAGGGGAGAATGGGGAAACGGTTTCCGTACAGGGACAGAATGCGGTACAGCAGGGACAGGAAAATCCTGCCGTATTACCGGACGGAGAGGCAGCGGGCAGTATTCAGAAGGAAGTACAGGCCGGTATGGACAGGGAACTGGCTGGAATGATAAAGGAAGGCAGCGGACAGGGAAGGGATGACGCAGCAGAAAGCGGAACAATGGAAGCGGTACGGGAACAGACCCGTCCTGTACAGTCTGACGATTCTTTTTTGGCAGGAATACTGAACGGAGGAAGCAGGACACAGCTGGCTGCCATGCTTGGAAAGCTTGGAATGCCGGAAGGGATGCTGGCGCAGGTGAGGAATGGCAGTATAACGGCAGAACTGCTTATGAAAGGAATACAGGAAATGACAGCCGGGCAGGGAGGCAACATAAACCATGCCGATTTGATGAAATTGTTCGGCAGCCGCGAATATACGCAGGTATTGACAAGGGCAATGGAGCAGCAGTGGCTGATGAAACCGGAACAGGTGGCGGAAAAGAAGGATGTGGAGTCTTTTTACCGCAAGCTGCAGACACAGACGGCGCAGCTGATGGATGCCTTAAATCAGGCGGGAAAAGATACTCCGCTGTCCAAGAGTCTTACCAATATGCAGAATAATCTTGATTTTATGAATCAGATGAACCAGATGTTCCAGTATATACAGCTGCCCCTGAAAATGAGCGGCGGTGAAGCGCACGGAGATTTGTATGTGTATGCAAACCGGAAGAGCGCGAAAGCAGAAGACGGCAGCGTAAGCGCTCTTCTGCATCTGGATATGGAGCATCTGGGGCCGATGGATATTTATGTGCGGATGAAGGATCAGAATGTGAGTACCAAGTTTTACCTGCAGGATGAAGCGATGATTGATTTCATTGCAGAGCATATCCATCTGCTGGATGAAAGGCTTCGGAAGCGGGGATATTCTTTCCAATCGGAGATGGTGGCAGCAGAGGAGACAAAAGGCAGCGTTAGCGTGATAGAGACACTGACGGCACAGGAAAGGAAAGCGACGCTGCTGGCACAGTATTCCTTTGACGTGAGGGCATAAAAGGCCGCGGGGGTATGGTATGGAAGAACAGGAAAAGAGAGAGCGTGCAAGACAGGCGCTTATGGGAAAAAAAATAAAAAAGCAGGAGAAGCCGAAACAGGCGATCGCACTTGCCTATGATCCGTCAGAAGCGGCTCCCAGAGTGATCGCCAGCGGGAAAGGGGCGCTGGCGGAAAAGATTATTGAGCGGGCGAAGGAAGTGGATGTGCCGGTGCATCGGGATGATAAGCTGGCGGATACTTTGTCACGGCTGGATATCGGAGACATGATTCCACCGGAACTGTATGAAGTGGTAGCGGAAATTTTGGTGTTTGTGGACGGAATGGAGAAGATACGGGCAAAACTGCAGAAGTAAGCAGACATTCGACCGGGAATGAAAGGGGAACATTGGGAAATGGATAAGAGAGCAGTCGGGAAGCGGTTTGAGGAAAAGGCCTGTGAGTATATGGCGGAGCAGGGCTTTCTCGTTTTGGAAAGAAATTTCCGCTGCCGGCAGGGAGAAATCGATGTGATCGGGGAAGATGGGGAATACCTTGTGTTTGCAGAAGTAAAGTACAGGGCTTCGGGGATGAGCGGGAATCCGGCGGAGGCCGTAACCGCGGCGAAGCAGAAGAAAATATGCAGGACGGCTGATTATTACCGGTACCGTCACGGAATCGGAGAGGACAGGGCGGTACGGTATGATGTGATAGCAATAGAAGCTGCAAAAGGAAACGGAACGGGGAAACAGGAGGAAAGTCCTCAGATTATCTGGTATAAAAACGCTTTTTTTCATATAAGATAACAGGGAGGTCGTGAATGGAGATTCGGAGAAAGAAAACAGGGACTGTGATGGGAATGGAAGCGCTGGAGCGGAGCATTTCAGGAGAGATGGAATATCTGGTTTTTCCTTCTCTGAAAGAAACGGGAATGGTACGGCACCTTTTTTCGACCCGTATGGGAGGCGTAAGCGAAGGGATGTTTGCTTCCATGAACTTAAGCTATACCAGAGGGGACAGAAAAGAAGCAGTGGATGAGAATTTCCGGCGTGTGGCACAGGCTTTGTCCTGCAGTGTGGAGGATTTTGTCTGTTCGGACCAGACGCATACCACAAATGTGCGCAGAGTAACAAAAGCGGACAGGGGAAAAGGAGTTACGGCGCCGAAAGATTATACGGATGTGGACGGATTGATAACCAATGAAAAAGGAATTGTGCTGGCTACTTTTTATGCGGACTGTGTTCCTTTATTTATCGTGGACGAAAAAAACGGGGCAGTGGGACTGTCCCATTCCGGCTGGAGAGGAACGGTGGGACGCATGGGAGCGTGTACCCTGAAGGCTATGGGGGAAGCGTATGGGACAAAAGCGGGGGACGTGACCGCGGCAGTCGGGCCTTCAATCTGCCGGGACTGTTATGAAGTGGACAGCGATGTGGCGGAACAGTTCCGGGAAAGTTTTTCTCAGGAGGAAGCAGAACAAATCCTTCTGCCGAAAGGAGGCGGGAAATACCTGCTGGACTTATGGAAAGCAAATTTCTATATTTTTGCACAGGCAGGAGTTCCGGAAGAACAGATCCATGTGACGGATCTGTGTACCTGCTGCAATCCCGGTTATCTGTTTTCACATCGGGCAAGCCGGGGAAAACGGGGAAATCTGGGAGCGTTTCTGGGATTACTTTAAGAAAATCTTAAATATCACCACCTCGCAAACCTTGATAAAATGGGAATTTCAAGGGATATGAAAATAATTCTACAACTTTTTTACAACTTTGCAGGCAGGGTTCTGATATGATGAAAAAGCGGTTTACATGAAGTATAAAGGGATTGTTTTTGGGTTGAAAAGATAATGATTTGATGCAATAGCCTAAGAAAATTAAAAAAATACTTGATAAATGAGGAGTTATTGCATATAATGATGAACGGAGATGTTCATCATAAATTGTTTCCGATGACTGGAAGTGATTTGACCCATGACGTCAGCTAAATTCTAAGAACTAGTTGAAAGAGGGCTCTTCACTCTGCGAGTGTTCAGAAGTGTCGGGGTATTAGGCCTAGAATGGTGCACTGGACTTAGATAGTTGTTAATGGCAATGAAAGAAACGTACCTAAATATGAAAGTAAAGGAATCCAGAATTTATGTTGGATTCCTTTTTTTTAAATAGAGAGTTACACGAAGGAGATTATTTGTTTATATATTGTGCCTGGGATTACATATATGAAGAAGCATATGTTTTTGTTGTAAAGAATTCGCGGGTTACAGGAAAGTATGGGAATTTTATATGGCTAAAAAGAAAAAGGGCTATCGGGAATTAAAAAAATATAGGGTAGCAAACGGAGATACAAATGAATTTGTAGTTGATTTTAAGAAGTGCGCAGATGAATTTACAATATTATTGAAGAAAAAATATTGTTTTATATTAGGTAATGGCCAAAAGTTCTTTCTAAAATTTGAGGAGGGAAATTTTTACCATCTGTTGGGATTTCATAAATTTACTAAGACTATATTTGTTCAAATGATAGAACAGGATGCATACAGCTATAATGCAACGAATTTCTATAATGATGTCATGAATGAAAATATAAAGTTTGGAAGAAAAAGTAATAGTTCCTCCTAATTTACTTGATGCTGGGTACTGCAAGAATTTTATAGACCAAAAAGAAGAAAGTGATGTTAAAAATGTTATTAATAGAAGGTTTCCATATTTTACATATGATAATTTGATTGGAATGTTATGTAATAAAGTGATAATAGATTATGATGAGGAGCAAAGTGAGTCTGATGTGCGGGCAGATAAAATCTTTTTTACATTTTTATCAGAAACAAACCGAAATTTAAACTTTGGTGTAGATGTCGGCAAGAAAGGATATTAATATTATATCTTATACTGATATGAAGAAGCTGTTTAATAAAGAAAATGTTACATCGTTTTATATGAGAAATCAGATAGCAGAACTTAAAAAGAGAATACTTGAACAGACTGGGGAAATAGAGGAATTGAAATACAAAACAGGAATTATGGAATTGGAAATAAGATATTTGGATAATGATACTGATGAGGATGCAATTTTAGGGCTGATGGATTTTGGGATAGATGTGGAGAGCGAAGAACTGAGCAGAGGGGAAATACTTAAAGAAAATAAAAAACTGCTGAAAGATATGCATATAAAAAATGAATTAAATAAGAAACTGGAGAAAAAAATTAAGAAAATACAGAATGCCATGTCAGACATTCAGAAGTTGGACAGGCTGATGGTGCAGAGTATTTATAATAATTTTGTGGATAATAGTGTATTTTGGATAAAATCATTTTGGGACTATTTTATTGAGGAATTTAATTGGATTGAATCAGATATTGAGCCTGTAAAATTGAAGAAGATATATGCAGATTGGAAAAACAAATAGATGAGAAAGGAACATCCCATATTGCAGGGTATGGGCTCATACATAAAAAAGAAATAATTTTCTTACTTACCCCATAGATTATATTAAGGTGAATTGAATATCCCATCCTGCAGAAGCAAATAACTATTCTCTTATGTAATGAACGGTATGAATTGAAAGGCAACTGAGACAGTACTGGTATATGCATATCAGTAAACTCTCGATAAAAACTCTGCAGATACTCATAAACGGGATATACAATTATCACCATCTCCTGTTTTTGAAAAAATTTGTTTGTGGAAGCAGCCCTGTATCTGGGCTGCTTTTTCTGTTTCAACTGATGTCCGCATATTTCGTTAATAAGACCCAGCATCAGTTCCTGTACGGGATATGGTATTCCCTGCCACAGACACCATGGAAGTTTTTGATGGTATTGTGTGTTTTTTCTTTGGTGGCCGTATGAATAAAGTACGCATAAACAGTTATGGTTTCGTTTGTCCTGTCTAAAATGGAAGAAAGAATATATTGAGGGATTGCAAAAAAATATATCGGAAGGAGAAGACGGGAAATGGAAAACATGGGATTTAAAGAAGGAACATTTATAAAAGGAAAAGATTTGAAAAACTATATGCTCTGCAAGGTTCTGCCAGGTGACAGGGTCATGAGGGGATTCCAGTATAAGATTGGAATGAATGAGGATGTGATTCCGTTTAATATTACAGGAAGGCATAAATCGGGACTGCAGTTTTGCTTCGCAAGGGACATCTGCAGTTATCTTGATAATGGAACAGAGCTTGCGCTGATAACCGTTCCTGATGATGAGGATGTTTATGTAGGCCATGAGTGGCTTTCTGCATACAGAATAGTGATTGAAAAAATTATATCACTGAATGAGGTATTAGGCAGGGCGGATGGATGGGAGTGCCTTATGTTAAATGGCATAGACATCACGGCAGTTAATAACTATGCTGTTGCATGGGCGGCAAAGAATGGATATCTGGATGCCGTAAAGTTTTTGTATGCAAATGGTGCGGATATTTCAGCAGACAGCAGCCGTGCATTAAGATGGGCAGCAGGGAATGGCCATTTGGAAGTGGTGAAATACCTGCATGAAAACGGGGCGGACATAACGGCATACGATAATTATGCGGTCAAATCGGCAGCATACAGGGGGCATCTGGAAGTGGTGAAATATCTGCACGCACACGGGGCGGACATTACGGCAGACAATAATTGTGCGGTTAAACTGGCAGCAGGGAAAGGATATCCTGAAGTGGTAAAATATCTGTGCAGGAATGGAGCAGGTATTACAGTGTTCAACCATTACTGTACACCCATACAGGCATTAAGAATCATCATTTGGAAGCAGATGGATAGATGTATCAGGAAAACAGGAACATGGAAACATTAACGGTTATCCTGTCGGGACTGGAGGAATCTGGTTCCTTTTTTGTGTATGTTTCCTTGGTTATAAATATAAGCTGTCTGTCTATAATGAAGTAAACATTTCAGGAAACTGTTTAAAAGTTATGGAGAAAGGGGCATGTGCAAAATGGATAACAGGAAATTTACAGAAGGTTCAGTTATAAAAGGAAAAGATTTAAAGGGCTGCATATTATGCAAAATCCTGTCAGAAGATATGCTGATGCAGGGATTCCAGTATAAAATGGGAATGAATGAGGATATAAAACCGCTTGCCATGTCAGGAAGTTGCGGGGCAGGGCTGCATTTCTGTCTGGTAAAGGATGTCGGAAGGTATCTGGATTATGGAAACAAACTGGCAGTGGTAAGCGTTCCTGATGAAGAGGATGTTTATGTGGATGACAGGAAGTTTCGTACCCACAGGATGGTTATTGAAACAGTAATGCCGTTTGGGGAAACTGCAGCATGGGAATACCTTTATGAACACAGGGCAGACATTACGGCATTTGATAATTATGCAGTCAGGTGGGCGGCTGAAAGCGGGTATTTTGAAGTAGTGGAATATTTATATGAACACGGCGCAGACATAACAGCAGACGATAATTATGCAGTGAAATGGGCGGCTGAAAACGGCCATCTGGAAGTGGTGAAATATCTGCATGGGCATGGGGCAGACATTACGGCAGACAGTAATTATGCATTAAGATGGGCGGCACTGGATGGCCATCTGGAAGTGGTAAAGTATCTGCATGAACATGGAGCGGATCTTACGGCGGAAAGCAACTGTGCCCTTAGATGGTCGGCCGAAAACGGCCATTTGGAAGTGGTAAAATACCTGCATGTAAATGGTGCTGACATAACAGCATGGGATAACAGTGCATTCAGGCGGGCAGCAGGGAACGGCCATCTGGAAGTGGTAAAATATCTGTATGAACATGGAGCGGATATTACAGCAGATGATAATTATGCCATCAGGAACGCAGCAGAAAGGGGCCATCTGGAAGTGGTAAAATACCTGCATGTGAATGGTGCCGACATAACAGCATGGGATAACAGTGCATTCAGGCGGGCAGCAGGGAACGGCCATCTGGAAGTGGTAAAATATCTGTATGAACATGGAGCGGATATTACAGCAGATGATAATTATGCCATCAGGAGCGCAGCAGAAAGGGGCCATCTGGAAGTGGTAAAATACCTGTATGAAAATGGTGCTGACATAACAGCAGACGAGAATTATGCAGTCAGAAAGGCAGAGAGGAACAGGCATCAGGATGTGGTTAAATACTTGAAGGAGAATATGCAGTAAAACACAGGGACTGGAGGAATCTGGTCTCTTTTTTGGTACATGGATAAAAAGCTGTCTGTAAGATACAGACAGCCAGGTAAACATATATATTGAAAACACGCTTATAAGTTATATTTTTCCCTTAACGGGTAGCAGATATAATCTACATGGATATCATTCCAGTTCTGCCTTGGAATTCTCATATTCTGGAAAAAACATTCTCTTTTGGAAAGTCCCGTCTGTTCCTGTCTGGAATAGTCAAAACCCTGTTCGTTTTCTTTGCTGCGCAGGGAAATAATCCTGTCAGCATCGGACATATACACCTGCAGGGTGATTTTGGGACAGAACCCAAGGTAACGTTCCAGCATCAGATAAATACAGATGATATTATCATAGATTTTCTTGAGATACATATTGTTGCATTTATCGAATGTGCCGATGGTGATCGTTTCATCAACAGGTTTGCCAATGAAGAAGAATCCTGCGGCTGTCATATTGAAAAGCGAATAGTAGTTTCTCCTGCATTCCGCTGGGGAAGAAATCAGGACTTTTTCACGTTCCAGTTTTTCCTTTATGTCGATGTAATCAGAATAATCAACATCAATCTTATATCCAAGAAAATTTCGTTGGTGGTGGTACAGGTCAGCGGTGATCTTATAGTAGTCATTCATAAAATCAGATACACGGGGAAAACCAGAAGCGATAAGTTCTTTGTCTTTGATAGGAAATTTCTCATATAGGTTTCCATATAACTGATACACGGACATTTGATTTTCTGTTGTAAAAACGGAGATACAATAATCTGTTAAGAAATTCAGCAGATTCTGTAAGGTCAATTCCATAGCAAGCTGCTCCATCATCGGCACAGCCTGTCTTATAATGAATTCAGTCCTGTAAATATTGTGCCAAATTTTTCTGTTATTCAGTTTGATAGAGCAGGAATCCCTTGTGCTGCACTCATGGTACTGTGCAAGTGGGAACTTAGTCATGATATAAAGGCAGGTCTTTGTAGTAGTAGCCTGTTTTTTGACTAACAGGCCATTGGAGAGCAGGTCGGCAATCATATCATTTGCCTTGTGCTCATTAATCTGGTAGAAGATTCTTGCAAGTGTAACTGCCTGCTTTCTCAGCATAAATCCGTTGCCGATGTAGAAGAGTATATTTAATATGGGAATATTCCTGTTAAAACATTCTTCCTTTGCCATTCTGCTTTTTGTTCTGGCAGAAATATTTTCGTTCCTGTACATATGTGTATTTCACACTCCTTTTTATCTTTCTGTAAGCCCCTTAAAAAAGGCTTACCTTACATCATAGAAAACAGGAAAGAAATGATAATCGGGCAGACAGATAGCATGTTATGACAGGTAATGCTATCTGTCTGGTATTTCAGACGGCAGATTATGGAGAAGGGCATAAGAAAAGCCCCCGTTTTGGGGGCTGGAAAGCATGATTTGCTGTCATACTGTTTGCTTTCCAAACATTTCAAAGTATTCCTGTGCTTTCTGTAAGGATATATCCAATTTTTTCTGTAATCTCTCCAAAATGTCATTTTCAGAAAGACCAAAGTCGAGTCCTGTTTCAATGATACCTTCAGCTTTACCTTCGGCCTTGCCTTCTTTTGTAATTTCATCAAATAAAGTACACATATCACCATCTCATTTCTTTGAGCTCAGGTATAACTTCTGTTCCCATTTTTAGGGGAGAAGAACTTATTTCCAATATTTATCCATATACTTTTTGGCACTGTCTTCCGATAATGAAAATTTTGTCATTAACTGTTTTTGGGATTTTAAGAATGGTATATCCAATTCCTGAAAACTTTCAATTAATGCCTGAATGCCTTGTTCGATACCTTTTATTTCACCTTCTTTGGCAATTTCATCAAATAAAGTACACATATCACCATCTCCTTTTTCAAAAGCATTGTAATCAATGTTACTGCCTGTTGCACCTGCGACTGTCATGACTACTGTTTTGTTTACGTTATGCCTTACGGCATATTCTATGACTTTTTTCTTTGCTTCATTCTTTGGTATGCTTTTATCCAAAATAACTTTTAACATATCGAAAAATGCTACATTGTTCATGTTATGAAGTATTAGGTCATTTTTCCCTGCTTCCACAAGAAGCATTTTATAGTCATTTACAAACGGTTTCATTTTATCAGGGATATTCAGCATGTCATGCAGGGTAGTGGCTCCATCCCATGCCTTTTCTCCGTAGTAGACAACAACAGTGATCACGGGAGTAAACTTATCCGTTTTTCTCATCCTTGAAACATATTCATCCTCAGTCATACCATTTGCATTCTGGTATTTCCCTGCATTGCTGTCATACTGTTTTTTGTATGTGCCGTAATCATAACCCATGACGCGCATTGGCATGGCATAGTGGATATGCTCCTGTGATTCCAGTCCAAGCAGTGTAAGTTCCACACCGTATGTCAGGGATTTTTTGCATATTTTTATGCTGTCCCTGGATGCCCTGATATTTTCGGCATAATCCCGATGTTCCAGTATGGAGGATTCTTCCGTGTCCACATCTTCCAGTTCATCAGGGGAGATGACCTGTTCCCCGCCAAACAGGACGGCATTGAACAGGTCGGCAAACTGCCTGTTGTCATTCCAGTAATTTTTCAGTATGATGTCTGGTTTTAAAGGCTGTATTCTTTTTGCCATAGTGCAGCTTCCTCTCTTTTGTTGTATTAAGTATACTATGTAAACAGGTTCCATTCAAGTGCCATATAATCACATGGCAGGTTCCCCGTCAGTTGATTTGCGGCTTTTTTTCCGCATCTTTTGGCTGGTAGATTGTGCTTCCGTATTTTACACGGATGAAGTCCATATCCACAGGCTTTGTGTTTTTGTGCGTGGAAGTTCCCCAATGCCATTTTTCCTTTTTGGGGGACCAACGGAAGCCCAGTTCTTTTAACCTGTTCTTTATTGTTCTTGTGTCAGGCCCGTATACCCATATCCAGCGTCCGACAAGTTCAATCGTGATATTGGCTTTTACTTTTACAAGCTCATTCAGGATGTTTTTCAGTTCGTCTTCTGAAAAATCAGAAGCATTGTTTTCAGTATGTATGCCTTTGAATGTTTTAATCAGGCGGTCATACTCGCTGTTGATATCCTGCATTGTTTTTGTGGTATCTGTGTCTGGGTTATTGTCTGGGTGGTACTTCACCAGAAGTTCCTTGTATTTCTGTCGGAGCCCCTCTATATCCGTTATGTTGTCAAACCATTTCATATGCACCATCCTTTCAGAGAATTCCGCTTTCGCTGAAGCTGAAATAAGCGCTGCCGCCAAGGATAATATGGTCGGACAGTGTAATGTCCATCAGTCTGCAGGCTTCCTTTAATTTCTGTGTGATCAGGATGTCATCCCTGCTGGGGCTGCAGTCCGTGGATGGGTGGTTATGGCAGAGTATGATGCAGGATGCCCCTGTAAGAAGAATCCTGATAAATATTTCCCTCACTCCAACGGGAGTCTGATTCACAGTCCCCCTGGAAATAAGGAATACCCCAAGAACCATGCCTTTCATGTTCTGGGCAAGCATATAGCAGTGTTCTTCTGCCATTTCGTTTAGCTGAAAAACATCATTGAAAAAATCAGCGGTTGCTTTTGGCGTGCAGACCTTATTAGCGGTATAATGTATTTCTTTTTCCTTTACCAGTGCTGGCTTTAAGTTCTCTGCAAGTCTGATGTTGTAAAGATTAATCTGCATAATCTGGTTGTCCTTTCTGGTTATCAGGTTCGCCGTAATAGTATTCTTCAAAAACTTTTTCGCAGTCCTGTTCACTCAGTAATCCATAATGTCCGTGGTTAAGGGAACGTGTTGCTTCATTCCAGCATGTCCATACAGTGTAAGTCCCGTCTTTCTTCCCTGCGGATACCATGTAAAGGCAGGAGTCATCGGGATGGTATGATTTTTTCCTGACTTTCAGGACTTTGTATTCCTGAAGGTTTTTGCTGAAATAAATTTTTATGTGTTCCATTACTTCTGTTAATTCTGTTTCCATAATTTACTATCTCGCTTCCTTTGTTTTATGTTTCTTGAAAATAAGGGATGCCACGGAACCCGTAACATCCCTGAATAGAATCATATGTTTTCCCTGCCGTTCAAGAAGGGACTTTCGGGAGGCTCTTCGGCCAGATCAGATTCAAAGTCGGCAGAAATGAATGCAGGGGCGGAAGTGCCGTCAGATTCTTCCTGCGGGTCTGAATGTTCCGTTTCATTTTCAGTCAGGGAATCACTTCCCGCTGAATCAGCATCCGTTGAAGGCGTGCTGTTATCTGAAAGGGCAGATTTATCGGCAGAAGAATCCTGTACAGATACATCATCTTCTTCCAGTTCAAAATACTCCCTGAAATTATTTTCCATGATTTCAATTCTTTTCAGTGTTTTCTCCTTTTTAATGCTGCCCGAAGAACAGTATTCTTTATAGTTCTCATAGCATTCTTCAAAAAAACAGGAGAACCACTGCCTGAAATACATGGGTCCCACACGGTAGATGCCTTTTGACTCGTTGTAGTTCCTGCCCATTGCCGTATCCGCGCAGATCATGACGATTGGGATGTTGATTTTTTTCAGCATCTTTTCCCTTTCAGGAAATGCCTTTTCCAGATAATCAATGATGTCGTACAGCCTTTCTTTCTGTTCCTCCGAATAATTGTTCTTGATGGAGGAAGCATACCGCATGATCTCATCAGCGGAGATAGAGGAAAATTCATAGCCCCCATACCTGTTATCCAGAAGCATCATTGCCTGCAGTAAGGTACACATGTCATCGGATTTCCTTCTCTGCAGGGCAGAGAACTGGCAGATTTCTGAAAAGAACCTGTCAGACAGGATTGACTTGATGAACCTTGCATTTTCAACTCCGCATAACGGCATGGCTTTCTGCGGTTTTGATAATGGTGTGCTGTTGTTGAGCCTGAAAAAAATTTCTTCTATCAGGTCATCGTCTGCATCCTCAAACCCATAGATGGTAAACTTGAAGCGCAGGAGTTCCTGCTGGCATTCCGTATCAAGGTCCGTAAAATATTTGCCGCCTAATTCGTAGGTGACATCATCAATGACAACAGACGGAGTTTCTTCATCAAGCGGATATCTGCCGTCTAAGTAGTCGAAAGCCGTTGATAACCTCTGCTTTCCGTCTAAAATTGAATAAGAATAGTCCTTTTCATTGACTGCTTCCTTCAAACAGTAGACAGGAGGGACAGGATAGTTTGCAAGGAGGCTGTGTATTAACAGGCTCTTTTTCAGCCGATCCCCCTCCCATTGTCCAGATTGGCGTTGGATTACATGGTCCATCTGGAGGGTGTTTTTTCCATCATACATGCTTTTTAAGTTTTTTACTGTCCAGTTTAAAGTCGTTTTAATCATTTCAGATTCTCCTTCCAGAAATAAATTTTTGCCATAATTAAAAGTGGAACTGGAGACTGCAGCAGAGTACAGCCCCATTTCCATATGTCCTGCTATTATACGATAACTTCTGTTTTACATCGTTATCCTGTCAGTTTCCCTTGAATAGAAATACACATGGTCGGACAGGGTTTCCTCCCTTTCCACCTGTGTCCTGTTCACTTCCTGTACCATTTCCGATAATTCCCTGCCGTTCCCTGCTGTTTCGCCTGCAGGGACAAGGAGAACTTCATGGATGCTGGAAGGTATGATATAAAGGTCGTCCTGTATTTCATCCGCAAAGTTTTTCAGCAAGTCTGGGCAGAGGATGCCAATGGAGCCGTTCATTTTGGTCTGGCTGGTGAGGACATACATGCTGGTGCCCGCCCTGCTGTCCAGTCCGTACAGATCCATACCGCCCATAAGTTCCATGATGATATCCCCCATGTTCCGTATGTTCGGCGGAAACAGGCGGAATGTGTTTTCCTTCGCCGTCTGGATCACCTCATTTTTGTCTTTACCCCAAAGGGCAGGGAACCTGTCCTGTATCAGGATGGTTGCGGGACAGTCCATATCCACCAGATAATAGCAGATGACTGCAAGGTCTAAAAACCTCTCATGGGGTGTTGTCTCCAGTAATTCCTGATTGTCACTGTAATTTACCAGTTTGCAGGCCAGTCGGGATTTTGCTGTTTCCCATTTTGTAAAGCCAGTTAAATCAAACCTGCTGTTTTGGGGCTTGTTAGAATGGTAACATTCCAGTATGTCCTGTTCGACTTTTTTCAGGTCTGCCCTGCCGTCTGCATATTCCTCATAATAGAAATCAAGATAGATGGTGGGGGCGATATTGTACCCTTCCTCCGTGATGACGAGCCCCGTCAGTTTTGTGCCGTTGTTTTTCAGTGTCGGTCTTATGCTGATGGTGAAACTGTCCCCTAATTCCTTCTGGATGTCCCTTTTGATGGTGTTGCAGAAATTTTCCATGGTCATTGACATATCTTTTCCTCCATATCTTATTCAGGTTTTTTGGTTTCAAGGAATTCTAATGAATCAATTAAGATTTCATTGCTGTAAATTTTCTGCCCGTCTTTCTCATAATTGTTGTTTTTGAGTCTTCCAATAACCATGAGCTTTGTCCCCTTTGAACAGTAAGATTCGATGACTTCTGCCAGTTTGTTCCATGCTGAACATCGGAAAAAGTCTGTCGGGTAGTTCCCGTTTTCTGATTTCTTCATGGACATGTCGGGGACCGCAAAGTTGAACACTGCATGTGCAACGGGTTCCTTTCCACTTGAATAAGTGACGGTTGGTTCTGCCGTCAGTCTTCCTGTTAATATGATTTGGTTCATACTGAATACCTGCATACTTTTTGTATGCTTTTCCTTTCTTAAGAATTTGCTGACTGGAAGAAGCCTTTTCCAATGCTTCTCCCGTCCGATAAAACAAAACCCCTGTTTTTGCAGTAGTAGTAGGCCTTTGTTCCCAAAATTTCATTTTCGTGTACCTGTGCCGCATTAACTTCCTGATTCATTTTGGTAATGGCATCCATGTCAGAGTTATCAGGCGCAGGGAAAAACAGGACTTCATGCACGGAGGAGAAGACGACGTAGAAATTGCCGTATTTTTCGGCAAAATCACTCAGTACGTCATCAAACAGTACAGCAGACGCGCCGAAAATCTTCTCCCTGTTTGTCAGCACCCATAGAAGGTTCTGATGGGTATCTGCTGTCATAGGGGAGTCCTGCATTCCGATCACATTGTTTATGGACATTAATTCAATGCCAGAATTTTTTCTGGTGTTTCCCAAGGCAAGTGAAAACAGGGTTTCCCTGTCAATGCCCCATATCGGCAGGAATCCGTTGTGTACCAGAAAGTCTGCATTCACTTCGCCAGAGTGTTCGACAAGGCAGTGGACCGTAACGGCAAAGTCATCCAGAAAAGGCATATGGGGGACATCCCTGAGCAGTTCCGCGTTAAGGTGTCTGTTGATGAGCCTCACATAAAGCCTGCCCTTTATATAGGAAAGGTCAGTAAAAGAAGCAGTATCAAAGCTCATGGGAAGGGATACTGCTTGAAAGTAAGCCTTTAGGATGCTGTTTGCCACATCCTTAACGGATGAGCCGTTTTCCATGGCTTCGTAAAAAGGCTCCATGTTAATGGTCGGGGCGATGTTTTCTCCATCTTTTACGATAACCAGTGCATCCTGCTCCATGTTTGTTTTCAGCACTTTTTGGATGGTGCCGTGGTAGCCGTTTCCTAATTTTCTGGAAACCGCTTCCAAAATGAGTCGTTTCATTTCTTCTTTGTTCATAAGTTTCTCCTTTCAGGGTAGTGTGGACAAAAAAGCAGACACCTCTTTTATGATGCCTGCCAGTTTCATAAGTTACAGTTACAATATTTCTTTAAACCTGCTATCCGCCAAAATAGTTGTTTACGGTTCTATTCTATAAGTATTTGGATTCGGAATAACAGGGGAGACAGATATTATTCTGTGTCACAGGATGCGATATGGACTCTTGGTTATTGATTGGAATATCTTTTTTATAATGTTGGTGTATAGAGATAAGGAAACTATTTTTGGTTGTTTGAAAAGGAGCCTTGCCATAAGGCATTCATCCATAATCTATACTTCTTATAAATATACCAGGGTGCTGTTTAGCAATGTGAAAAAGGAGATGCTTCGGCAGTTTCATACAGGGTACAGAATATATGGTATTCTGCAGACCTGCCTATCGCCAGCTTAGTTGACATCAGGATGCCTTGAGAGCAGGGCAGTGTTACGAGGGAAGTGGTTATATAGGAAAAGAGATAAACAGGAAAAATAATATACAGGATTCATTCAGTCTTACTGGATGAAGGGCAAAAACAAAAGTTTTTGGGTGGGAATGTCTTTTTATGATGTTCCCGCCTTTTATTTTTTATATAGATAAAAAGGTTCTGGAAGCGGAGGTGATGGGAATGAAAGAACATATCAGACACTGGTACCCGAAAGATGGGAGGTTTTTCAAAGTGCTTTCCATAGCAGGGAATATCAGGCAGGAAGATGCGGAGAAGATAGATATATCGGCAAGCAGACTTAAAAATATGGAGAAGGATAAGCTGATAGAGAAGGTGACTTATCCCTCAAGGTATAATAAGAACCCTAAAAGCAATATAAGTTATGCATTAACCAAAAAGGGAAAAGACTTTATTGGGAAGAAATATGGAATAAGTAGATGTCAGAATGCCCATGCAGCGGAACATAACTGTAAAGTGGCGGAAGTTATTTGTAATCTGGACAAGAAGGAGATTGACACAGTACAGGCAGAATGGCAGACAAGGGATCAGATGGAAGAGGCACTAGAGCAGATGAGGCAGGAAGGAGATTATGACCAGTATGATTACTATATGGATTTATGGAAGGCTGGCCTTATAAGTGCTGTAGATGTAGTATATACTTCCGCTAAGACAGGGGAGATGGTATGCTGCGAAGTTGTTACAAACAGCTATAAAGAATCAGACATACAGGCCAAAGAATACTGTGGAGAGATTCTGCAGACAAAGGTTGAGTATGTGAGGGTGTAGAAAAAGTATTTGACAAAACAGGAGAGTATGATATTCTATAACGATACAGTTATAAGATTGTATGGGTGGCATGGGCGGAAAGGAGAACTATATATATGTACCATTACATTCAGGACAAGGAGTTCTTGAAACGCCTGAAGGGCACCTGCCATGATATCGTCAATCAATTAGTTCAAAGTATCAACAACGATTCTGTTATGACAGTGAAAGCCTGTCTTGTCGGAAGTGGAGCTAAAAATTTGATAACACGGAATGAAAATGAGCCGATAGATTTGGACTATAATTTGTGTATTGTAAGCACTGAATCTATTGATATTTTGGATGGTCATGAGATAAAGGAGTATGTCAGAAAGCAGTTTAACAAGATTCTTTATTCAAATGGCTGGGATGATTGCCATGATTCAACATCTGCACTTACAACGGGAAAGAGGGTTTTCCAGAGGGGGAATCAAACAGCATTCAGCATTGATATTGCAATAACTTGTAAATATCATAATAACTGGCAGAGGCTTATCCATCAAAAAACAGGTTTAGTTAATCTGGACAGGTATTATTGGAATGAAGTTCAGGATTCAGGGAAACTGGAAGAAAAGGTTCGCGTCATAAAATCTGAGAATTTGTGGGGCGAAGTGCGGCATGTCTATCTTGAAAAGAAGAATTTTTACCTGTGCAGAAACGATTATAATCATCCGTCTTTTGTTGTATATGTGGAAGCTGTTAATCAAATTTATAATAAATATTTTATCTTTTAAAGGAAATAATGTAAAAATAATTTATTTTATGGCATTGGAATAAAATATCCAGTGCTTTTTTGTTCGGGAAAAACTTTTGATTGTACATAAAATCTATTGTAATCAAAAAATATGACTGTATAATGAGTAACAATATAATAGAAAAAGGCGGATGCGGGTAACATCTGCCTGTAAAATAAAGTGTGCAATCATTCACCAATCACACTTGATTTCTGTATCATTATAACGTAAAAAGACAGAAATACAACAGATTTACTGCATAATAAGCAGTGTTTACATAGACAGAATGATTGCTCCTGAAATTTGTAATGAAGGGAGTATTTTTATGGAAGAAAAATCAATAGAGCAGATCGAGCAGTTTGACCTGTTAGAGTATTATTTTAAGATGAGAAACCAGCATTTCCTGTCTGAGTTCTTTAAAAGGGAGAATATTTATGATGATGACCTTTTGGCAGATGAAGGGTGCTATACTTTTTTTCAGGAGGTACATGCCCACAACCTTGACTACATGTTTGTCAATTTCACCTGTATCTATGTGCCCCCGATAGATAAGGATACCTATGGGATTGAAGATGTGATGGATATTTTGGAAGAAAAGCAGAAGGAGGAAACCTTTGTTTTTGAGGTCGGCATACCAAAGTGTAATGTGACGGAAAGGAAGATTAGGTCAATGGTGGCATTTGCAAACCATTTGGGAATGAGCATCTATATGAGTGTTGCAGATTATCTCAGGGTAAAGCGGGAGTCAGCTAACCTGTATGGGGTAAGTTCCATTGTTCTAGATTTGGATACTTACCATTCTTCCTATGAGTATGACGGTGACGGGGAAATATTGCAGGCAATGCGGCCTGTGATTGACAGGATTGGCATAGACCCACATATGTATATTAATTCAGGGCATGGAAGGTATCTTGTGTTTTCTTTCAATAATATAAACTTAAGTGTGCCTTCCATGCGGAAGCTGTATCAGGAGACAGTAAAGAAACTAATCTACCAGTTTAAAGAGTTTGGTGCAGACAGCAAATGTTCTGACATAACAAGGATATTCAGGATTCCTGGCAATATCAACCCGAAGACAGGAGAGAAAGCATATATTATAGAGAATTTTGAAAACAGGGTTACTTTATCAGAACTTGCATCAGCGGTTGGAATATGCAGGGGGAAGACTGTATCAGAAAAGAAAAAGAAGAGCAGGCAGAGGAAATTTGAGATAAATTACAGAACCATAGGCAAAAGCAGGTATACAAAAGTCAATATACAGAGGGACGAAGATTTTAATACCCTGTTAGAGCTGCGGAATTATGATATGGAAGGGTACAGGAATATTCTTTTCCATCTTATGTCGGTAAACTGCTTTTTCCTTGGCATGGATGAGGATTCTGTAAGAAAATATCTGAATGAAATTAACAGCCTGCTGGCTGCACCGTATGATTCCCTTGATGCAGTCATCCGTTATGCGGGGAAGAACTATGAGAGATACGAAGAAGACTATGAGGGTACTGTTAAATATACGAACCGCACGATTGTAGAGAGGCTTGACATCACGGAAGAAGAACAGAAGCATATGAAACAGCTTATCGGACAGGGAGAAGCCGATAAGAGAATAGAGGAATCCTCTAAAAAGAGCATTGTGAAACAGATGGAGAAAAAACGAAAAGATACAGAAAAGAAGTCTGTTATGGCAAAAGAAGAGATGCTTGCACTCAGATACCGCAAACTGCTGGATAACAAACAGATAGCAGTGCAGGTCGGCAAAAATGAGAAGACAGTAGACAGGCAGATAGGGATAACACCCAAATTCGTGCTTGTTGGCAGGATGAGCAGGGAAGAAGCCGTCTATTATCATGTTCATTGGGGGCATAAAACAAATGCGGAGACTGCAAAGATCATGGGTATTTCTGTAAGCAGTGTACATAATGCAAAAAGGAAGTTACAGAGCATGAAAGAACATACTGACGTATAAGGGTATGGAGGTTCCATATCCTATTTTCTTTCTGCAAAGATTAAAAAGAACGATTCTGATAAATTGATAATTCAATAAACAGAAAAATAATTATTATAATATCGTTTTGTGTACTGCCGCCAAGTAATTATTATAAAAAATGAAAAAAGTATTATTTTCATCAAAATTTTGAAATTTTAAACAGACAAAAATTTTCCCTCTGCCCTAAAGAGTATATGTTTGGTGCTATCAGTTTTTTTCACGATTTTGCACACTTATTATAAAAAGTATAACAAGTAAAAAAGGAATTCTTAAGGTGCAGAATCAGTATGGTACTTCTGATATGCCGATTATCAGGTAATATATAGAATAAACAAAATGATTATTAAGAAATGACATTCAAAACTGATATCTGGGTTCAGCAGTGGGGCATGGATGGTACATTTTTTGAAAAGCATCCGAAAGGGTGTTTTTTCAGTTGTGAGCTATTTCATACAAAGTGGTTATATTGAGTTATTGAAGCAGCCAATGATTAGTAGTCTTTATAAATGAAGAAAAGGAAGGAACTTTTCGTACAGAAAGTTCCTTCAAACAAGATGATTCGCTAAACGAAATGAAAATTTGTGTTGCATATCTGCTTTTGTTATGGAATAATTAATAGCAGTCTTACATATAGGGAATCATTAAACAGGTATTTGCTGCCATTAGATAATGTATAAAATTTCTTTTTATTATGCATTTGACATATAGCACTATTACTGAAACAGGTATAATGGATTGAATTTCGTCCATTGATTAAACAGGCAAAGAACTGTAAGAAGAAAGGGGAAAAAGTACCTAAAAGCCCGCCCTATAGCTTTGGTAATATAAAAGTGATGTATGACTAAGAAATTCAGGGCAGGCGACATTGGCATCTGTGTATTTACTTTCGTTTTGCTTGTGATATTTTCGCAGAATATTGGTTTAGTCTTTCTTATTAAGGTGGTATCCAATATGCTTAAATTCTATATTTATGATGTGGAAATCACAAACCGTCAAATGCTCCAAGTGGTTCTGTTCTCGCTTGTGTTTGCTTATTTTCATTTACTTCAAAGTTTGGTATATGTTTGTGGTATCGTTCTAAAATGTATGCTTGCTTATCTGTTTAACAAGATGAGGCAGACAAAGTAATATGGTGGGCTGTCTGTTAAATAGGGCAGCCTGCTATTTCTGTAATAGTTTTATGATGGATAATTATACATGAGTGTTTATGGTCATCAAATTATGTATATATCTGTTTTATTATACATTAAAATATGCAATGATATTGTTGAATGATGCATAATCGGCTGAGTTTTCTTGATATTGGATTTCCTGAAAAGTTATCTGTAAGAATAAAATAGTTGTTTATATAGGGGTATTGGTGGGATAGAAGCGGCCAATACCTTTTAGTGGATAAAAAGCAAAAATTTTCCAAAGACTTTATATTTGGAATGGGTTTAATTTGGATTAGGAAGAGATGCCATACCATACCATGCTTGATAATAAGCAGATTTCAATCAATGTCGGCAAAAATAAGAGAACAGTAACAAGACAGATAGGAAAAACTCCCAAGTTTGTGCTGGTTGGCAGAATAAGCAGGTAGGCTGTTATCATTTTCATTGGGGATATAAAACAAATGCGGAGATTGCAGAAATCATGGGTATTTCCGTAAGCAGTGTACATAATGCAAAAAGGAAGTTACAGGGCATGAAAGAACATGCTGACATATAGGGGTATGGAAATTCCATATCCTGTTTTCTTTCCATGGAGATTAAAAAATGATTCTGATAAATTGATAATTCAATAAACAGAAAAATAATTATTATAATATCGTTTTGTGTACTGCCGCCAAGTAATTATTATAAAAAATGAAAAAAGTATTATTTTCATCAAAATTTTGAAATTTTAAACAGACAAAAATTTTCCCTCTGCCCTAAAGAGTATATGTTTGGTGCTATCAGTTTTTTTCACGATTTTGCACACTTATTATAAAAAGTATAATAAGTAGAAGATGATTTCCTCATTAAGAAGGAAGTCTATACTTTCCGCCAAAAGCAAAATAATATATGTGGGAAGGTAGTCAACAAGTGAAAGGTGTTATGGAAAAATGTCGAAAAGGGTTGACGGGGATATGTGGAAAATGTAAAATTATGATTATAGATTTGTAATCGGGGAATTGATGAATCTTATATTTCTAATATTGTTATAATATATTCTTTGATTTATAAATTCCCAAGTATAACGAATAAGAAAAATGAGAAAGAACTTATTGTGGAAGCTGTAGGCTGAAAGATTTGATGTAGCAGGGGTATTTTGCGGTGTGGTAATTTGAACAATGGGTAAAGAAGGGGGAACATACCTATATGTTATTTAAGGAGAATGCATGAGCGAGGAAGTATTATGAAGAAATTATTAGAACAAAGAGCCATGATTCTTTTGATTTCTTTTACATTTTTAGCGTATCTTTTAAAAACTGTGAGTGAAAATGTATATGGGAATGTATTTGTTACAGTAGTTAATATGGCTCTTTTGTGGAATATTGCATCTAATTATAATAGAAAAAATAATTGTAACTATGGCGGCAATTGCAATTGTGTTTGCCATAATTATATTCACAGTAAATAGCAAAGGAACAGATATAACTCTTAACATAATTTCAGTGATTTCAATTAGTGCTACTTTTTATGAAATAAAGAAGAATCAAAATCATTGAGTGTATCATATATAAGTTCCAGTGAAATATTTTTTTCTTTTGCATAGTTGATTACATGAATGATTGAATTACTGTCTGTATAGATTTTTATGATTTCAGTTTTTAATTTATCTTTTTTGGCTGCATCTTCCAGTCTGCTTCCTAATGAAGTAAAAAGGAAGCCAGATAAAAACAGGATATATGCGGGGATATTTAAATGATGTGGTATCATTATACCTTGCATATTTTTGTTATAAAGAAAGAAAAGCACTATGAAAAAGGAAAACAGTATAAAGGCTGCAATTCCATATGAAATATTTGAAAGCAGTATTTTTTCTTTATTAGATAATAGTCTAATTTTTTTATTTAGCATACATAGACTCCTTTTTATGTTAATCTATGCATTTGCAATGGTTGAAATTAAGTAAAAAGGAATGAAAAAGTACAGGAAATGTAGGAGGAGCATTTTATGAACATACTTGTGATTGGGAATGGGTTTGATTTGGCACATGGGTTGCCTACGAAGTATGGGGATTTTGGGGGAATGAGGATTTAAAGGGTGAACAAATGGACAAGGATATTTATAGAGATAAAGTTATTGAAATAAAAAAGGAATTACATTCATATGGAATTTCAAAAATAGAGTTGTCAGGGTTGCCGTTAGAATATTGGGAAGATATTAAAACAGCATGTAATATTGTATATAATGAGTTTCCTGAAATATTTAAAATGATACACAGTATTAGTTTTGAGAAAATGGGTGAGGCAGATTTTGCATATGTAAGTATCTATAATTATGAACAGTTTATTTTTCATGGACGGCCTTTATATATGAGGGTGAATGATGTATGTAAAGATGCTTTACAAACAGAAGAAAATTTTGAAAAGAGTTATTTTAATGGATTTCATAACATCAGGACATTTAAGGGATATTTCCTGCATGAATTAGTACACGTTTTGGAACTGAGTATCTTGTTTAAAGGTTGTTTCAAAGGGGAAATATTTCAGGAATCGTATGAGGACTATCAGTTGTCAAAAGCTCCAATGTACGATATAAGTAAGCAGATATATAATATAGTACTTGAAACAAATTCGTTAAAAGAAAGCCCATTGGATGAAAAGAAATATGGGAAGGAGTCATTTTCGGAATTTTTTGCTGAAACCATGGCAGAATATTGGGAATTAGATTCTGTAGAACAGTATGTCAAAGATATTCATAAAGAAGCATGTAATCAATATAAATTTTATAATTGCTAAATAGAAAGACATCTATAATACTAAAAAGAGGTGTTATAGATGAAAAATGAAAAAGAAATATTAAAACTTCTTTCTCATAAAAATGGAAAGAAATTTGATACACTTGAAGAAGATAGCAAAAAGCGAATTGCCGAAAGCCTTTGCTACGCTTATCAGAGCATTACTTTTGTAGATAAGAAAGACTATTATGAAGCATTGAAGAAGGATTATTTGGATTACCTGTACTTTCATGAACATAGATGGGAGCAGTATTCCGAATATAGAGAAAATGGAGATATTGATGCAATCCATAATCTGAATGATTTATTTGCAAGTGACTACTATAACAAACATTTCAAATTTGAGGATTATCCTGTTTTAGAGAAAGATTTTCCTGACGAATGGAAGATGTTTGTATACCCTGGGGATACACATGTCAGAGGGAAACTTCCTATACTTAAAACAAAAGAGAAAGAAATTATGAATATAATTTTTGAACATATGCTGAGATACAAGAGTACAATGGGAAAATGTATTTATATAACTCGTTTTGTTTCTCCATTCTCTAGTTTATCGCACGAGGAAATTGTTGCGGGGTATGAAGAACTTTTGGAGAAGTATAAGCCCAAATAGTAAAAGAAGTAAGAATAATAATATATAAAGAAATACAGGAGGATATTTAGCTTATGAACATACTTGTGATCGGGAATGGGTTTGATTTGGCACAAAAAGATAGGATTTAGAATATGGGATGCATGAGAAGGATAAGTATAATTGCAAAATATGGGGGAAGATGAAATGAATATATTAATATTTAACGATAAAGCATCTGATTTGGGAAGTATAGATCAATTTGAGTTGTTTCGGGCAGGAGCAGAAAATTATTATAATCTTTATTGCAGGAATAGGGAAAAGGAATATGCTGAAAAGGAGCAGGAATATGTTGACCCAGAGAAATTTGTTGGATCAGAAGATGAAGAAATGTTTTTTGATGAATGGGCTTATATATCTCTCTCTGACATTACGAAATTATATAGTGAATTAGGGGTGAAAATGGGAGCCGAATTTGGGAAAACCCTTCTAAGATGCAATATGGATGGAGTACTATATTATCCACAGGATTTTAAGGATGCATATAAAATTATTCAAATGCAAAAAGACGATATAGATTTTTGTTATGGGTTATTAATATTGATTTCACATATACCAGAAAGACAAAAGATTTATGAGGAATATGTGATACATGTAAAAGAATTACTAAGAAAGCATGGCTTAGAAGAATGCGAAAGAATAATTGGCAATACGAAAAAGAAGGCATTCATAGCAATTTGGTTTGATAATTCAATGGAAAAAGCCAGGGAAAAAATAATGGTTGCAATAAGAACATGTGGATATGAACCTATGATAATTGACATCAAAGAACACAATAATCAAATTGTACCAGAAATATTTAAGGAAATAGAGGATAGTGAATTTGTTGTCGCTGATTTAACAGGGCATAGAGGTGGTGTTTATTATGAAGCAGGTTATGCTATGGCCAAAAAGAAGCAAGTTATTTTAAGTTGTAAGGATGGAGAGAGAACACATTTTGATGTGGCACAGATTAATACAATATATTGGAAAGATGAAGATGAATTATGCGATAGATTAGTAAAGAGAATTAAGGCAACAATAGGGGAAAATAGATAAAATGAACGAACTATAAAAGTATATTTATATAGTATTGATAAATTGGAGAATATAAAAGTAATCTTATAGATGAAATGTTTCTGTTTGAAATAAAGTTATCGGACAAGATGAACTGATAAGAAGAACTGGTGGAAGTACAAAGACAATAGAGTTTAAATTGCAGCAGGATATGGTGAGGATGTAAGATATTTTATGAATACTCTAGGAGAATCTTATGGAAAATACTTTCAGTGATAAGGTTGCTAAAACTTTAACGATACTTGCAAGTGTATGTACAATTTCAGGAACATCTATTTGGGGCATTTTGACTTATTTAAATAGTAAGACAGACGAAAAAAATGAATATTCATATGAAGTTTCAGTAAATGAAGATACTACAGAGAATATTGGAAAAGATTCTGCAGATAATTTTCTGATAGATACTGTGGATAATTTTACAAGCGATAATTATTCTTTAAACTCCGACGTTCAAATTGAAAAAAATAGTGAAGTGATTAATGTGGAAGATGAGGTAAAAAGAATTAAAAATGATTATTACAATATACAAAATCAAAAGGGAGAACCTTATCAGCACCCAATAAATACAGATGTTAAAATTTATTATGTATTAAATAGAATAGTTTCGATTGAAGTGGCAAATGGTTATAATGATATAGGTTACTCTAGAACATATTATTTTGATGAAGAGGGAAAACTTTATTTTTCATTTGTTTTTGATAAGAAGAGAGAAAATAGGCTATATTTTAAAAATGATATTTTGATAAGATATATTGACGAGAATGGTGAAATCTATAATTTGTACGAAAATTTAGAAACTTGTACTTGGTATGAGTTAGTACTATATGAAAGTTATGAACTTTTAAAAAGTGTGAATTGATTAAAAAAACTAGGGAAAGTACGAAGACAATAGAGTTTAAGTGACAACAGGATATGGTGAAAATATGGGAAAATAGCAAAGGAGAAATCAATTTGTATAAATTATTTTCAGAAAGAATCAGAAATAAGGATGGAGAACCCGAAGTATTTATTTATGATGATTTCCCAGAACCGTTTAGGAATCAAGTCTTTTACATAATGGAAGATGTCTTAGATGGTATTGAATGGGGAAATTATTATTGGGATGATTTATATAATGACTTTTGTAGAGAAAAGGGAATGAAAAAGAATAGTGGTGACTCTTTTGAAATATCTAAGAACAATTGTGAAACATATATTACCAAGTGCAAGAATGAGAATTTAATGGATTTCATTGATTTTTCATTTTATATGTTTAATACAGAGGAAAGAAATATAGATAGTCTCCCACATATGCGTAAAGGTATTGCAAAAGAAATAAATGTTATTGTTGATAAAGCCGTCAAAGAACTCAATTATCGTTTCAAACAACATAATCTTGGTTATGAATTTGTAAACGGTGAGGTGATAAGGATTGATAATAAGATACTTCATCAGGAGGTAATAAAACCTTCATTAAAGCTACTATATGAAGAAGGTTTTGATGGAGCGGAAGAAGAATTCAGAAAAGCATTTGAATATAGGAGAAAAGGCGATAATAAGAATGCGATTTTGGAAGCAGGAAAAGCCTTTGAGAGTGTGATGAAAACAATATGTGATAAAAAAGGCTATACATATAACAAAGCAAAAGATACGGCGAAAAAATTAATTGAAATTTTAGAGTCAAATAATTTTTATCCAGCCTATATGTCTTCACACATGGCAAGTCTAAGAACAACTTTGGAAACAGGGCTTCCAGTAGTACGAAATAAGAAAGCAGGGCATGGACAGGGGAGTGTGGTGACACCAATTTCAGACGAGTTTGCAGAATATGCATTGAATTTAGCTGCGACAAACATTGTGTTGTTGGTGGGGATATATAAGAAGAGTAGTATATAGATGTATTTAATATTATATGTATCAAAGAGAGTGTGTGAAATGAATTGGGCAAAAAGGAATGTGAGTAAATTTATTGACTCAATCGCATATGTGGTTTGGTCATTAGCAATTTGGATGTTAACCTATTATCAGCTTTTAGATGATATCAATAGCTTTGATAAAATTAGATATGGCTATGGAATGTCGATATGGTTATGGCTCATAGCAGCCATTATTTTGTATGGGAATTCGGCACATGAGTTAAGACATGAAATATTGAAAAGCAGTTTAATTTTAGTTGGTTCATCAATTTTGGATTTAGTATATAACCATAATGGAACTATAGACTTGATGATAAAAAAATTTGTATGTTTGTTAATGTACCAATGCATAGGGTTTATTTTAATTTATTTTTTTAGTAGTTCCCAAAAGTTGCATGGAAGATTTGCTAAAGTATTGGCTTTTTGGTATATGGGAATTTTTGGTACATTATATTTGATATTAAAAATCAATTTGTTTATTGCATTGATAGTGTCATCAATTATAGGGCTATTATTAGGTTGGAGATATCATAAATATTTTAGGACAGAATTGAAACAAAAACAAATTGAACAGGAACGCAAACAAAACAAAGAAACAAAAAAAGAAAATGAAATAATAGAAATGAAAAGAAAACTGGAATTCTTAGAACAAGAAAATATAGCATTAAAAGAAGAAAATAAGCAACTTCAAAAAAATATTACTATGTTGAATACGAAAAATAAAAGAAAGATGAAAAGAGTGAGCAAGCATAAAAGTTAAAATATCAAATAAAAACTACAAAGATATATTTGGTTGAAATACCATACAATATATTTATAAAATAAATTGTGGCAAGGGCATTTAGATAATCTAGATTCTTTTTGTTTTGCTGTAAACATCAAATCTATCGCCTTTTTCCAAAATCATTTTTAATGCATACTTGAAAAAACAATAGACCTTTTCAAGGAGGCTAACGATTATGGATTTGTGTACTCATGAAGTATGCGCCGAGTATTGGAAAGATATCATCAAGGATTATAGGTAATGCCAAATTATTGTTTATTGAAATTTCATATGGTACTCATGCAAAAAATCAAAATAATATGCTCCTGAACCCCATATTATAATATAGATAGGATATATGATAGAAATTATCCTATACCAGATTCTGCTAAAAACAGCGGAACAAAAGAATTTGATACTGCAGGAGCATCATAGATACCTGGGTAGCTGTAAACTGTATCAGGGATTGTCACTCATAAATACATTAGAACCTGTTACGAAGTTTACTGCTGATCTGTCTAAGATGCTGTTACTAATGATATGTGCTCTTTCAGTATCTTTGTAATATAGTGTAGTTCTCCAAAAAAAATTTACCTGTCAAAGAACTAATATTTGCAAACTGCCTGACTTTTTCCATTGCACTTGTCAGGCAGTTTTTTATTTTGTTAGCAGTGCTTAGGGCATATCGTGCAGAAAAGGGGTAAACGGTAGATAGTGGGTACCTATACAAAACTGGAGCAAACCTGTATGATAG
>CAJTVQ010000031.1 GCA_910579935.1 uncultured Lachnospiraceae bacterium
GGGAACGGCAAAATTTTTTACACTTCTTTTACTTCTTTATCTCACATGAGCAAAGGCGATTGAAATGTATTTTACGATTCCGGAGGAGTCTACGACGTGCTTTTGCGACGGATTGAAAGATATCCGGCCGGACATACAGATTTTCGGCGGCGTTGCGTGCAGTGATGATATTACAAGTGATGATTCCTGTGTCTTTTCAAAAACGGACGGTTTTTCCGAAAACTCCATTCTCATTGTATTTTACGGCGGCGAGGATTTTTACGTGGATTCCATTAACGTGACGGGATGGAAACCGCTTGGACGGAAGTTCCGTGTTACGAAATCCGAAGGGTCCATTTTACAGGAGCTGGACGGCATACCGGCATATGATGTATATCATAAGTACCTGAATATAAAAAACGACGAGAACTTTTTCTATAATACGCTGGAATTTCCGCTGTTTTATGAACATAACGATACCACGATCCTGCGTACGCCGGTAGCGAGCAATGCGGACGGATCCATTACCATGACATCGGATATGGATATCGGCTCGGTCGTGCGGATTTCCTACGGCGACCCGGGGACGATCATTGAAAGCATCAAACATGACAGCAGGAAGATCGCAGAATTTGCCCCGGATCTGTTACATATTTTTTCCTGTGCTGCGAGGCGTACCTTTTGGACGGATAAGGAGCCGACTTATGAGATTGAACCGTTTAAGGAAATATCGCCGTCCTGCGGATTTTTTTCCCATGGCGAGTTTCTGCGCACAAACGGGAATCTGAACCAGCATAATGTAACGCTTGTGATAGCAGCCATGCGGGAAGGGGAGAAAAAGGCGCCGGCGGGCCGGATGGGCAGGACGGACGAACATTCCTTATCAAAGGTACCGCTGGTATCCAGGCTTGCCACGTTTATCAGCGTTACATCCCTGGAACTGGAAGATATGAACAAAAAACTGGAGCTTGTTAACGAAAAGCTGAAGACAGCGGCAATTATTGACGGTCTGACGGGACTATATAACCGGAAAGAAATCCAGAGCCAGATAGAGAGGTCGCTGATAAAAATAGGGGAAGAGAAGTTTTCCCTTGTCATGCTGGATATTGATAATTTCAAACAGGTCAACGACACTTACGGGCATCAGGAGGGCGATTCCGTCATTATAGGACTTGCCGATATACTCCACAATGAGCGTTCGGGGCATGTTTCTTCCGGCAGATGGGGCGGGGAAGAATTTATGATGCTTTTACATGATACGGATGCGGGGGCTGCAGCTTATATTGCAGATCTGATCAGGCAGTGCTTTGCCAATACCGTTTTTCCGTCGATCAGGCCGCAGACGGTCAGCCTCGGGGTGACCCAGGCAAAAGCGGAAGATTCGCTGGATACTTTGTGCACCCGTGTGGACGCTGCGTTATACAAAGCGAAAAAAAGCGGCAAGAACCGGGTTGTTGTTGTGTAACAGAGGAAGTGTAAGGAAGAAAAATAAAGTTTACCGGAGCAGAACAGGGGTGGAGAAATGTCCGCCCCTGTTCTGTTTCCTGAGAGAAAAAACAACTGACAGTTGAGCGGATGAAAGCGAGTTCCACAATAGGGTTATTGTGGACTTTTTTTGTGAATGATATGATGGAAGCAGAAATTATTGCGACGGTTTGGTTCCTGAAGCAGTTTTGGAGGGGAGAGGCGTCATATAAAATATAGTTTGGAGAAGGCAGGAAACAGAGATGCTGGATAAGAAGAAAATAGGAAATACGATCGCTTTATACCGGAAGAAAATGGGAATCACACAGAAGGAACTGGCGGGTATCCTGCATATTTCCTATCAGGCGGTTTCCAAGTGGGAGTCGGGGATCAGTCTGCCGACGGTGGAAATGCTTTGTGAGATCGCGGGAGCTCTGGGCGTGAGCACGGATGCCATACTGATGCGGGAGAAATGGTCGGACGGAACGGATATGTATGAGAAAGCGGGAGTAGATACCATAAGGCTGCATATGCTGAAAGAGCAGTTGGAAATATTGGCAACAGAGGATGAGAATCTGCTGAATTCCCATTATCTGGAACCGGTCATTTACAGGACGGATGTTTCGGGTATGAAAGACCCGGTACACGCCATGATGGTGGCGATCCCCGGCTCCAAGGCGAAGCTGGCAAGAGAGAGGGGATTTGACAGGGAGATCTGCGCGGACGTGGCGGCAAACGGACTGAATTTTATCCTGACCTACGGTCTGAAACCGGTGGCGCTGAAAGGAATGGTAGTGTGCGGAAACAATAATAATGAACAGCTGCGTAATATGGCGGAGGCGCTGAAAAAGACCTGTGAGGAAAATGGTGTTATGTTTGCCGGAGTGGAGATAGGGGCGCAGCCGATGCATTATAAGGCGGATGAATATCAGTTACAGGTCGGGATTGCAGGAGTGGGGGACCGGAGCAGACTGGTAACGGGAGAAAACATGCAGGAAGGGGATGTGCTGATCGGACTAATGACGGAGGGCATCAATGCGGCCAACTATCCGGTGCTTAAGATGTTCATGGATAAAAAGCCGGATTTAGTCCATGCGAAGATTGACGGGGAACATTATTTCAGTGACGAGCTGTTAAAGCCAAATGCTGCGTATTGTCATGAGATCGCCCTCCTGCAGAAAGAGGACATTCTTCACGGAATCTTCAAGAACGGCAATGCAGTGGACAGGAGAACAGAGCGGAGAATCCCACAGGGGCTGGGGATGCGGATCGATCTGGAAAGGCTGCCGGTTCTGCCGCTGTACCGCTTTCTGCTGGAACAGGGGCTGGTGGAAGAAAGTATGATGCCGTACTGTTTCCAGATGGGAATCGGAATGACCGTGGCAGTGCCGGAGGAAAAGGCAGGGAAAGCCGTGGAGCTTATCCGCAGGCATCATGACTGCCACATCATTGGAAGAGTGGAAAAATGCAGGAAGCAGGAACGGTTATGCGAAAAAGTGTGGGCGGAGGGAAAGCTGAAATGGTAGGAAAACGCAGGAAGAATTTGTTTTTGTGGATAGGGGCGGCGCACGGCGGGCTTCTGGCAGGATATATAGCGGGTGCGTTTTTGCTGAATGTGATCGTGATTCAGGGCAATGACTATATTGCGCAGGCGATAGACAGGGTGTTGGCAGGGCAGGCTGTGGAAATACGCACGTTTCTGCTTCCGTTGGTTCTGATGATCGCGGCGGGAACGCTGACTGCTTATTTGAAAAGCCTGTGCGGGAATCATTACAGTGCAGTCGTTGCGCGGGATGTGAGGAATACACTGGGAAAGCATTTGATGGGGCTGCCCTTTCGTTATTTTGACGAAAAGGGTTCGGGCAGTGTGATGACGAAGCTGAGCTCCGATATCGGGGAATCCGGCCGTTTCTTTTCGGAAATTCTGCCGGAGTTTCTAGTCAATGTCATTACGGTGGTGACCGTGACGGTATATCTCGTCCGTATGGATGTGATGCTGATCGTAATACTGTTTGCCAGTTATCCGCTGATGCTGCTGGTGGCAAACTGGCTTTCCAGGCGTCTGGAGAAAGTGGTGGTGAAATGGAGGACGAACATGGATATCCGTACCCAGACGGCTTATGATGCGGTGCAGGGAATCGTGACGGGCAGGAGCTATAACCTGTATGAAACGATGAAACGGCGGATTGACGGTATCATTGATACGATTGCGGAACACGGCTGCGCCAGTACAAGGATTACGTCCATGGGCTGGGTAGTGAAAAATGTAATGACGACCATTCCGGTGACCGGATGTTACCTGTTTGCGCTGCATGAGATGCTGGTGGGCAGGATCACGACAGGCGATATGATTTCTTTTACTGTGCTGATGGGGCGTATCCTGTATCCCATCGGCGACGTGGTGTTCTGTCTGAATGATTTCCGGCAGGCAGGCGTTTCGATGAAACGGCTGCAGGAATTATACGAGGCAGAAGCGGAAACCGGGATGGAAGCGGAAGCAAAGACGGAAATGGAATCCAAAGCGGAAATGGAGTCAAAGGCAGAAGCGGGCGGAATCTTACAAAAGAAAGACGGGAACGTTTTGGCCTGGGAGGATGTCCGTTTTGGTTACCATGAAGGGCAAATGATCTTAAACGGAATCAGTTTTGAGATAAAACAGGGGGAAACCGTAGCATTTGTGGGCGGTTCGGGAGAAGGGAAAAGTACCGTTTTCCGGCTGTTATGCGGTTTTTATCCCAGGATGTCGGGGCGGTACCTGCTGTACGGGCAGGACTATGAAAGCTGGGATCTGCAGGCGGCGAGGGCATGTTTTTCCCTGGTATCCCAAAATGTGTTTCTGTTTCCGGTCAGCATCCGTCAGAATGTGTCATGCGGAAAAGAAGGGGCCACGGAGGAAGAAATCGTGGAAGCGTGTAAAAATGCGAATATTCATGAGCTGATCCTGAAACTTCCGCAGGGGTACGATACGGTCGTGGGAGAACGGGGAACGAGGCTGTCAGGCGGGGAGAAGCAGCGGATTTCCATTGCAAGGGCTTTTCTGAAAGATGCGCCGATACTCCTGATGGATGAACCTACGGCTGCGGTGGACGAGGGAACAGAGCGGGAGATACAGGAAGCCGTTGCCCGCATTTCCAGGGGAAGGACAGTGCTGATCATAGCACACAGGCTCTCCACCGTCCGGCAGGCAGACTGTATCTGCGTGCTGAAACAGGGAAGGATCGCGGAACGCGGAACCCATCAGGAGCTGCTGGAACTGGGAGGCGCCTATGCCGGTCTGTACGGAGCGGAAAGAGAGAAGGAAACGGATAAGGGCCCGGAGCGGGAACCGGAACAGGAGACAGCGCAGGGCAGGAAAAAGGAGGCAGGAAAAAATGCAGTTTGGGCATAGGGTACATAAAGCGGATAAAAAACCCATGACTTTTTTCTGGTTTATGGGGTTAATGGGAGAACGGCTTCCGTTTTATCTTGCGGCAATCATGGTCTCTACCGTGGGGCAGGCGATGGGACGGGTCGTCAATGCGTGGCTGGTAAAGGATATCATAACGGCGGCGCAGGAAAGACAGACGGAAGGACTGGCGGTTATGGTGACGGTTAATTTTTTCCTGTTTGTTCTGTCATGGCTGATATGGAGGTTCGGAATCATCCACTATAACATCGAGGCGAAGTGCGGGATCGCAAAAGTGGAAAAGATGATATTTGCCAAAGCCCTGCGTCTGCCCATGGAATATTATGAGAAGAACCACAGCGGGGATTTTATGTCCCGTCTGACCTTTGACGTGGAACGTGCAGGGGATATTTATGGTTCCAGACTGCGGCGTCTGTCAGCGGCAGTGATTTCTTCCGTCGTGTATCTGGTACCCATGTTTTATTACAATTACCGTCTGACCTTCTGCCTGCTGGCAGTGAGTCTTCTTTCCTTTGCCGTAAACGCCTGGTTTATGAAACCGATGAAACGGCTGGGCGGGGAGCTGTCGGTGCAGAACGGGAAAATGATGGAACATCTGACGGATATACTTGCCGGAATGGAACTGGTGAAAATCTTTCCGGTGGGGAAACGGCTGCTGACGGATTATGAAGATGCCAGCGAAAGCTGCTGCCGGACACAGAAGAAAACAAACCGGATGGCGGCTGCCCTGGAAAGCCTGAACTGCCTGTTCGATCTGCTGGGGACGCTGGCTTTCCTCGGATTGGGAATCATCTTTCTTTCCCATGGGATGATCAGTCTGGGGGAACTGACGGCTATCTATACGATATACGGCACGTTCCGTTATGTTTTTTTGGACATAGGGCGTTATCTGCCCCAGATGATGAACTGTGTGGCTAACGCCGGACGGCTGTATGATTTCATGCAGATGGAGGAAGAGCCGGAACGGTATGAAGAGCCGGATACGGGTATGCAGGAAGTAAAGGAAGGAAGAAAAACAGCCGTGGCAGCGGAAACGGGAGCAGAGCCGGTTTCCTATGCGGTAACGGTGGAGCATCTTTCTTTCTCTTATGAAGAAAGCAGGGAGATTGTGAAAGATTTTTCCATGAAGGTAAAGACGGGAAGCTGTGTGGCTCTGGTAGGGGAATCGGGATGCGGAAAGAGCACGATCGCAAAGCTGCTTTTGGGATTTTACGAACCGGAATGCGGGCTGATAGAGATATGCGGGAAAAGCGGAAAGAACGCCGATCTGCATGAGATGCGCAGTCTGATCAGTTACGTGCCGCAGGAGCCGTATTTATACGGGGTGAGCATTGCGGAGAATATTGCTTACGGGAGCAGCTGCGGGCGTCCGGATGAGGTACCCATGGAAGAAATCATCCGGGCCGCAAAGACTGCCAATGCCCATGAGTTTATTATGGCGCTGCCGGACGGATACCGGACCATTCCCGGCGAACGGGGAAATACCCTGTCGGGAGGGGAAAAACAGCGGATCGCAATCGCAAGGGCTGTGCTGAAAAATGCGCCGGTGCTGCTGCTGGATGAAGCCACTTCCGCACTGGATAACGAGTCCGAGCGGCTGGTGAATGAGGCTTTGGACAGGGTGTGCAGGGGGCGTACCACGATCATGATCGCACACCGGAGCTCCACCATTGCCATGGCGGATGAGGTGGTTGTGGTGGGAGGCTGACTTGACTGAATGACATTGGTTCAGCGCTTGGCCCTATCTTCCATCCGCAGAACCGGATTTCTCACCATATTCACAACGAGCGGAATTACCATAATGATCCATACGACCGGCTCCGCTATGATGATCCCCATATATCCGATCGCCGGAGCCAGTAAAAATGCGATGCAGACTTTCCCTGCTAATTCCAAAGAACTGGAAAACACCGGCGTTTTATTATCCCCGAATCCCTGCATACTGTTGCGGAACAGGCAGATTACCGCAGGCACGAAATAAAAAGAGGTATTCACTTTCAGATACAGGGAGGCCGTGTCCAGTATTTCCTGCTGTGCGGTGGAGGTGATCAGCCGGATCAATGCCGGAGACAGAGTGAATGCCACAAGAATCACGCAGGCACACCATCCGAAGGTGAGCAGTACCGTATCCCGGAGTCCTTTTCTTATACGGGAATATTTTCCTGCGCCCAGGTTTTGTCCGCAGTAGGTAGCAAGCGTCGTTCCCAACACGGAAAACGGAAGCATGAAAATGGAAGTGGCCTTCCGCGCCGCCGTATGGGCTACGATAATATTGGTTCCGAAAGTGTTGATGCTTGTTTGCAGCGCCAGGGTTCCCAGGTTCACGAAGGATGTCATAAAGGACATGGAAATTCCCGTGGTAAGCAGTTTATGGTACACTTTTCTTTCCATTTTCATATCTTCTTTTGCCAAAAGCAACAGCGGATATTTTTTCCGCATATAGAGAAAGCAGAGCGCCGCTGACAAAGCCTGGCTGATCACGGTGGCATAGGCCGCACCTTCCACGCCCATATGGAAGCCGAGGATAAATGCATAGTCCAGAACAATATTCAGAAAAGAGGCGAAGATCAGAAACAGCAGCGGCGTAAAAGAATCCCCGATGGCGCGCAGTACGGCGGCACAGAGATTGTAACAGGTAACAGCCGCAAGCCCGGCCAGTATGATGCGGATATAGCTCTGGGACTGGGGGAGAATATCCTCCGAGATATTCAGGAAACGGAGGATCGGCGTCAAAAAGAGAAGGCACAGGGAACTGACCAGTAATGCACCGCCCACGCCCATCAATGCCATGCCCCCGACTGCTTTTTTCATATTTTTTTCATCTTTTGCACCGAAATAGGTAGCAACCACAATTGCAGCCCCGTTGGCAAAGCCGTTCAGCAGTCCGGTCAGCAGATCGCTCAGGGTGGAAGTCGCCCCTACGGCGGCCAAAGAAGCTTCACCCAGTGTTTCTCCTACGATACGGGTATCTACTAATGTATAAAAAAGGTCAAACAGCCGCCCGATAAACAGGGGGACTGCAAAAAACAGGATAAGTTTCAGCGGCTTTCCGACGGTCAGATTCTTCATGCTTGTTCTCCTTGGTTTACTGAGTGGGTTTTGTCCGGACATGCAGGCGCTGTACATTGCCTGCGCGTACATTATAGCACAAAAAATCTGTCTGTATGCTTTTTTTAGAGATATATTAAAGATTCCTTTGCCATAATTAGGAAATGTTTTAGGACGTGTTTGTATATGTTTTCTTTAACATGCTTCAGGGCAGGTGATCGGAAACATAGTCCTGTAACAAAAAATAACTGTAAAGCGAGGAAACGGAGAATGAAAAGACAACCCAGGATGAAAAGAAACTGTAAGATGGCAGCAGGTGTAATGGTGTTTATGCTGGCAGCAGCAATGGGCTGCGGCAGCGGACAGGAGGCGGAGAACGTAAATACCGTGCTTCCCGCAGAAGACAAGGCGGATGAGAATATGGAACAGCCGGACCAAAGCAGCGAAGCTGAGGAGCATACATCTGGAAGTACAGTGCCGGATACGGGACAGACGGATAACGGAGAAAACAGTGACAGCAGTATTCCGGCTCCGTTGCCGGAAAATAGCAGCGAGAGTCAGGTTAGCGATATGATAGGCGGAAAAGTCAGGAGCATTGCGCAGGACAGTTTTGTACTCAGCCGCGTATTGATGGAAGACAGTATGGTGGTGATACCGGAGGCAGGCAGTCCGGAGGAAGAGCTGGTGACAGTCCGGTGTACGGATTCGACAACCTTTGAATGCTGGACCATTCAGGGAGGCGGAGCGGATATCGTGGTAGGGGAAGCTGCCTTTTCCGATATCCGTGAAGACGGAGGATTGGAAGCGGAAGGATATTTTGAAGGAGAGGAGTTTGTGGCGGAGAGGGTCATTATTGAAATTTACGAATAGGGATTCCGGCGGCAGATTATGAACGGTTCCTTACGTCAGGACGGAAGGCGGGATCAGAGCGGCAGAAGGATACGGAGTCGTTTTGTTTCTGAGCGTTTTGCGCTATACTTATTATGCACAAAGCAGTGCGGAAACGAGGGAAAATATGAGCGGGCAGGATTTCGCAGAGCCTGTCTTTACCGCTGCTATCAACAGGAAGAGAAATCCTCCAGGGAACGAGGAGGATTGAAAATGGATTTACAGAATGAGAAATGTGTCATGGTGATTGACGAGAACCTGCCGCTTGGTATTATTGCGAACACTGCGGCTATCATGGGTATTACGCTCGGAAAGCAGTTTCCGGAGGTTGTGGGCGCAGATGTATATGACAGGACGGGTAATGGGCATTTGGGAATCATTGAATTCCCGGTGCCTATCTTAAAGGGCAATGTGGATGTGATCAAATCCATCCGTGAGAAACTGTATGAGTCAGAATTTTCAGATTTGACGGTGGTTGATTTCTCTGATCTGGCGCAGGGATGCAAGACCTATGATGAGTTCATGGAAAAGATGAAGGGTGTTTCAGAAACGGAACTGAATTATTTTGGGATTGCCATCTGTGGTGCAAAAAAGAAGATCAGCAAATTAACCGGGAGCATGGCGTTGCTGAGGTAAAGAAACAGGGATGCGATAAACTTAGTGATTGGACTTTCTTATATCTGCTTTCTTTTGGTGAGTATGTCGAAATTATTGAACCTATTGAAGCAAGAAATATTCTAAAGGAAAAAGCAAAAAAGATATTTTCCATGTATTAACTAATTGGCTATTACGGAAAGTTAATCAAAGGGTTAAATACACAGACACAGGGCGATGAATTATTGCTGCTTATAAAGGGGACTGGAAAGTAGATATTCCAAAAGAGTTATGTTCTCTGGTTTTTGTTTTTACATTGACTTCATGTGGAACAGATTTTGATGGTAGCCGAACCGGAAACGATAGCGAATTTATCATGGACTATAAAGCATTAAACTCAACAGATGCAGCGTAACTCTTCAGATAGAGCCATGGATATCATTGAGCGGCGAAAAACTAATGTAAATTTCCCTGTCCCTGCAATAGCAGACAATTTATGAATGGCAGGAGGTACATTCCCCGCAGCCTGCACAGTGGGGTTGTTGACTTCTATCTGAAAAGATAAAACCAGTTGACGCACTTCCGGGAAAATCATATAATAGAATTACTAAATATCGTACTGTTTTAGATGCATGGAAAACCATATTAACGTATCATAATTACCGTAAAACAGTAAGGGAAACGAGGACGGATATGAGAGAAGTAAGAGTTTTGGAGATCAAACAGAGCGTCTTTGCGGACAATGACAGGCAGGCGGAGCTCCTGCGGCAGGAATTAAAAGAAAAAGGAGTCTTTCTTTTGAACTTAATGTCCTCCCCTGGTTCCGGCAAGACGACCACGTTACTGCGTACCATTGAAATGCTGAAAGACAAGTTCAAAATCGGCGTGATGGAAGCCGACATTGACTCGGACGTGGATGCCCGCGCCATTTCGGAATCAGGGGCGAAGGTGATTCAGCTTCATACGGGAGGCATGTGTCATCTGGATGCGGAGATGACGAGACAGGGATTGGCAGGGCTGGAAACGGGGGACGTGGAGTTGGCTGTTTTGGAAAATGTGGGAAATCTTGTCTGTCCGGCGGAGTTTGATACCGGTGCATCCAGGAACGCCATGATTCTTTCCGTGCCGGAGGGACATGATAAACCGCTGAAATATCCGCTGATGTTTTCCGTCTGTGATGTGGTGCTGATCAACAAAACGGATGTGCTGCCTTATTTTGACTTTGATATGGAGAAGTGCAGGGAGTATATCCATATGCGCAATCCGGAAGCAAAAGTCATTCCTGTTTGTGCCAGGACCGGGGAGGGAATGGCAGAATGGGTGGAATGGTTGGAAAAGGAGGCGGCAGACTGGCGGAAGCATAAAACAGAGTGAAGCAGTTTTCAAATGTGCGGTAAAACAGGCGAAAGCAGTAACGGAGCACGAAATATTTACGAGGGAGGAAGGTATGAAGAAAACGTTAGACAAAGAATTATATCCGGATTATGTATATCCGCAGCATCAGACAGACCGCAGCGAACCCGTAAGGGAGAGTATCGTCAGATTGGGGAAGATGATGACGGACCGGATTCCGCAGAAACTGGGAATTAAGAAGATTACGCAGGAGGACCCGGAGTATTGGGGACTGGCGGGAGTGCTGACGGACGAAGAAGCGGAGATCGCGCTGAAGATGGGGGTGCGTAAACCGAAGACCCTGCCGGAGATGGTGAAGCTGACGGGGATTCCCGAAAAGGAGCTGGAAGAAAAACTCCAGACGATGTCCGTCAAAGGGATTTTGGAATACAACTGGGAAAATCCTGCGCATGAAAAGCAGTATGTGCTTCCCATGTTTGTGCCGGGGGCAGCGGAATTTTTCAACATGAACAGCAGCATTCTGGAACAGAATCCGGAGGTCAGCCTGTTCTTTGAACATATGTCAAGGCTGCCGCTGGAACATGTGACCCCGTTCGTGGGGGAAGGGGGAAACGGTATCGGGATGCATGTGATTCCGGTGGAAAAAGCCATTGAGATGGAAAGTGAGTCCGTGGATTTGGAGCATATTTCCTACTGGCTGACCAAGTATGAGGGAAAATATGCGGCAAGCCCCTGCTCCTGCCGCCGTTCCCGCCTTGTGTACGACGAGGGCTGCGGGGACGATCCGGAAGGCTGGTGTGTTGCGGTAGGGGATATGGCGGATTATGTGGTGGAGACCCAGAAGGACGGACGCTATATCACGAGGGAAGAAGCGCTGGAGATTTTTAAGCAGGCGGAGGATAACGGTTTTGTCCACCAGATTACCAATATCGACGGCGCTAATAAGATTTTTGCCATCTGCAACTGTAACGTGAACGTGTGCTATGCCCTGCGTACTTCCCAGCTTTTTAACACGCCTAACATGTCCCGTTCCGCCTATGTGGCGAAGGTGGCGAAAGAGAAGTGCGTAGCCTGCGGCAAGTGTGTGGAAGCCTGTCCGGCCGGAGCGGTGAAGCTTGGACAGAAGCTGTGCAGAAAGGACGGCAGCGAAATGACTTATCCGAAGATGCCGCTTCCGCAGGAACAGAAGTGGGGCGAGCATATGTGGACGCATAACTATCGGGATGTGAACCGGATCAACTGCCATGATACCGGTACGGCCCCCTGTAAAACAGCCTGTCCTGCCCACATTGCCATTCAGGGATATTTGCAGCTTGCCAAGGAAGGACGTTATGAGGAGGCGCTGGCGCTGATCAAGAAGGACAATCCGCTGCCGGCCATCTGCGGGCGTATCTGCAACCGCCGCTGTGAGGATGCCTGTACGCGTGCCACGCTGGATGAGGCGGTTGCCATCGATGCAGTGAAGCGTTTTATCGCTGAGCGGGATTTGAAGCAGGAGACGCGGTATATTCCGAAACCTACGGTTCCTTCCCTGAAAGGGTATTTTGAAGAAAAGATTGCCATTATCGGAGCCGGACCGGCAGGGCTTTCCTGCGCTTACTTTTTGGCGGACAAGGGCTACAAGCCTGTGATTTTTGAGAAAAATGAAAAAGCGGGCGGTATGCTGACCTACGGGGTTCCTTCCTATAAACTGGAAAAGGATTTGATTCAGGCGGAAGTGGATGTGATTACCGCTATGGGCGTGGAAATCAAATATGGCGTGGAAGTCGGAAAAGATGTTACCATTGCACAGCTGCGGGAACAGGGGTATAAGGGCTTTTACATAGCGATTGGTCAGGGCGGCAGGAAGCCGAACATATCCGGCGAAGATGCGCAGGGTGTCTATACGGCAGTGGAATTTTTGAGAGAGGCCGGAGCAAGGGAGGCCTTTGACCTGGGCGGCAGCGTGGTGGTAATCGGCGGCGGCAATGTTGCCATTGATGCGGCGAGGACTTCCATGCGCTGCGGAAAGGGAAAAGCGTCCGTTTCCATGTTCTGTCTGGAAAGCAGGGATGAGATGCCCGCAAGCCGTGAGGAAATTTTAGAGGCGTCGGAGGAAAATGTTTCCATAAATAACGGCTGGGGACCGAAAGAGATCCTGACGGAGAATGGAAAAGCAGTAGGAGTGGTATTCAAAAAGTGTACCCGCGTGTATGATGAAAAACACAGATTTTCCCCGCTTTATGACGAAAATGATACGATGACCGTATCCTGTTCCACCGTTATTTTCAGTGTGGGACAGGGGATTGAATGGGGAGAGTTTCTGAATGGAACGAAGGTGGAGCTGCGTCCGAACGGCGGTGCCATTGCCGATAAGCTGACCTATCAGACGGCGGAACCGGATATCTTTGTGGGCGGCGATGTCTATACCGGACCGAAATTTGCCATCGACGCCATTGCGGCAGGAAGGGAAGGCGCGGTGTCGCTGCACCGTTATGTGCACGAACATTGTACGCTGACTATTGGGAGAAACCGGAGGGATTTCATTGAGCTGGATAAGCAGGACATTTTTATCGCCGGCTATGACAATACCGACAGGCAGAGACCGGAGCGGGCGGAGGAAGCGCAGAAGCAGTCCTTCAGGGATTTATCCCACACACTGACGGAAGAGCAGGTGAAAGCGGAAACTTCCCGCTGCCTGGGCTGCGGCGCGTCGGTGGTAGACCCGAATAAATGCATCGGCTGCGGAATCTGTACGACCAAGTGCGTATTTGATGCGATTACCCTGCACAGGAAGCATCCGGGCTGTTCCGAGATGGTAAAATCGGAGGATAAGCTGAAGTATGTGCTTCCCAATATGGTCAGGCAGTCGCTGAAAGTAACGTTTGCTCCGAAGAAGGGCTGAGCCATGCATGAATTAGGAGTTGTATTTCATATTATGGATACTTTGGAAAAGGTGGCGGAAGAAAACCAGGCGGAAGGCATTTCCAAAGTGGTTTTGGAACTCGGAGAAGTATCCACGGTGATAGAGTCTTATTTGCAGAACTGCTGGAAATGGGCGGCGGGGAAACGGCAGCTGTTTGCGGATGCCAGTCTAGTGGTGGAGACGCTTCCGGCCGTTACTTACTGTGAGGGATGCGGACAGACCTATCCCACCGTGGAGCACGGAAAAATCTGCCCTTACTGCAAAAGTCCCGATACGTGGCTTTTGCAGGGAAATGAATTTAATATTAAGGAAATAGAAGTGTATTAAGAGACTGTTGAAAGCAGTTTACAAAAAGAGAAAGCGAGGTGGAGTGTATGATATTTCAGATTTATGACGGGATGATACTTTGGCATATTCTGGGCTGGATCATGGTGTTTGCGGGACTGGTGGCGGTCAATGAGATCGCCCGCCGTTCCAAAATCGGGGGGAGCATCTGTTTCTTTGTGATTCCTGCCGCGTTGACGGTTTATTTCATTTCGATCTATGTGGGAGCCGCAAAAGGAGCGGAGTGGGCGCTGACCAACCAGACGTATGTGCATATGAACAGCTGGTTCCATTATGCGAAGCTGTATGCGGCACTGGCAGGCTGTATCGGTTTTATGATCATCAAATACAAATGGGGCAAACTGGGAAAGTCCCATGCATTTAAGGTATTTCCTTTTGTCATCGTGGCGATCAATATTCTGATTGCCGTGGCTTCCGATTTCGAATCGGTCATCAAAGCCGGAAATATCATGGGCGGATGGTGGAAATCTTCGGAAGGCGTATGGCTGTACGGCGGATGGTGGAATATTTTAAACGGTGTGGCAGGACTGATCAATATTTTATGCATGACCGGCTGGTGGGGCATTTATTCCTCCAAAGACAGGAAAGATATGTTATGGCCGGATATGACGTGGTGCTATATCCTTGCTTATGATATCTGGAACTTCCAATATACCTATCTGAACCTGCCGACCCATTCCTGGTATTGCGGGTTTGCGCTGCTGTTAGCGCCTACGGTTGCCAATGCGCTTTGGAATAAGGGCGGATGGATTCAGAACCGCGCCAATACGCTGGCACTGTGGTGTATGTTTGCACAGGTATTCCCGCTGTTTCAGGATGGCAGCAGGTTTACCACCGTATCTTCGGTATACGGGTCAGGCGGCGCCGCTGCCGCATTGGGAGAAGCGATGCCGGCAACGGCGAACCCTGCGGCACAGGGAGTGATTTCCGTGATTTCCATCGTAGTGAATGTGGTAATATTCGCGGTGATTCTGAGACGGGCGAAGGCACAGAAAAAGAATCCGTATACCCATGAGATTTTTACGGACCAGAAGGATTTCCGGATGGCGATGGACAGGGCGGAATAATGGATGCCTGGAATCGTGCATGAGTTTTTAGCGGATTGGACATAAAGCAGTCAGCGGATCTTTGCGGAATCGCATATACGGCCGCAGGTTTGCGAAAAAGCAGGCGGAATGATGAAATTATCATTCCGCCTGCTTTTTAATTTCTTTTTTCGTGCAGCATGCTGTTAACGTTTTCCGGAATTTCTTAACTGGAACATGGAAGTCAGGTTTTTCAATACGCCGGCCTGTGCGCTGAGCTGCTCACTGGTTGCCGCACTTTCTTCCGCCGTAGCGGAATTGGTCTGTACCACGCTGGAAATCTGGCTGATCTGTTCCCGGATTTCCGCAATGGAGTCAGCCTGTGTGCGGGAAGTGTCTGCTATCTGATTGGTCGTCTCCATGATTTCGTTTGCCCCGGCCACAACGGAAGCCAGTTGGGCAGCCGTTTCATTGGCAATCAAAGTACCGTGCTCCACTTTTTGTATGGAACGTGCGATCAAATCCGCCGTAGTCTTGGAGGCTTCTGTGCTTTTGCCTGCCAGCGCACGCACTTCTTCTGCTACCACGGCAAAGCCTTTGCCCGTTTCGCCGGCCCTTGCCGCCTCTACTGCCGCATTCAGCGCAAGAATATTGGTCTGCGAAGCGATGCTTTCGATGGTTTTGATTATCTTGCCGATTTCATCCGAACTCTCGCTGATTTCTTTCATGGCGCCTATCATTTCCTGCATTTTCTGATTGCTTTCCATAATCTGTGTACCAACCAGTTCCACATTCCTGCTGGCCTGTACTGCATTTTCTGCTGACTGGGCCACATTCCTGGAAATCTCGCGCATATTCATATCCAGTTCGTCTACGGTGCTGGCCTGTTCCACCGCTCCCTGGCTCAGTGCCTGTGCTCCGACAGACACCTGTTCGGCTCCGCCCGAAACATATTCCGTACTTTCCACAATCTGTGTCATGGTATCGTTCAGTTTATCAAGAATCTGATTCAGGGACTGTTTAATGGAAACAAAATCTCCCACATAATCCTGTGAGGTTTTTGCTGTCAGGCTTCCGTTCGAAATATCCTGCAGTACGGAGGATATTTCGCCTATGTATCCCCGGAGCCGCTCTATTGTGTTATCAAAAACGGAAGCCAAAAGACCGATTTCATCGTTGGAACGTATATTGATTTTTGCCGTTTTGTTTTTCTCCAGTCCCAGATTTCCCTGTTCCATTGTCTGTGCCAGCCGGGTAAGCTGGGAAAGCGGCTTTGAGACGGTCTTTCTGATAAAAATCGTCATAATGATAACGCTTAGTATGACCATGGTCACTCCCGCCACAGTTGCTGCTACCATGGTACCGCGGATTTCTTCTAAAGCGCTCTCTTCAGAAATACCTGCAAAGATCAGTCCGTTAATCTGTCCGTTGGCATCTCTGGTAGGTACATAGGAGCAAAGATGCGTTTTTCCAAGTATCTGTGTCTCCCCAACATAGCTGTTCCCTTGTACAAGAATGATTTCTTTCAGTTCATCCGAGAGGGTGGTGCCAACCACACGTTTCCCGTCCTGCTGGATCGTTGTATATTCTCTTGTGTCCCCGTTGAAAATAGTGAATTCACAACGCATCAGTCCCTTTAAATCGTCCAGCAGCCGGGTCATATCTTCCGACCCGTCATAATTCTGCAGTTCATACGCCAGCATATTTGTGCCGTTGACACACCGATCCTGCAGCATACTCATGGCAAGATTTTCAAACATGAATATGCATAATTTCACTACAGAAAAAATGCTGACTACCAGCAGACATGTTACTAAAGTGTTTACCTTTCTCCCAAGATGACGTCTTCTTTTGATTTTTTGATTTTCCATTTCGCTTACCTCTGTATTACATAGTTTACATATAGAGCAAAAAATCTATATGCAATTATATATTATCCAGTCTTTCGGTAAAATGCAAGAGTGAGAATGAATTTATGGAGCATTTATTTCCGTGGGCAACGAGCCGGGCAGCCGTGCTTGCGCGTATATTTGACAAATGGAAAATATTATGATATTATTTCATTGTAAACAGATAGGAATTATGTAGAATAAGGAGATGTTTATGAAAGAAAGATATTAAGTATGGGTAATATGGAACCGTTGCTACTATTTACAGCTTTTGTCTGCTCATGACAGGCCTAAGAGAATGGAGGATACATAATGGCTAAGAAAACATATGCAGAAAGAAATTTAAAATTTGAAACATTACAGTTACATGTGGGGCAGGAACAGCCGGACCCGGTGACGGACGCGAGGGCAGTGCCGATTTATCAGACTTCTTCTTATGTGTTCCATAACAGTGAACATGCGGCAGCCCGTTTTAATCTGAGTGATGCGGGGAATATTTACGGCAGACTGACCAATCCCACGGAGGATGTATTTGAAAAAAGGATTGCGGCCTTAGAAGGCGGCGTGGCAGCGCTGGCGGTGGCTTCCGGTGCGGCGGCGATTTCCTACACCATACAGAATCTTGCCCATGCAGGCGACCATATCGTGGCTGCGAAGAATATCTACGGCGGTACTTATAACCTGCTTGCCCACACGTTAAAAGAATATGGGATTACCACTACGTTTGTGGATCCTTTCCGGTATGAGGAAGTGGAAGCGGCGATTCGGGAAAATACAAAAGCCATTCATATCGAAACGCTGGGCAATCCGAATTCCGATGTGGTGGATATTGAAAAACTGGCGGATATTGCCCATGCCCATAAGATTCCGCTGGTAGTGGATAATACGTTTGCAACCCCTTATCTGGTACGGCCCATTGAGTATGGCGCAGATATCGTGGTGCATTCCGCAACGAAATTTATCGGTGGCCATGGGACGACCATCGGAGGCGTGATCGTGGACAGCGGCAGGTTTAACTGGGAAGCCAGCGGAAAATTCCCGTCTTTGACGGAGCCGAATCCCAGCTATCACGGCGTAAGCTTTACAAAAGCAGCAGGTACGGCGGCATTTGTAACAAAAATCCGTGCCATTCTGCTGCGGGATACCGGCGCTACCCTTTCCCCGTTCCATGCCTTCTTCTTTTTACAGGGGCTGGAAACTTTATCGCTGCGGGTAGAGCGGCATGTGGAAAATGCATTGAAGGTAGTGGAATACCTGAACGATCATCCGCAGGTGGAAGCGGTTCATCACCCGTCGGTATCGGCAGACCCCGAACAGCAGAGGCTTTACAAAAAATATTTCCCTAATGGCGGCGGTTCCATTTTTACTTTTGAAATTAGGGGAGATGCGCAGAAGGCGAAGGATTTTATAGACAATCTGGAATTGTTTTCCCTGTTGGCCAATGTGGCGGATGTAAAATCGCTGGTGATCCATCCGGCATCCACGACCCATTCCCAGCTGAATGAGGAAGAACTGGAGGACCAGGGAATCAGGGAAAATACGATCCGGCTGTCTGTTGGTACGGAAAACATCGATGATATTATAGAGGATTTGGAGGAGGCATTTAAGGCGGTAGAGTAAGGGAAGGTACAAAAGCGGAATGTCATGGGGTTTCACAGGAAGCGTTTTCCATGGGAGAGGAAAAAGAAATCTGATTGCTGATCAATTGTGATCCAAAAGGGATATCAGAAAAAAGAAAATTTTTCGATATCCTTTTTTGCTGTCTCTAAGGCAGGGAAATGAAAAAAATTCTATCTAAAGAAAAGAAATTATATCTTTTTTCTTTTCAGTCAAAAAAATCTAAAAAATAGTAAAGTAATTCTATTCTAAAAAAAAGATGTGAAAGTTAGAATGATTTCATCAAGAAAGTTAGTTTTGAAAGGAGAGGCTATGAAAAAGAAACTATTAAAGACAGTTGGTTTGATGATGTCAGCAGTGCTGGCGTTAGGGTGTATGGCCTGCGGAAATGCAGGAGGAAATGAACCGGCAGCAGAAAGTAACGGGGTATCAGAAACAAACGCCGGAAATGAAACAGCGGGTAATGAAACATCAGGTGATGGAGCGTCAAAAGATGCAGCGAATGCAGAAGCAGCCGGCGAAAAAGTAACAATTACTTTATGGTCGCAATTCTCAGATCCCAATTCTACAGACGGCAATTATGTTGCATTTTATAATGCACTGGAATCGATTAAAACCGATATGCCGAATGTGGAAGTGGTACATGAGGGGACGGAATCGGAATCTTATAAGGTTAAACTGAAAACGGCAATGGCAGGCAATGAACTGCCGGATGTATTTTTTAACTGGGGCGCAGGAACCATGAAGCCGTATGTAGACGCAGGTCTGGTACTACCTTTAGACGAGTATATGACAGATGATGTAAAGAGCAGGATTTTGGGCGGTACATTGGACAATTTCATTTTCGATGGAAAAACATACGGGTATCCTTACAGTGTGGCAGTTGCCTCATTGTATATCAATACAGAATTGTTTGAGCAGAATAATGTAAAGATTCCTGAAACATATGATGAATTGCTTGCAGCTGTAGATGCATTCAATGCGGCAGGTATCACACCGATTTCTCTGGGAGAAAAAGATTTGTGGCCGGGGCTGATGATTTTTGGCATACATGCAATCAGAATGGCTGGAGCGGAAGATTTCAATGCAGCATTAAACGGTACGGCATCTTTTAATACACCAGAATTGGTGGCAGCAGCGGGAAAGGTACAGGAACTTGCAGCCAGAGGTGGTTTTGGAAGCAGCGCAATGGGAACCTCGGAAGATGATGCCGTGGCGGCATTTAAGCAGGGAAGGGCAGCAATGATGTTCATGGGAAGCTGGCTGAACGGAGATTGTGAAGCAGATGATGCAGCAGTGAAGGGTAAAATCTCCGTTATTAAATTTCCTGCAATTGATGGCGGAAAGGGGTTAATCGATGAGTTCCATGGTGGCTCTGGTGAGACATTCCTTGTAAGCAGCAGTTGTGATCATCCTGCAGAGGCAGCAGCAGTTGCACAGTATATTTGTGAAAAAATGTCAAAGGACCAGTATCTCGCAGGTTCAGGAATGCCTGCATGGGAAGCTGATATGGGAGATACCAGCGACCTGAATCGTTTATCACAGGAAATTGCAACATTGACTGCGGATGCGACAGGATATGTATATTGGTTAGATTCTTTAACCGGCGGATCAAAAGCAGATACGATTATGAATGAGATTGCCAAGCTGATTGATGGGTCTGTAACCCCGGAAGATTTCTGCGTAAATCTTCAGGCTTTAAACGAGTAATCACATGCAGAGAATCCGGAAATGATTTTCGGATTCTCTTATTTTATATAATTTGAGCATGAAAACCGAGTCTGTCAACAGGCAGACATGAAAACCGGAAAATTTCATAATTTGAAAGGAGATATATTATGCAGAGGATGCTTGGAAATAAGAGGGCATATTGGGTTTTTGTAACTCCTGCGCTGGCAATTTATCTAATCATGGCTTTTATTCCGATTGCCATGTCTGGTTATTACAGCACGATGCAGTGGGACGGAATCGGAGAAAAAGTATTTAATGGAATAGACAATTATTTGAAGCTGCTGAAAAATGAAGCATTTCTTTTGTCGGCGCGGAATTCGCTTATTTTGGCAGTGGCATCTATTGTAGGGCAGCTGATCCCGGCATTATTTTTTGCTCTTGTATTGGCGAGAAATGTAAAAGGAGAAAAGATATACCGGACTATATACTTTATTCCGGTACTGCTTTCCACGGTTGTGATCGGGCAGTTGTTCTTAAAAATATATAACCCTGATTATGGTGCATTGAATGCAATTTTAAGGAGCTTCGGATTAAAAGGCGAAGATTGGCTGGGGGATAAAAGATTCGTGCTTGCATCTTCTTTCTTTCCCATCGTATGGCAGTATATCGGGTATCATATGCTGATCCTGTATACAGGAATTAAAAGCGTTCCGGCGGATATTTATGAAGCTGCGCAGATTGACGGGGCAAATGAGAGGCAGATGGCATTTCATGTAACGATTCCCCTGATCAAAAGCACTATGAAGGTAAGTTTGACTTTTGCAGTGATCGGTTCGCTCAAACTTTTTGATCTGATCTGGGTTTTGACAAAAGGAGGACCTTTGCATGCGAGTGAAGTGCCTAGTACCTTGATGTATACCTCTATTTTTTCCAGAATGGAATACGGAATGGGAAGCGCCATGGCAATTTTCATTGTACTGGAATGTTTGGTTTTTTATTTCCTGATCGAAAAATGTTTCAAAGTAGAAAATATCACTTATTAGGAGGGAAGAAGATGAAAAAGATAAAACCAACAAAGGTTTTGCTTCATATGATTCTGGTTGCATTTGCGGTGGTGCAGACTTATCCTTTGCTCTTTCTTGCTTTTTTTTCGCTGAAAGATAATAATGAAATATACAGCGGGAATGTTATGGGAATTCCGGAGAAATTTCACTGGTCCAATTATCAGAATGCGTTGTTTCACGCAAATGTAGGGCATTATCTGCTGAACAGTATTTTGGTGACGGTAATTGTAATTGTGATATCGGATGTCCTTGCGTGTATGGTTTCTTATGCGATCGCAAGAATGAGGGTAAAAGCCAATCGTTTTGTAAAGCCCTTTTTCTCAATTGGGCTGATGATACCGCTTCATGCAGTACTTCTTCCGATATTTATTATGCTGCGGAACCTGAAAATGTTAGATACCTATCAGGCAGTCATTATTCCCTACATAGCATTTGCACTTCCGATGGCTATCTTTTTTATGATCGGGTTCTTTCAGGTACTTCCCATGGAACTGGAAGAATCGGCATTTTTGGATGGGTGCGGAATATTCAGAACATTTTTTACGATCATACTGCCGCTTGTAAAGCCTGCATTGGCTACCATCTCTATTTTTACATTTCTATCCACATGGAATGAAATGATGTTTGCGATCACCTTTATTAACTCTGAAAAGTATAGGACTCTGACAGTCGGCATTATGCAGATGGTAGGGCAGTATACAACAGACTGGGGAACGATGGGCGCCGGACTTGTTGTGGCAACGCTTCCCACGGTTGTCATATATCTGCTATTCAGTAATCAGGTACAGAGCGGTATGGTTGCCGGTGCAGTAAAAGGTTGATGTAAAGAAAGGAATTACAAAATATGAAAATAAAAAATCCTGTTTTAACCGGATTCCATCCGGATCCCAGTCTGATAAGAGTGGATGATACTTATTATATTGCTTCTTCAACGTTTGAATGGTGGCCGGGGGTCCGGATTCATGAATCAAGGGATTTGGTTCACTGGAAACTGCTTACTTATCCGATCAGGGAGAAGCGGCTGTTGAATATGTGGGGCAATCCGGATTCCGGTGGCATTTGGGCGCCTGATCTGTCTTACTATAACGGGAAGTTTTATCTGATATATACAGATGTGAAAGTGACGGACGGTTCTTATAAAGATTGTATCAACTATTTAACCACCGCGGAAGATATCATGGGACCGTGGGCAGATCCAATTGTCCTGAATACGGCAGGGTTTGACGCATCTTTGTTCCATGACGATGACGGGAGGAAATATCTGGTGAATCAGTATTGGGATCCCAGAAGTTTTCATCATCCTTTTTATGGGATCATGTGTACAGAATACTCGGAAACGGAACAGAAACTGATAGGGAAACCGTGGGTGATTTATAAAGGAACCGCAGACCGTTTTACAGAAGGGCCTCATTTATATAAAATGAATGGTTACTATTATCTGTTTGTTGCGCAGGGAGGAACGGTATATGCCCATCAGGAAAGAGTGGCAAGAGCCGAATCTTTGCGGGGAATTTTTGAAACACAGCCGGGAGAACCCATGCTGACTGCTTTAGATGCTCCGTTTCATCCTATCCAAAAAGCGGGACATGGTTCTTTGGTACAGACAAAGGCCGGAGAATGGTATTTTGCGCACCTGATGGGAAGGCCGATACATCATCATACGGAGTCCATCGCGGAACAAAGGGGATGGTGTCCGCTGGGAAGAGAAACGGGTATTCAGAAAGTTATATGGGACGATGATGGGTGGCCGCGTATTGTGGGTGGACACAAGGGAATGGTGGAAGTGGAAGCGCCTGCGGATGCAATCGCGAGTGAAGGAGAAAAAATCAGCGGGAAAGATGATTTTGACAAGGAGGAATTAAACCTTCATTTTCAAACGCTAAGAGTTCCCCTTGCGGAAGAGACCATGTCTCTCAGAGACCATCCCGGACATTTACGGTTATATGGAAGGCAATCACTGGCATCCACATTTTTACAGGCGCATGTGGCGAGAAGATGGCAGAGTTTTACTTTTGATGCGGAAACAAAGATGGCTTACAGACCGGAAAACATCCAACAGTCTGCCGGGTTGACCTGTTACTACAATACGAAAAACTGGTCCTGCATACAGGTTACATGGAATGAGAAATACGGGAGAGTGATAGATGTTGTAGCAACGGATCTGGGAAAGACTTTTAGTGTCTGTCAGGAAAAGCCGATTCCTGTTCCGGAGGATGCGGAGTATATTTATCTGAAAGTGCAGGTAAGGGGGATTTCCTATCAGTATTTGTACTCGTTTGATGGAGAAACATGGCAGGAGACAGCATATCGGTTTGATTCCGCCAGGTTATCGGATGAGTATATCAAAGCCGTTTACGATGCTGCATTTACGGGAGCTTTTACCGGAATGTTTAGTGTGGATGGTTTGGGAACAGGGCTTCCTGCCGATTTTGATTATTTTTCCTATCAGGAACTGGATATGGAAGTTGACGGGAAATATATTTAGTGGTAATTTGAAGGAACAACCATCAGGTTGTTCCTTTTCTGTAATCCCGGATGGATTTTCCCGTATATTTTTTAAAACAGTTACTGAAATAATAAGCATCCGGTATACCGACGGCTTCCGCAATCTGATAGGCTTTTAAGTCGGTGGTATTGATCAGTGTGATCGCATGTTCCATGCGGAGCCGGTTTAAGTATTTGGAGAAACTGAAACCTAACTCTTTCGTAAAAGTCCGGCTTAAATAACTGTCGTTCATATGAAATATTTCTGCCACGGAACCAAGTGAAAGGGAGGAATCCGTTAAATGTGTCTGAATATACTGCAGAACTTCCCATAAAACGGTTTTGCTTTTGTTTGTCCGATAGGCAGCAATTTCCGTTGCAAGACGGATTAAAAAGGCACTGGTTTGGCTGCGCAGATCCTGACTGGTGGGTTCCAGAAGAATCTGTAGAAAGGAACTGCCGGAATCAGAAAATAATCCGTCTAAGGGAATTCCGATATCATTTGCCACATTGACAGCGGAGGATAATAAGGTCATGGATAAAATACGCGCATGTTCCAAACTGATCGGGCCGCCGTCTGATTCCATATAAAGGGAGGGAAGCAGTTTCTGTACGGAATCGGGAAGACCTGCCTTGACATAAAATTTGATATCCTCCAATTCGGCAGGAGAAGATGTCCAGCCGGTATTTTGTACATGAATATCGTTTTGGTAGATGATGATTGGCTGGTTAGGCATGTATTGGCTGAACTTAAGAGATTCTAAAGCCTCCTTCCAGGAGATTTCCGCTTTATAAAAATTATCATAATGATTTCCAATGCCAAATAGGATTTCATTTCCGGAAGTCTGATAGATGCTGCGCTGAAGTTGTTCGCACAAAGAAACCACCTGCACTTCCGGAGAATAGGTCAGAAGTACCAGATGATGATTGTGATCAGCAAATATCTCAATATTTTTCATTCCCTCTATATGTTTTTTAATAAATTCCAGATTTTTCATATCCTGCAGAAGATGTTCTTCTTCTGTTAAATTGCCCGCGTGGGAGGAATGGGCTTCCAAAAGAGTAACCTGTATGTAACAGGGAATCCCGTTGGGAAAATAATAGGAAATCTGTTTTTCCGTGGAAACGGACCGTGTGCTGTTTTCGCAAAATTCCAGCAGGAAACGTTCTCTCAGGAAAGAATGGTTTTTCTCCAGGATTTTTTTGAGATGATCAAATTCAAGCCATTGCTGTTTCTCTTTTTCGATCTGTTCACGTAGTTTTAAAAGAGTTGATACTAAATCATTACGGTTGATGGGCTTTAAAAGAAAATGGGAAACTCCCAGGCTGATGCATTGGTGGGCATAGTCAAAATCTTTGAAGGCAGTCGTAATGACAATTTTAGTATGGGGATATCGCTTCGTCACAATATTACACAGTTCCATCCCATCCATATAGGGCATTTTAATATCGGTAAAAAGAATATCCGGTATCTGCTCTTCCATAATGGAAAGCGCATCCTGACCGGAAACAGCTTCCGCGATAATTTCCATATGCAAAGCGCTCCAGTTTGTGCCGGTGATAAGCATTTTTCGTGCCAGTTCTTCATCATCTACAATAATAACCTTAAAAATTGAGTTGTTCATCTTGTCTCTCCGTTTTACTCAGTGGAATTGAAAATGTAATTGTGGTTCCTTCATTAGGGCAGCTGTCTATGGTGCATATATCCTGTGTCTCATAAAAAATCTGCATTCTCTCAATGGTCCCTCGCAACCCAAAACTTTGATAGGGACTGTCCGGATTTGCTGTCCAGATATTTTCAAGCTCGTTTTCCGTCATACCGATACCATTATCCGAAATACGGATCAGGAGACATTCCGCATTCTTAAAGGCGCATATTTTTATGATGCCGGAATCGCAGGTGGGTATGATACCGTGATAGAGAGAATTTTCTACCAGAGGCTGTAAAATAAGTCTTGGAATCAGGCAGTCAAGAACATCTTCCTGTATTTCATATTCATCGGTAAAGGCTTCCGGAAAACGGACCTTTTGCAGTTTCAGATAATTTTTGACAATATTGATTTCGGTGAACAGCGTAATAACTTTATTCCCTTTGCTTAAACTTTCCCGATAGTATTCGGATAAGGATATAATTAAGTCATAAGCCTTTTCGTTTTGTTGTGAGGTTACCAGATAGGAAATGGCTCCCAGACTGTTATAAAGAAAATGAGGTTTAATCTGTTCCTGAAGAATATTTAATTCAGCCTTGCGCAGCCTTTTTTGTTCGGAAACTTTCGCATCAAGGAGCTGTTGTATTTTATCTACCATATCATTATAGGCGTTTTGAAGCTGGCCGATTTCATCCTCATACGGAGTTACGTTCGCATGGTTAAAATCTCCTGTTTCTGATTTTTTCATGGCTTTCATGAGTTGGCACAGAGGGGCAGTGACAAAGCGGTTGGTACCCAGTGCGATCAGTAGGAAAAATGCAAAGCTGATTAAAAGAATGATACTGGAAATAAGAAAAAAAGTCCGGTGCTGGTGGGTTAAATAGCTATAATTGATTGCAGCTATATAATTCCAGTCGAGGCTGGAAATTTGAAATTTAAGCAATAGATAACGGTCATGGTTTAAGCGGATGATATTTTCAGCATACAGGGAGTCTGTGGAAACATTTTGGAACCAAAAGTTTAAGCTGTCATTTAAAAAGGGAAGAATGGTATCTGTTCCAGAGGATATGCAGAAATCGGAATAGTTATTGTTGTCTTCGCGCGCAAAAGAAAGGAGGGAATCCACGGAAATATTAATAAACAGATAGCCCAAAGGATGCGCATCTTCCGTGCTGTTGATCAGACGTATCAAAGTAACGTAGTTGCTGCCATCTTTGAACGTAAAGTAGCCGCCTGCGTTGATGGTTAATATAGGAGCTCCTTTTTTGGTGCATAATTCTTCATGCCAGGAAGTATTTTCAGGAGAATCTATTTGTATAGAGGGAAGGTCATACCGTGCCGCACCCTCATAGGTACCGGATGGCTGCATGATAATTATGGAGGAAGCAAGAGGCATTGATTCAAGCGTCATATAGAGAAAATTACGAAGCTGTTTGGAGAAAATGGCGTATTCGGAATGGTTCATATCCTGAAGGTAATTTTGTACCGCCGCTGTTCCAAGCAGATAGGTGGAATTTTTGGAAATTACCGCTAAAGAACTCTCTACATTCTGGGATACGGTTTCCACAGTCTGTGAAGTAAGCGTGGAAACGGTTTTGTGCATTTCCTTGGAAAAGAATCCATACAAAATCAGGAGATTACAGAAAATACAGACAAAAATTAAGCCGGTATAGATATACTTCAGTTTTGAGGTTAAAGAAAGGTTAAAAAATGTCTTTTTAATGTGCTGTAAATACATATATGGAACCTCCTGGTTATTTTTGGCTGTCTGATATATGATAATATTATATCAAAATCGAAAAGCGTCTACAAGGAGTTTATGAATGAACTGTCAGTATACATAAGACCGGCAGGATCGATAAGTGGATAAAATGTGGTTACAAAAAATAATGAAAAGCGTGTAACGAATGGAAGAAGAAACGGATATATGGTTAGGAAGGAGGTCATTCATGGATGAGTTATACGAACAAAATGCAAAAATTGTCTATCATTTCCTGTATTCCCGATGCCATGATGCCCATTTGTCAGAAGAACTTATGCAGGAAACATTTCTCCGGGCATACCGTACCATAGAGCGTTTTGACGGAAGCTGCAAGATCTCTGTCTGGCTCTGCCAGATCGCGAAGCATCTGCTGTACCAGCACTGGCGGAAAAGCCGCCGTGAAATACCGTCGGCGCTGGAGGAAGATCCCATACAGGCGTCAGAAAAAGAGGATATGGAGCGAAATCTGCTGGTGCGTTTCGAACTGCTGGATGTTTTAAAGGAGATGCAGAAGCTGCCGGATAAAATGAGGGAGGTTATGTATCTGCGCCTTACGGGCGACCTTACATTTAAAGAAATCGGCGAAATTATGGGAAAAAGTGAAAACTGGGCGAGGGTAAATTTTTACAGGGGAAAGGAAAGATTGCTGAAAAGGAGGATGCAGGATGAATAGGTGGAACTGCAATGTAATTAAGGACTTGCTTCCGTCTTATACGGACGGAATCTGTTCGGAGGATACCCGCCGTATCGTGGAGGAACATTTGTCCGGATGTCCGGACTGTAAAAGAACATGGGAGGTTATGAAGAAAACGGAAATTGCTACGGACGGGATACAGGACAGGGAAATGGATTATATGAAAAAAGTAAAGCGGCATTTTGCAGGAAAGAATACAGCCGGATTCGCGTTATTTGCCGGACCGGTTCTGGGGGGGATCCTGATTCTTGTTTTTCTCCGTATGTATATCCCGCTGCGGGTGTTTTATGCGGCAATGCCTGTGCTGGCGGCGGCGGCCTGGTTTATGCTGCCGGATGGTGCGGCGAGGAAAAAGGCAGACGGCGGGAACCGTCATGGATACGGTTTCTGTGTGGCCGGTATGATATTCATAGGATATACTGCCGCAGTGGAATTTTTAGGTTTGGAGTGGGTGATGGAAATGGACATAAGTATGGCTGGACCAGTGATAGAGAGGATGCTGCTGGCAGGAATTGCAGCCCAGGCGGTTTTAATGATCGCAACGGCAAGGGACAGCCTTAAGACGGGGGAATCCCGTATCCTGCCTGTCAATATAGGGATTGCAGGATGCTGCCTTTCCCTTGCATTTATTTCTATCCTGTATCGGATGGACAGCTGGGAGAGTTTGGTGACGGTGCGGGCGGAGTCTTTTCTCGTGCTTGCGGGAGAAGGTGTTTTGACAGTTGCGGCTGCGTGGATTGCGGATAGGATGAGGCAGCGGAGAATTTAGGAAAACTCATTTACGACCCAATACAGTGGATTGTGCAGGCATTTGTTACTATTCACAGTCGATTTTGATAACCAAACGATATTCTATATAGCGCATCTTGTAAGGTACGCTATAAATTTGCACAAAACATAGGTCTGATTTTTTTTTGTTATTATACCTATTATTTCTTGACAATAGGTATATATTGTGATATAGTATACCTATGGAGGTGATTTATATGTCACAGGTAAAAGTTACAAACAAGAAATCAGGAATTACCTATGTCTACGAATCGGAATCTTATTGGGATAAGGAAAAAAAGCAGCCAAGAAACAAAAGAAAATTAATTGGAAAAATCGATCCTGAAACTGGAGAAATTATACCTACGAGAAACCATATTTCTGATATACCGAATGATTCCGGTGATCTTCCTGCATCGGTTGCAGGGCTAAAGAAGCTTTGCCGTTCGTATGAAAAAAAGCTTTCCAAACAGAGCGAAAAAATTCAGATGCTGAATGATGAACTGTCCGGGATGAAGCTGGAAAAGAAAGCCCTGCTGCAAAAGCTTAAGGAACTTATGAATGAATTTGATTCTTAATGGTCCTGGGGGATGAACATGAAACTTACGGGCGATATCCGGTGCGATTTTGAGAAAGTTACAGCTGAAAATGTAAAGCTGAAAGACCGCATCCTGGGGTACCAGGAAACCATCAGCAGTCTGCGGCATTCCCTTAAGACTGCCCAACAATCAAAAGACATGCAGCAGGCAGATTATGAAGAGCTCCTTGCGCAAAAAGACGCGGTCATTAAGGAACTGAAAAACCGTCTGGCGCGCGAACCCGCGCTGAAAGGACATGATGGCACGAACACCGGAACACCTACATCGCAGACGCCTATCGGAAAAAAGAAGGTCATCCCTAATTCCCGAAGAAACACAGGAAAGAAAAAAGGCGGACAGCCAGGCCATGAAAAACATATCCTCACACCGCCGGACGACAGTACTGTTACGGAGACCGTTGAGCACGGTGGTGGTGACGATGGATTTGCATGCCCGGACTGTGGCAGCGAAAACTTCGCACCAACTGGAGAGTCAGAAATAAAATATGAGTATGATATTGAAGTAAAAGTGGTCAGGCGTGAACACATTTATTACTATTACCGCTGTCTGGACTGCAGCACACAGTTCCGCTCTGTGATTGAGCCGCGTCTAAAAGAAAAATGCCAGTACGGGAGCATGGTCCAGGCAGTAGCACTGTCGCTGCTGGATACTGTAAATGCTCCGGTTAATAAGACTGGAATGTTCCTTGCAGGGCTGACTGCGGGCGAACTTGCTCCATGTGACGGGTACATTTCGAAACTTCAAAACCGTGCGGGCCAGGCGCTTGTCCTGTTCTGTGAGGACCTGCGTATGCTTATGATCACAAGAACTCTGCTGTACTGGGATGATACGGTAATCATGATCAATACTGCCCGTGCGTGTTTCAGATTTTATGGAGACGAAAAGATTGCTTATTATACAGCCCATCTCCACAAAGATATGGAAAGCCTGGACGATGACAGCGTGCTCGCCTTTCTTACAGCAGATACAAAAATCATGCACGACCATAACAAGGTAAACTATAATGACAAATACAGCTTTGATAACATTGAGTGTAACCAGCACCTCCAAAGAGACTGCCAGAAGAACAGCAGTGATACCTGCCATAAATGGTCAGACGATTTGAAAGAGCATGTTTCCCGTACAATTAAAGACAGAAAAGATGCAATCGATAACGGTGCCAGTGCATTTGATGATGCCTATATCAAAAAATTCAACAAAAAACTGGATAAAATATTGAAGTCGGGCAGGAAAGAAAACATAAAGGATCCCAGTAATTATGGTGCACATTTTGAGGAAACTCTTTTGAAACGGATAGAGGAATACCGAAGAAATTATTTTCTCTGGGTAGAAGACTTTACCCTGCCAACTACCAATAATCTTTCAGAAAGGGGGCTACGCGGAATAAAATCCCATATGAAAATATCCGGACAGTTTGAATCAGAAAAAGCGGCACAGAACTTTGCCCGGATAAAGACTTATATTGAGACATGCCGCAGAAATAGCATAAATGAGATTCATGCGCTGCAGCGTCTTTGTGAAGGAAATCCATATACTGTAGAGGAAATATTCACACATGAATCAGCATAAAATATCAATCGAACAAAAAAGCGGGCAAACAATCACTGTCCACCCGCTCTTTTTGACGTGCCCAAAAATTGGCTGTGAATAGTAACAGGCATTTTTAGTTTTTGCAGCAAAATACTTGACATGTATAGACCACGGATGTATTATATAGATGGACGATATATAGATAGACTATATATAAAAGAAATTGGAAAGCAGCATGGAAGAATGGTATGCATACAGGGAAGGCGTGCAAAAAAGTCCGGCTAAGAAAAGTCAGGTGTTGACCAGAAGTATTTTCAGCCGGACGGTAAAGCCGCAAAGGCACACGAGAGGAACTTTTATGAGTGCCTTTTCGAGTGAAAGTTTCTCTCGTGTGCCTTTGCGACTTTACCCTTTAGTGCTGTTGCGCCGCAACTGAAAAAAGGAGGAAAGAGGATGGATAAGACGTTAATTTCGGGAAGTATGGCGATGCTGGTGCTTAAGCTTTTGTCAGAAGGCGATAAATACGGGTATGAGATGATAGAGACACTGCGGCAGAGGTCGCAGAATGTGTTTGAACTGAAAGCAGGGACACTGTATCCATTGCTGCATAATCTGGAGGAAAAAAAGATGCTGGTTTCTTATGAGAAAGAGGTGCTTGGAAAAGTCAGGAAATACTACAGCATTACAAAAGAAGGAAGAAAGATGCTGGCATCAAAGGAAGATGAGTGGCGGAAGTATTCGAAGGCGGTTTTGCATGTGTTGGCATAAGCAGGAGCAGGGCAGATAAAATAAAAAAGGAAGGGATGATTTGATGGAGGAATATTTAAACATACTTTTGGAACAGATTCAATGCAGACAGGCAAGGGAGATGGTGAGGGAGGAGATCAGGAATCATATTTTGGATCAGGCGAAGGCAAATGAAAGGGACGGAATGGAAAAGAAAGAGGCGCTGGAAGAGGCTGTCAGGGATATGGGCGATCCGCTGGAGACAGGGGCGGCTTTAAACCGGGTGCATAGTCCCCGTACGGATTGGAGGATGCTTGTTTTAATAGGAGTTATCAGTATTCTGAGCGTTTTTGTACATGCAGGCATCGGTATCAGGGAAGAATCGCTGGGAGGGGTGTACGGTCTGCGGCATGGTGCAAGGGTATTGATCGGATATATGGCAATGCTGGCAGTTTACCGGATGGATTATAGTTATATCGGAAAGTATGCGAAACGGATAGCGGCGCTTTTTTTGCTGGGTGCAGTTTTACTTCCCTTTACAGGAATGAAACCAAACGGAACCACATCCGTTTATGAACTAATATATCTGTATATTCCCGTGTACGGCGCCCTGTTGTACCGGTATAGGGGAAATGGGTACAAAGGAATTTTAAAGTGTGTATTGTGGATGCTTTTTCCTCTGCTGACGCTGCGGATGAATTGCCTTAGCGCTTCTGTGCTGCTGTTTTTTGTACTGGCAGCAATGTTTTCTGCAGCAGTGGGAAAGGGGTGGTTTAAGGTCAGCAAAAAGCGGGTATTGGCTGGATTCTGGGCAGTGTTCGGACTGCTGCCTGCGCTGGGAATGACAGCGGCTGTATTTGGAAATTATCTGGCAACTTATCAGACGGAGCGGATCAAGGCATGTTTGGGACAGAATAGCTCCTATTATGATTACCAAAGGATGCAAGCGGCGGAATATTTGAAAGGCAGCCGGCTGATTGGCGGCAGCGGAGAGGAAATGATGAATCTGCCTGGTATTCAAAACGACTATCTGCTGAATTTTGTAGCCAATTATTACGGGATGGCGGCGATGCTGATAATAAGCCTGCTTCTTCTGGCGGTGGCTGCAAGAGTGATTCAGGTGTCCTTCGGACAGGGGAATCCGCTGGGGATGATCATGGGAAGCGGCTGCGGCTTATTCTTTGAAATTGTGACGGTCATTGATATTCTGCATTTTTTCGGGAGAATTCCGTCCACACGGTTGTTCCTGCCCTTCTTTTCGCCGGGGGGAAGCGGGATTGCAGTGGCGTATGTATTGGCAGGAATTGTACTGAGTGTGTACCGGTATCAAAATATTAAGAATAGTTTGAGGACAGATTATTCTTAAATAAAAGACTTGCATTACCGCCGGGTTTCCTTTAAGATAAAAGAAAGTACACGACTGGCGGAAGCAGGGAGTGCCTGTGTAGGAGTACCTACGGGGAGTGTATGGTTGGAAAAAAGGATGGCCGACCGCCTGGGCAGCACGGTATAAGTGCGTCCGGGCGGTCTTTTTGTTTTACGTAAAAATTTTTCGTAAAGCGAAGCCCTCCGGAGGAAGCACGTGTTAACAAATGGAGGTGGAACATGGAAAGATTATCACTGGAACGGGAACTGAAGGAAAATGCTTATCCGGGAAGAGGCATTGTGATCGGCCTGTCTGAGGACGGGACGAAAGCGGTTACGGCTTATTTTATCATGGGCAGGAGTTCAAACAGCCGGAACCGCGTATTTGTAGAAGAGGGGGAAGGTATCCGTACACAGGCATTTGATCCGTCCAAACTGGAGGATCCCAGTCTTATCATTTATGCACCGGTGAGGGTGCTGGAGGATAAGACAATTGTGACCAACGGCGATCAGACGGATACGATTTACAGCGGAATGAAGGCAGGACAGACGTTTGAACAGTCGCTGAGGGAACGTGAATTCGAGCCGGACGCACCGAATTATACGCCCCGCATTTCGGGGATTTTGCGTGTGTCGGAGGGGAGTTACAGTTACGGAATGTCCATTTTAAAGAGCAATAACGGCAACCCGGAGGCCTGCAACCGGTTTTGTTTCGCATATAAAAATCCGGTGGCCGGGGAAGGGCATTTTATACATACGTATATGCATGACGGCAATCCGCTGCCCAGTTTTGAGGGCGAGCCAAAGCTGGTAGGAATCAATGGTGATATAGACGGATTTACGGATATGATATGGAACAGCCTGAATGAGGAAAACAAGGTTTCGCTGTTTGTGAGATATATTGACATCAAAACAGGGATTTATCAGACGAAGATCGTGAATAGAAACAAGTAAATTCTGTATTGGAGATGGAACTGGCGACTAAACAGCAGAAGCCCGTACAGACCCCAGAGAATTTATGGATGCGAAGCAGACAGAAATTTCTCTGCCAACAAGGGTCTGGGAGGGCGTATGCGGAACTGGAATAGGAGGAAAAAATGAACGCAATTGAATTAAAGTACGGATGCAATCCCAATCAGAAACCGTCCCGTATTTTTATGGAGGACGGGAGCGAACTGCCTGTTACCGTGCTGAACGGCAAACCGGGATATATTAATTTTTTGGATGCTTTTAACGGATGGCAGCTGGTAAAGGAATTAAAAGAAGCGACAGGACTTCCGGCAGCGGCTTCCTTTAAGCATGTGTCTCCGGCAGGGGCAGCGGTGGGACTGCCTTTGGACGAAACACTGGCGAAGATTTACTGGGTGGATGATTTAGGAGAGTTATCGCCTCTTGCATGTGCTTATGCACGGGCGCGGGGAGCGGACAGAATGTCATCTTTCGGCGATTTTATTGCTTTGTCCGATGAATGTGACGCGGATACGGCAAGGCTGATTAAGAGGGAGGTGTCCGATGGTGTTATTGCTCCCGGATATACAGAGGAAGCACTGGAACTGTTAAAAGGTAAGAAAAAGGGAAATTATAATATTATCCGGATGGATCCCTCTTACGTTCCGGGTGCGGTGGAACGAAAACAGGTGTATGGCATTACGTTTGAACAGGGTAGGAATGAACTGGATATCAATGGTGAATTATTGTCTCATGTGGTAACCGAAAATAAAGAAATTCCGGAAGCGGCATTAACGGACATGAAAATTGCCCTGATTACGTTGAAATATACCCAGTCTAATTCGGTTTGCTATGTGAAGGGCGGACAGGCTATCGGTATTGGCGCCGGACAGCAGTCAAGGGTGCATTGTACGAGACTGGCCGGACAGAAGGCGGATAACTGGTATCTCCGACAGGCACCGCAGGTATTGGGACTGGAATTCGTGGACTCCCTTGGACGCGCCGACAGGGACAACACGATCGATGTTTATATAGGTGAAGAGTACGAGGATGTACTCCGTGAAGGGGAATGGCAGAAGCACTTTAAAGTGAAACCTCCGGTCTTTACAAGAGAAGAAAAACGTGCATGGCTGGATGGCAATCGGGATGTTACCCTTGGTTCCGATGCATTTTTCCCATTTTCGGATAATATTGAAAGGGCTCATAAGAGCGGAGTAAAATATATTGCCCAGCCGGGAGGATCGGTCAGGGATGATGCAGTAATTGCGTGCTGTGACAGATACGGCATGGCTATGGTATTTACAGGAATCCGGTTATTCCACCATTGATAAGTAAGAGGAATTTCAGGAGAAGGAGTAAGGGTATGGTAGTGCCGGAGGCGAATAAAAGGATTTCCAAAGTGGATGCTTATTTGAATTGTGCGGAAAACTTTGCTTACAGGAGTACGTGCTTGAAGAGGAAGTACGGGGCGGTAGTGGTAAAGGACGATGCGGTGATCTCCACAGGGTATAACGGTTCTCCCAGGGGATTCGAGAATTGCTGTGATTTGGGAAGCGTGTGTCCGCGGATGAAACTTGGGATGCATCAGGGAGAAGGATATGGGATGTGCCGGGCAATCCATGCTGAAGCGAATGCGCTTTTGAATTGTTCCAGAGAGCAGACGATGGGCGGTGATCTGTATCTTGCGGGTGTGAATCCTGAGGATTATTCGGTGCATAGGGCAAAACCCTGTCCGATATGTGCAAGAATGATTATTCAGGCAGGAATAAGGAATGTGATTCTGCGGGTAGGGGAAGGTGCAGACAATTATATTACAATTCCGGCTGTGGATTTGGAATGGCATTTAAAGGAAGAGTGATAGAAGAAGGAAAAATTTGCCGTTTCTTCCCGCAGGCAATGTGTCGGATGACTGCGGGAAGTTGGCGACTGCCGCGTGGAACAGAATCCCCGCCCCTTTTTGGCGGGGATTCTGGCCATAATATTATGTAGTGGTGCCGGTTTGCAGTGCCGCAAGTTCGGAACGGAGTTTTTCAAGTTCAGAAAGTGTTTCGTGCAGAAGAGAGTCTTTTTTGCGGATGGTGTTGTCGCGCTGTTGAAGTTCTGCTATGGCTGCTTCCAGTTTTCCCTCAGCTGCTTCCAGTTTTCCCTCAGTGATCACCAGTTTTCCTTCGATTACTTTCAGTTTCTCTTCAATTTCTCCCATCTTTTTGATTTTTTCAAGCTGATACTGATGGGTTCGCTGATCGCGGTAGTATCTTTCTCTGGCTTCGCATTGCAGGCGGATTTTTTCGTTCTGGCTAAGACGGTACATCGTTTCGGCCGCTTCCTGCATGGTATCGTTTTTGGATGCAATCATTTTGATATCCTCCCAGGTAGTTGCTTGAAACAGGGCCGCCCAGTGATCCAGTTGGTGAACACTGTCAGTTTCGGTTGCAAGATGTATCTGAGGTAAGTTTAACACAGACAGCCTTAATTTGTCACTATATATAGTATATTTTTTTTCGTTCATAAGCAAATAAGAAGAGTGGAATTCGGGGTGTGCCGGAAAGAGCGTAAAGTTCGGGATACCGATATAGATGGCGGGTTTCAGGTTATCGTAGTGTTCGCCTTCATTCAGGTTATCAAAGGAGCGGCAGAGATAGCTGAGGGAACGTTCCGGCCAGTTCCCCTCATTGGCTACCTGTATTTCCAGATTGATCAGGGTACTGTCATTCATTAAGATACGGATATCCAAAAGAAAATCTTTGGAATCAACGGATTTGCCGAGTTCAATAGGGTTTGTAACCGGAAACAGAGAACATGACGTAAAACACAAGATATAGAAAAAAGAATGGAAAAATTCGCAAAAGACACAGGATATGGTATTGTGCAATATTAAAAAAAGTTCTTTTGGCAGTATTGTTAAATATTCCCTGCTTTCATCCGATATATATTTAAAGTATATACGGCGGCCTCTGAAATGGATGTTGGAGGCGCGGCGGACAGCCGGAGAAAAAGAAAAGAGTCAGGGAGGATGAACAACATGAGCAATTATATGAACGGATTGAATCAGGGTGATTATCTGAATTCAGTTGGAGCAGGGTATCAGGATGGCAAAAAGGCGGCGGACAAGAAGAATGATGCCGTGAAGGGCAACAGCGAAAAAGATGTAAAGACCGAAAGCGGTAAAAAATCGAATTATGTGGGAGGCAGGACTGTCGGAAATCCCCAGTTGAGCGATAAGGCTCTGAAATATTATGAACAGTTGAAGCGAAAATACTCCAACATGGATTTTATTCTTGTTTCTCCCGAGAAGAAGGCGGAAGCGGAGCGGAATAAGGGAATGTTTTCCAGCAGCAAGGAACTGCTCGTACTGATTGATTCCGATAAAATAGAGCGGATGGCGGAGGATGAGGAATACCGCAAGAAGTATGAAGGGATTCTGGCAGGGGCTACGGCCCAGGTAGCTCAGATGAAAATGAGCCTGGGAAGCAATGCCAACAGGGTAAGTTCCTTTGGAATGACCATTGACGACCATGGAAACGCTTCCTTCTTTGCCGTAGTGGATAAGTCTTTGGCATTACAGAGAGAACGCATCGCAGAGAAGCGCGAGGAAAATGTAAAGACGAAGAAAGAAGAAGCACGGAAAGCCGAAAAGAAGAAGGCCGGGGAAAAACTGGCGGAAGGAATGAAGGCGGACAACGGCGATAAGGTAACGGTTACGGCAAGTTCATGGGAGGAACTCCGGAAAAAGATTGACGATGTCATTATGTCCGATATGGCAGATCATATGCTGACAAATGAGGAGCGTAAAATCGGACAGAATTTTGATTTTTCATTATAAAAACAGCGGATTGGCATTTTAACCCTGAGTAAACAGAAGGGAACAGCAGAGGCTGCGGTACAGGTATTTTCTTGTGCCGCAGTTTTTTGTGAACAGACCCGCGCAGAGGAAGTATGCCGCTAAAGCGGCAAATGGGCGGCACGCAGGGGAAAGGTTCATTGGTATATTTCAGGAAGTAGCAGAGGTATACTACTAAAATACTACTTAGGGGGAATGGTTTATGGAATAAAAATCCTGTATCTTATCAGTAGGATATTTATATCCGGCAATAAGAATGCCGTGCACAGCGGGAATCCGGGTACGGCATTTTCGGCTGAATAAAGAAAGGAAGGGAAGATATGGGAAAGAGAAAAAAGGGAATATGGACTATGGCGGCAGTTCTGCTGTTGTTCCTATGCGGCTGTGGGAACGGAACGGAAGGAGGGCAGGACGGACCGCCGGGAGAGCAGAGGGATTATGTGTATGCGGCAGAGCATCAGTCTTTGGACGTATATTGCGAATCCATAACCGCAATAGCATTGGGGGGCGGACAGAATGTATGGATTGCGGGGGCCGAAGACGGAAAACATGTGCTGCTTTCCCTGAAAATCGGAGAGGATGAGACGGAGGAGTATCCTTTGGAATTGGAAGAAGGGACGCAGGTATCCGCCATCGGAAAGGATACGGAAGGCAACCTGCTGTTAGGAACGATCCGGTATCGGGGGGATTCTTTGGCGGAGCGGGTACTGGACCGTGTTGCGATTCAGAAAGTGACACCGGAAGGAAAGACGCTGGAAACGATAGATACGGGAAATATATTTCTGAAAAAGAGTGCGGATTCTTTTTATATAAGCAATATCCTGCAGGATAAAGAGGGGAATTATTATATTTCCGCTACGCAGGAACTCTGCGTGCTGCATCCGGACGGCAGCGTGTATTTTGAAATTCCGTTGGAATCCTATATATTGGAACTGTTTGCGATGAGGGACGGCAGAATTGCGGCGGGCTATAATGGAAACAGGGGATGGGAAATGGGGGAGGTGGATCTGGCACGCGGGGAGCTTACGCCTTTGGAAAGCGGGATGGCATTTAACCGGGGGACGTACCGCGGCGGTACGGATTCGGACCTCTTATATACACAGGATGCAGTGCTTTACACATGTAATCTGACCGACAAGGAGCCGACTGCGCTTCTGAACTGGACGGACAATGATATTAACAGCAATAACCTGAAGGATTTTATGATTCTGCCTGACGGGAGGATTGTGGCCCTGACAATTGATTTCAGTGCGGGAGCATCCAAAGAAATCAGCATCCTTACAGAAAAGAAACGTTCTGAAATGCAGGAAAAGACGGTTTTGACATATGCTTCTTTAGACTTCCCGTTTTATGCACAGAAAGATATTGTGGCGTTTAACAAGCAGAGTGAGCGATATGAGATTGAGATCAAGGAATACGGGGATGATACGATGGAATACGGCGACCGGATAGCGATGCTGAATGCGGACCTGACAGGAAATCAGCCGCCGGATATCATTGATATTTCCCAAATGTCCCTAGAGGATCTGATTGCTGCGGGAGTGGCGGAAGATCTGGCTCCCTGGCTGGAGAAAGATCCTGCAATGGGACGGGAAGATTTTGTGGAGAATGTCATGAAGGCCTATGAACGGGACGGAAAACTGTATGCCATCATGCCGTCTTTCGGAATCGCTGCACTGATTGGAAAAGTGTCCGATGTGGGGGATGGAGGCAGCTGGTCCATTGAGGAAATGGCTGCGTTGATGGATGCAAAGGAAAAAGATGCCGAAATGCTGGAATATGCAGATAAAGCTACCGTGCTTTGGCTGTTGTGCAGAGTCAATCAGGAATGGTTTGTAGACAGGGAAAGCGGAACCTGCCGGTTTACCGGAGGGGAATTTGAAAAAATGCTTGAATTTGCAGATCGCTTTCCCGAAGAACCGGCGCAAGACCCGAATGCGCCTTCCGAGATAGAGAAACTAAGAAGCGGAAGGCTTCTGCTGGTGAATGGTATGATTACTTCCGTGGAATTATACCAGGTGTATGAGTATGAATTCGGGGAACCCGTGAACTTTATCGGTTATCCTGTTTTCGGAGAAGAGAGCGGGACGATGCTTGTGCCGCAGGGAACAACGGTAGCGATGCATGCAGCCTCGCCCAATAAAGACGGGGTATGGGAATTCATAAGGTTCATTTTGTCCGGGGAAAGGCAGGAGAGTCTGAACGCAATAAACGGCAGCGGTTTTCCGGTTCTGCAGCAGGTTTTGGATAAACAGCTGAAAGCTGAGATGGAGGATGAATATTATGAAGATGCGGACGGAAGCATGAAACTGAGGCCGAAAAACTCATGGGCAGCCGGTGATTTGGATATTCAGGTATATGCGGCAACACAGGAACAGGTGGACCGGATACGGGAGCTGGCCGGGACGGCGCGGGCAGACAGCCGCATGGATGAAAAGCTGTTTCAGATCATATACGAGGAAGCCGCGGCTTATTTCAGCGGGCAGAAAAGTGCGCAGGAAGTGGCAGAACTGGTGCAGAACCGTGTGCAGACTTACCTGAATGAAACAAAATAGTACAGCATTGCTGTATTTGATTTCTTTTAATATAATAGACGGAGTGGGAGCGGCAGCCGGGCATTTACCCGTCATTTAAGCAGTACGGCGGACTGCTTCCGGTTATCCGTACGGACATAGGAAAAGACAACGGTACTTAAAAATGGAAGGAGTGTATGGTATGTATATATTGAGTATAATCGGTTTGGTATTGGTGGTTTTTTTTGTGGAATGCTCGATGTGGGGGATCGAAAACAGTTTGGCGGTGCTGCTTGATCTGCCTAGCCTGTTACTGTTACTGATAATCGGGGCGGCAATGCTGCTGGCAGCAGGTCTTGGGAAAGATTTCCTGGCGGCATTCCGTCTGACACTCGGCAGGGAGAAGCAGACGGGACTGCGGGAAAGGAAACGGGCGGCGGAAGCGGTGGAGTTATTTATGAGGGCAATGAGACAAGGGAGTATATTTGCAGCGCTCATTCAGTTTGTTGCCATGCACAGCCTGATGGAAGATACGGCACAGTGGAGCATATATCTGTCAGTATTGTTTCTGGTAGTACTGTATGCCTGCGTGATCAATCTGCTGCTGCTGCCTGTGAAAAGCAGACTGAATCTTGGGATTATTGAATATATGCAGGACCCGGGGCAGGAAGACGGCATAAAGGAGGCAGGATGCAGGAGCGGAAAGGAGGGATTGGAAGAGACGGAAAGCGAGACAGGAGAGGAAGGACAGGAAGAACCGGAAAGTGAGACGGAAGAGGACGGAGAAGGAGCGCAGGGGAGTGGGAAATAATGAAGAAGGTTAAGAGAATGGCAGCAGTGCTCCTGTACCTGCTTCTGGCGGCGCTTTTATTGGGATTGCGGCCGAAAGAATTGTTTGATCTGCGTCAATTGCTGCTGGTACTTGCCGGAGGTATGATCCTGTATCTTCCGTCGATGGGAAAAGAGGATTTCCGGCAATGGAAAAAACCGGATTACGGACTGTTGGCGCGCGATACCATCTATGCCAGTTATATCGAAACGTTCGTGCTGGTATTTCTGCTGCTTTATCAGGGGCCTGAAACGGACCGGATGAAGATGCTCGCGGAAATGCACGGGGAAGGGCAGGCGATCCGGCTGATTTCCGGTACGCTGATGCGGGAGATTGCAATGGGCTTCCGGCCGCTGTTATACGGAATCTGTATCTGGATAGCGTTTGGAAAAGAAGATGAGAAACCGGCGGAAAAAGCGGAAGCGGCAGGGGGAGAAGTAAGGGTGCTGACTGCACAGGAAAGCTATCAGCATTTTTTGGAAATGGGACTGACCAGACGGGAGGCAGAAGTGGCCGTACAGGTGTGCAGAGGAGTGAGCAATAAGGAGATTGCGATGGAACTGAGTATTTCGGAGGCTACGGTGAAAAAGCATATGTCCAATATTTTTGAAAAACTCGGAGTGAAAAAAAGAGAAGAAATATGGAAATACCATCATTTTTCCGAATAGCTTTTCCATGTTTCCGTGAGAGTAACGGTTGACGGAGCGGTGTGGATGTGGCATTATAAATAGTAGAAGAAATATCGTATTTAAGGATAAGAGGGTTTTACAGAGAAGGAGAAAGAGAGGATAGGGATATGAGATTAGTGACACGCTCTGATTTTGACGGGCTTGCGTGTGGCGCGCTGCTGAAAGAGGTAGGGATCATTGACCACTGGAAATTTGCACATCCGAAAGATTTACAGGACGGACTGGTAGAGATTACGGAAGATGACTGCCTGGCAAACGTACCGTTCGTGGAAGGCTGCGGTTTATGGTTCGACCATCATTCCAGTGAATTTGAGAGAAACCAGCTGGCAGGGAAATATAAGGGAGAGAGCAGGGTTGCTCCGTCCTGTGCGCGCATCATTTACGAATATTATGGGGGGAAGGAAAGATTTCCGCAGTTCGATGATATGATGATAGCGGTGGATAAGGTGGATTCCGGAAACCTGACGATTGATGAAGTGCAGAATCCTACGGGCTGGATTCTGGTCGGATTTTTGATGGATCCACGGACAGGGCTGGGAAGATGGAGAAATTTCACGATTTCCAATTATCAGCTGATGGAAAAGTTGATCGATGCCTGTCGTACCATGACAACGGAAGAAATCCTCGCAATGCCTGATGTAAAAGAAAGAATTGATGTTTACTTTGAACAGGCGGAAAAATTCAAGGAGATGGTGACGGCCCATACGAGGGTGGAAAAAGATGTGATCATTTCCGACCTGCGGAAAGTGGATCCGATTTATTCCGGTAACCGTTTCATGATTTACAGTATGTATCCGGAACAGAATATTTCAGCATGGATCGTCAGCGGGAAAGGCGGACTTGGCTGTTCGGTTGCGGTAGGATACAGCGTTTTGAACAGGACTTCTGATGTAAATGTAGGCAGCCTGATGCTAAAATACGGGGGCGGCGGACACAAGGCCGTGGGCACCTGTCAGTTTAAGGATGAGGAGATCGGGGAAAAACTGCCGAAGCTTTTGGATGAATTGGTAAATTATAAGGATTATTATAAGTAGCTGGCAGTGAAACAGGCATAAATAAGAGTACCAAAAACAGAAGAATTGGAATGAAGCTGCGCTGGAATTTATGGACAGATTCATAGGAGAATGACAGGATGCTGCGGCATCCTGTTTTTAAATAATTGAAACACAAAAGATGATGTTCCGGTTACAGCAGAAGGAAAACGGGGAGCAGGTGTGTAAATTTTGAAACCAATAGGGAGTGTGAATCGTAATTAATTATATAAGTATGCAGCCATATCGGGCGGGATAAAATGGAGGAAGGGAAGACTGTGGAAAGTATGGAGGTAAGGCTACAAAGCGGTAAGCTGATTCTCGTGGAAGCGGACATGCTGGACGAAATATGGAAGCTGCGGGGATTCCTGACAGAAGATGAGATGGCACAGGTGGAGACAGAGGTTATAAATTTTAGGGAAAACCATCCGGAAATATTTTCCGTCTCTACCTGCGGTTGAAAAAGGCGCGCAGGTTCAATCAGACAGTTATTGTGCGGACGGCTGGCAGCAGGTTATGATAAAACCGGAAGATGAAATTCGAAAGGGAGGAATTTTGAAATGGACAGCCGTAAAGTCGGAAGTTTTATCATGGGGAAAAGGAAAGAAGCAGGGCTGACACAGCAGCAGCTTGCGGATAAGCTGTGCGTGTCTTTTCAGGCGGTAAGCAAGTGGGAAAACGGTTCGGCATATCCCAATATTGAAATACTGCCGGAACTTGCCATGGCCCTGAACGTGTCGGCGGATGAAATACTGGAGGGAAGGGAAACGCAGGAGACGGGTTTGTCCTACCGCAGTGCGGGCGTGGACATTGCGTATACGGACACCATAAAAAGGGAAATGGCAAAACATCTGGAAACAAAGGACAGACGGGTGCTGAACGGACTTGGGCCGTTTGCCGCCCTGTATGATATTCATTTTCCGGAACTGAAAAATCCCGTGTTGGTGCTGAAATCGGAAGAACCGGGTTCCAAACAGAAGCTGGCAGTGGAATACGGATACACAGAATCCATCTGCCATGATATGATCAATCATTTGGTCAATGATATTGCGGTGATGGGGGCAAGACCGCTGGCAGTCCTTGATACCATCGTGTGCGGCAATGCGGAAAAGGATACCATCAGCACACTGGTAAAAGGAGTTGCGGAGGCGTGTTCGGAAAATGAGTGTTCACTGGTGGGCGGGGAAACTTCGATCCAGCCCCAGGTAGTAGAAAAAGGCGTTTATGTACTGACATCCAGTATTGTGGGAATTGCGGAGAAAAACGGAATCGTGGACGGTTCTGCCATCGGTCAGGGGGACAGCATTCTGGCAGTTGCAGCCAACGGACTGCATACCAACGGTTATTCGCTTGTAAGGCTGTTAATGGAAAAAAGCCCGCAGGTGAAACTGGACAAGGTGGACGGCATGACGTTCGTGGAGCAGATTATGAAGCCCCATACACCGTATTATAAGGCACTGAAGGGCTTACTGAACGAAAAGAATGCGGACGGTTCCCTGCGGATGGTACATGGAATGGCACATATTACGGGAGGAGGAATCGCGGGTAATTTGTGCAGGGTCATACCAGAAGGGCTGTCAGCGCGGATTGAATTAGGGAAAATAAAGCCGCTTCCTATTTTTAAGTATATTAAAAGAAAGGGGAAGGTAAGCGACGGGGAGATGCTGGCTACGTTTAACTGCGGTGTGGGGTTTGTTTTGGTGGTGCCTGCCGGATGCAGGGATATGGTGGTAAAGCATGTGAAGGGGTTTTATGACTGTTATGAGATTGGGGAAATAACGGCGGGGGCGGAGAAGGTGGAGTTTTGCGGGAAACTGGAATGGGTTTGAGGGAGGACGCTTCGGACAAAGGGATTTCACGGCGGCAGGTTCCGGCTGTGGAGACAGGGGTTTGTTCCTGTTGTCTGAACTGCTGCAAATAAAAATTAAAAAAATATTAAAAATTGCTTGCAATTCCCAAAAACTTCATGTATACTAACAAATGCTGTGGCATGATAGCGATGAAGCGTGAGGTTGCTTTTGAAGAAAAACAATAATCTTTAAAAGGTTTTCCGTGGAGCGAATGTCAAGAACCAACAGAGTTGGTGAAACCGAGAGGCTGATGAAGGAAGAATCTTGGTTTTGGAAACTGACGACAAGTCACTGTACAGACAATGAGATTACTGAATGCCGGCAGGTATGCGGAAGACGGAGTTAGAACGGAAGGATGCATGGGCGCCGGCAGCGTGGTAACGGTGTGTAGGGAATTGCAGGCAGGGAATGCCGGGGGTTTCCGTTGACCGGTCCGGAAGGGTGCACGGGATGCGTAAACGGACAGGACACACACGGGAGAGTGTACAGTCACCGCTTGTCGTACTTAAGGGTAAAAAGTGCGAAAAGGAGGCGACTTTTTTTATGGCAAGTCAGGTAATGAGAATTACATTAAAAGCTTATGACCATCACTTAGTGGATGCATCTGCCAAAAAAATCATCGAAACAGTTAAGAAGAACGGATCGCAGGTGAGCGGACCGGTGCCTCTTCCGACAAAGAAGGAAGTGGTTACGATCCTCAGGGCGGTTCACAAGTACAAAGATTCCAGGGAACAGTTCGAGCAGAGAACCCACAAGAGACTGATTGATATCATTACACCGACACCCAAGACGGTTGATGCTTTGCAGAGACTGGAGATGCCGGCCGGTGTGTATATCGACATCAAAATGAAAAACAAATAAAACCCCTACTAGTATGCATAGCCCGAAACGGGCCAGGCCGCTGTAGAACAGACAGGAGGTAAAGAAATGAAGAAAGCTATTTTAGCGACGAAAGTCGGGATGACCCAGATTTTCAATGAAGACGGTTCGCTGATTCCGGTAACGGTGCTTCAGGCCGGACCCTGTGTGGTAACACAGATCAAGACGGAAGAGAACGACGGTTATAAGGCAGTACAGGTCGGCTTTGTTGATAAGAAAGAAAAGATCGTCAACAAGGACAAGGGCGGAAAGAAAGAAGTGTGCCACAGACACGGCGTGAACAGGGCAGAGAAAGGACACTTTGATAAAGCGGGAGTATCCTGCAAAAGATATGTCAGAGAGTTCAAGTTCGAGAATGCGGAAGAGTACGCGCTGGGCAATGAAATCAAAGTTGATATTTTTGCAGCAGGCGATAAAATAGACGCATCTGCCATCTCGAAAGGAAAGGGATTCCAGGGCGCGATCAAGAGGCACGGACAGCACAGAGGTCCCATGACGCACGGCTCCAAATTCCACCGCCATCAGGGTTCCAACGGCGCATGCTCTTCACCGAGCCGCGTGTTCAAGGGAAAAGGAATGCCCGGGCATATGGGCTGCGTGAAAGTTACCGTTCAGAACCTTGAAGTAGTAAGGGTAGATGCAGAAAAGAACCTGCTGCTTGTAAAGGGAGCGGTGCCGGGACCGAAAAAAGCTTTAGTGACAATAAAAGAAACCGTTAAGGCGTAAGTCTTGGGCGGGCGAAAGGAGGACCATTCAGATGGCAAACGTATCTGTTTATAATATGGAAGGCAAGGAAGTCGGTACGATTGACTTAAACGATGCGGTGTTTGGTGTTGAAGTGAATGAACATTTGGTACACATGGCAGTCGTACAGCAGCTTGCAAACAATCGTCAGGGAACACAGAAAGCAAAGACTCGTTCCGAAGTATCCGGCGGCGGAAGAAAACCCTGGAGACAGAAGGGGACAGGTCATGCAAGGCAGGGTTCCACAAGAGCTCCCCAGTGGAAAGGCGGCGGCGTGGTATTCGCTCCTGTGCCGAGAGATTATTCTTTCAAGATGAACCGTAAAGAAAAACAGGCGGCATTGAAATCCGCACTGACAAGCAGGGTTCAGAGCAACAAACTGATTGTTTTGGACGAATTGAAGCTGGATGCGATTAAGACAAAGGAATTCAAGAAAGTTCTTGATAATCTGAATTTAAATAAAGCATTGGTAGTAACGGGAACCATTGACCAGAACGTGATCTGCTCGGCAAGGAATCTTCCGAAAGTCCAGACTTCTTATGTGGCGATCGAAGCGGCAGGAGAAGCGAAGGAAGTGAAGAGCACGATTAACGTGTATGATATCATGAAATACGACACCGTGGTAGTAACAAAGGATGCAATAGCAAATATCGAGGAGGTGTACGCATAATGGCAGCAATCCAATATTATGATGTAATCCTCAAACCGGTTATCACCGAGAAGAGTATGGCTGGTATGAGCGAAAAGAAATATACGTTTTTAGTTCATACGGAAGCAAATAAGACACAGATCAAAGAAGCGGTTGAAAAAATGTTCGAAGGAACAAAGGTAAAGAAAGTCAACACCATGAATCTGGACGGAAAAGTGAAAAGACGTGGAATGACTTACGGCAGGACAGCCAAAGTGAAAAAGGCAATTGTGCAGCTGACAGAGGACAGCAAGGATATTGAAATCTTTGCAGGACTTTAAAAAATGAATGTATGCGGCCAAACCGCCGCGCAAAACCAGAAGTAAAGGAGAAAGAACCATGGGAATAAAGACATATAACCCATATACACCTTCCAGAAGAAACATGACAGGTTCCGATTTTTCTGAAATAACAAAGAGCACTCCTGAAAAGTCTCTTTGCGTTTCCCTTAAGAAAAATTCGGGCCGCAATAACCAGGGTAAAATTACGGTGAGACACCGCGGAGGCGGCAACAAGAGAAAATACAGGATTATTGATTTCAAGAGATTGAAAGACGGTATTCCTGCAAAAGTCATCGGAATCGAATACGATCCGAACAGAACGGCAAACATTGCATTGATTTGTTACGCAGACGGACAGAAAGCATATATCATCGCTCCGGAAGGGCTGAAGGACGGCATGACGGTCATGAACGGACCCGAAGCCGAAGTAAGGGTCGGCAACTGCCTGCCTTTATCCGAAATCCCGGTAGGTACCCAGGTACACAATATAGAACTGCATCCGGGCAAGGGCGGTCAGCTGGTACGTTCCGCGGGAAACAGCGCACAGCTGATGGCGAAAGAAGGAAAATATGCAACTTTGAGGCTGCCCTCCGGCGAAATGAGAATGGTGCCGATTGTCTGCAGGGCAACAGTCGGTATCGTAGGTAACGTTGATCATAGCCTTATCAATATCGGTAAAGCGGGACGCAAACGTCACATGGGCATCCGTCCGACCGTACGCGGTTCCGTTATGAACCCGAACGACCATCCGCACGGTGGTGGTGAAGGAAAGACCGGTATCGGACGTCCGGGCCCGAGCACACCTTGGGGCAAACCCGCTCTTGGTTTGAAGACGCGTAAGAAGAAGAAAGCGTCCAACAAGATGATTGTAAGAAGAAGAGACGGCAGAACGATTAAATAAGAGGAGGAAGAAAAATGGCTAGATCATTGAAAAAAGGACCGTTTGCAGATGCAAGCTTACTGAAAAAGGTAGACGCCATGAATGCAGCAGGGCAGAAACAGGTAATCAAGACTTGGTCCCGCCGGTCTACAATTTTCCCTTCATTCGTGGGACATACGTTTGCGGTTCATGACGGAAGAAAACATGTGCCCGTATATGTAACGGAAGACATGGTTGGGCATAAACTCGGCGAGTTTGTGGCAACAAGAACTTACAGGGGACACGGCAAAGACGAAAAGAAATCGAAAGTCAGATAGCAACACATCCTCTGCGCGGATGTGCCGCAGAAATGCAGAAAAGGATTGATGTGTGAAAGTTAGAAGGAGGAGCAAAGAAATGGCAAAAGGACATAGAAGCCAGATTAAGAGAGAAAGAAATGCGCAGAAAGATGTCAGGCCTTCAGCTAAGTTATCTTACGCTAGGATTTCTGTTCAGAAAGCATGTTTCGTTCTCGATGCCATCAGAGGCAAAGATGTGAATACAGCGCTTGCTATTTTGGAATATAATCCGAGATATGCTTCGGGCGTGATTAAGAAATTATTGGAATCGGCAATTGCAAATGCGGAATACAAATACAGTCAGGATCCGACTAAGTATCCGAATCCGGATAATCTTTATATAGCAGAATGTTTTGCGAATAAAGGACCTACCATGAAGAGAGTAAGACCGAGGGCGCAGGGAAGGGCTTATAGAATCGAAAAGAGAATGAGCCATATTACGGTAGTCCTCGATGCTAAGTAGACAATATCTCGCCAAAGCGGGCAGAAATACTTCAGTAAACGGAGTATGGATGAAGAAAGGAGAAATTAGAGTTAATGGGACAGAAAGTTAATCCTCACGGCTTGAGAGTCGGCATTATTAAAGATTGGGATTCGAAATGGTATGCTGATGCTGAGTTTTCAGATTTTCTGGTGGAAGATTACAACATCAGACAATTTCTTAAGAAAAAATTATACAGTGCCGGAGTTTCCAAGATAGAAATCGAAAGGGCTTCCGACAGGGTAAAAGTAATTATCTACACGGCAAAACCGGGCGTTGTCATCGGTAAAGGCGGTGCGGAGATTGAAGTGACAAAGAAGGAACTTTCCAAACTTACGGATAAGAAGGTTCTGGTGGATATCAAGGAAATCAAAAGGCCCGACAAAGATGCACAGCTTGTTGCAGAGAACATCGCACAGCAGCTGGAGAACCGTGTATCTTTCAGACGTGCCATGAAATCCTGCATGGGCAGGACGATGAAAGCGGGAGCGCTGGGAATCAAGACATCCTGTTCAGGACGTCTCGGCGGAGCGGATATGGCCCGTACGGAATTTTACAGTGAGGGAACCATCCCGCTTCAGACTTTGAGAGCGGATATTGATTATGGTTTCGCGGAAGCGGACACAACCTACGGCAAAGTAGGTGTAAAAGTATGGATTTACAAAGGTGAGGTACTTCCTACTAAGAACAAAAACGAAGAAAAAGCATCTTCGGAGGAAGGGAGCGATAAATAATGTTAATGCCTAAGAGAGTAAAACGTCGTAAACAATTCCGTGGCTCCATGGCGGGAAAAGCAAGCCGTGGCAATACAATTACTTACGGTGAGTACGGTATTGTAGCATTAGAGCCCTGTTGGATTCGTTCCAACCAGATAGAAGCGGCCCGTGTCGCTATGACACGTTATATCAAGCGTGGCGGTAAGGTTTGGATAAAAATCTTCCCCGACAAGCCTGTAACGGCAAAACCGGCAGAAACGCGTATGGGTTCCGGTAAAGGTACTTTGGAATACTGGGTAGCAGTCGTTAAACCGGGACGCGTAATGTTCGAGATTGCAGGGGTTTCGGAAGAGGTTGCAAAAGAAGCATTGCGTCTTGCAACACATAAGCTTCCATGTAAATGTAAAATCGTTTCAAAAGCAGACTTGGAAGGCGGTGTATCAAATGAAAACTAAGAAGTATGTAGAAGATTTAAACACGAAATCAGCTGCAGAATTAGCACAGGAATTAGTGGCTGCTAAAAAAGAACTTTTCA
>CAJTVQ010000032.1 GCA_910579935.1 uncultured Lachnospiraceae bacterium
TAAAATCAGCAAAAGTGTAGGCTCAACTTTGCATAATAACTTACTTTTCATAACCTACAGCTTCCTTCAGATCCCACCTCACGATGGACACCCTTGCTGTTCAGCTATACACTTCCTTGTTGCCTAGGCGTGTTCGGGACTTCCACCCGTTAGAGCGCGCCCATGGCGCGCAAACCAAAAAACGCTGGAACCATGCGGGTTTCCAGCGTCTTGCTTAATCTTATGAAATTGGAATTACATTCCCATCTGTTTTGCAACTTCCTCAGCAAAGTTTTCCTCTTTCTTTTCCAAGCCCTCACCTGTTTCAAAACGGACAAACTTCTTCACGGAAAGATTTGCACTGTTTTCCTTTGCCACCTGTGCAATATACTGTGAAACCGTCTGCTTTCCGTCCTCTGCCTTTACATAAGTCTGCTCTAACAGGCATACTTCCTTCAATTCCTTATTCAGACGTCCTGTTACCGCGCCTTCAATCACTTTCTCCGGCTTTCCTGCCATCTTAGGATCCTGCGCAATCTGTGCCATCAGAATTTCTTTCTCATGCGCTTTGTATTCTTCGGAAACATCCGCTGTTGATACATATTTGGGAGAAAGAGCCGCTACCTGCATTGCAATATTGGTCAAAGCTTCCTTTACACCGTCGTTCACTACATCTGTATCCGCTTCCACGATAACGCCGATTCTTCCGCCGCCATGTACATAAGACACTACGCAGCCGTTTTCTGCAGCTACTTTCTCAAATCTTCTGATATTCAGGTTCTCGCCGATTACGGCAATTTTATCTACCAAAGCATCCTTCACTGTCTTAGATGTATCCGGTCCCCAGCTTTCCGCCAAAAAAGCATCCAGATCCGCCGCACCGGATTTTACTGCCTGCGCTGCCACATCTTCCACAAACTTCTGGAAATCCTCATTCTTTGCAACGAAGTCTGTCTCAGAGTTCACCTCTACAACTGCTGCAGTTTTATCTCCGTCCATTGCCACGCGGCAAAGTCCCTCTGCAGCAATTCTGCCAGCCTTCTTCTCCGCCTTTGCCTGTCCGTTCTTTCTTAAGAACTCTACTGCTGCGTCCATATCTCCATTGGTCTCGGTAAGGGCCTTCTTACAGTCCATCATACCTGCACCGGTCATTTCCCTTAATTCTTTTACCATTCCTGCTGTAATAGCCATTTCCTTTTCCTCCATTTACCTGCTGCTTATTCTGCTGCGTCCACTACTTCTTCGATATCAGTCGGTTCTGCCGTCTCAGCCGCAAATTCTTCTGCCATCTGCTCTTCAACCGCTTCTTCACCCTGATTTGCCTCAACCACAGCATCTGCCATCTTGGAAACGATTAATTTCACCGCCCTGATCGCATCATCGTTACCCGGAATGATGTAATCCAATTCTTCTGGATCACTGTTGGTATCACCGATACCGATCAATGTAATTCCCAATGCATGTGCTTCCTGTACGCAGATTCTTTCCTTCTTGGGATCCACTACGAAGATTGCATCCGGAATTCTTGTCATTTCCTTGATACCGCCAAGGTTTTTCTCCAGCTTCTCCCACTCTTTCTTAAGTGCGATGACTTCCTTCTTTGGAAGGACGTCAAACGTACCGTCCTCAGACATCGTTTCAATCTGTTTCAATCTATCAATCCTGCTGCGGATCGTCTTAAAGTTGGTCAGCATACCGCCCAGCCATCTCTCATTTACATAATACATACCGCAGCGCTCTGCTTCTACTTTAACCGCATCCTGTGCCTGTTTTTTTGTTCCGACAAAAAGAATCGTTCCGCCCTGTGATGCAATATCAAATACTGCCTTATAAGCTTCATCTACTTTACCCACGGACTTCTGCAAGTCAATAATATGAATGCCGTTTCTCTCCGTAAAGATGTAAGGAGCCATTTTGGGGTTCCATCTTCTTGTCTGATGTCCGAAATGAACACCTGCTTCCAGTAACTGTTTCATTGAAATAACGCTCATGTTTCCTACCTCCATTTGGTTCATTGCTTCCGTATCCCTTATGCTTCCAAGCCTACTTATTCCATCATTTGCAAAGACTGTAAGCACCGACATGGAATCGGCATACGTGTTTTATAGTCACAACTGCTAAATTATAACATAACAAAACCCCTCTTGACAAGGGGCTTGCCGCATTTTCATCCATTTTAATTCCTGAACCGCTGCCTTTTTATTCCGCAGTTCCTTTATTCCCGGTTATAATCTTTGCAATCTGCTCTTCATCTGCACCTGCCGGTATACGATATTTATAAGCTACAATAGAACGGTCATAACCATTCCCAAGGAGATACTTTTCAAATTCAGAAGCAGACTCCACCAATCCTGCCTGTTCCAGTCTGCTGCTTATTTCCTGCGGCAATTCCCCGCTGTACACGGTAAACTCCACCGGTTCCGGTTCAGGTTCCTTCGATGCTTCCTCATCCTCTTCGGCTCCCTCTGTTTCACCTTCTGCTTCCCCCTCCGGCGTCTGCTGTGAAGTCTGCTCTGCCTCCAGTTCCGCCATAAATTCCGCTTTGATCTTCTCCCTCATTTCTTCCTGCAGACTGTTCCTCAATTCTTTTTCCAATTCAGCCCGCAGCTCTGTTTCTGCGTCTGCCCTGGCCTTTTCAACCGATTCGGCCAGTTCCGAATCCTCTATCATTCCTAATGTTTTTGCCCTTGTGACGATTTCCTCGTCTGTCAATGTTTCTTTTCTGCCCCCGGACGTTATTCCAAGCAAAATCGCCGTCATGACGATTCCCAGTCCCAGCCCTCTCAGATAATATTTCAAATTCATAACTGCTCCTGTCTTTTCCGGCATCTACTGTTCAAACAGGTCGATTACCAGCTTCACTTCCCCTACACCTAAGCCAAGTTCCCTGGCTATCGCGGTTTTTGACTTTCCTAATTTATGCAGCCGTAATATCTGGTCATTATTATTATTCTTCTTATCATCCTCCGGAGCCGGTTCGTGAAGCGCTTCCTTTCTGCCGTCATTGCCGGCTGCCTCATCCTCCTTTATGGCTCCCTGCACCAGTTCCACCCGCTTCGGAGCAATCGGAATAAATTCTTCTTCATTTTCGCCCTGCATCACATTTTGGCCTTGTTCCGCACCCGGTCCGTCTGCCTCTTCCGATTCTGTATTTCCGCCTCTTCTCCAAACCTCCTGTGCAGCTGTCGGTTTTGCGGCCGCATTTTCTGCATTCTCCGGATTTTCCGTTGCGGCTCCCGCATCCTCGGCAATAATCCCCACAGCCTCTTTTACCGTAATTTCTGCATCCTGTACCGTCTGCTTGATCTCCTTCGCTCTTTTTGATGCCTCGCTTACCGTATTCACCAAATTCTCATGCTTATCGTTCAGCATATCATATAAAAACATAACTTCCTGATGGTTTTTATTGATAGCGGTAAGTACCTGGTCCGAATACTCGTTTATTGCCATAATCTTCTCATTGGTCAGACGTTCCATTGCACGCTCCGCTTTCTCCATGGAATAACTGAGCGTTTCATCTACCATTGCATTAATATGGCTTTTTGCACCCGCAATCTCTTTCTCCACCAGATCCCTTATCATTTTTTCATCGATCTTCGGCGCCTGTGCCGCGCTTCCATCCATCCTTCCTGCCGGAACCACATGGCTTATAATCAAAACAACCGCCCCCACTATGATAAGTATAATCTCTGTCAATCCCATAATGCCCTGCTTCCTCCGGGACATGCCTGAACATCCATGCCCTAAATTTTCATATCAAACCGGTTCATGCCCTTAAGCATAACTTTCCCATCCTCTTCTTCTCCGGATTTTTTCTTTCGATGTCTGCCTCCATCTCCGGTATACTCATTGTTTCCCTTTTCCCGGGCATCAGGACCCTTTCCCTTTCCTTCTGCATTATCTCCCTGATGTACCTGTGTCAGCTTATGATCTACCGCCTTATGGAACTGTGTCTGGAAGTTTGTCTGGTCTACCATTCCTTTATTATCTTCATTCTGCTTAATGGTTGTAAAGTCCTGTGCCCTCGTTATAGTTCCCTGTAATTCGATACGATTAATTGACATAAGCCCCCTCCTTACTTATAATGCCGTCATCTTAACTTCTCCGCCGGTCCTTATGAATTTACAATACTGCATCTGTCCCTGAACGATCATAGAGGAATCCCCGATACAAATCTTAGTTCCCGGAAATACCACTCCCGTCACGTTAACCGACGCATTCGTCAGGTTTCCAAGAGAATCCTGCATGGCTTCCATCTCTACCGTTTTACTCTCCACTTCTTTCTTTTTCAACTGACTGAGTGCGATCAGTGATTTCATATACTGTATCTGGTCCGGTGACAGCTTAATGCCTTTTGCCAGCTTCTGCTGCGTTGCTGTCAGCAGAGGCTGTACGGATTTTACCACCCGCGTAGCTTCCGCAATTTCTTTCTGAATCTGCTGAATGCGGGATTTTAAAGTCGGGTCCACGCCCACTTCTATCACCGTATCCGCTCCCATGGAAGAACCGAGCGTCTTCACCGACACATTGTTCAGCGCACATACCCTTCCGCCGGTAATAAATCCTCTTCTGCCGCTTACCGTGATCTCATCACCTGCCTGTACGCTGCTGTGCAGAATGGAATCCGTGGATACGTATCCTTTTGCCATGGCCGTTGCATTCTCCATGAATTTAGCCACAATATTCCCGCCTGCCTTCAGCTCGCCGCGGCCCATACCGTTCATACCCCTGGTAATGATGATATCTCCGCCCGCCTGAAGATAAGCGCCTTCTACCACTCCGCCTACCTGTATATTTCCCTTTGCAACAACCGAGAAATTTGCACAAACGTTTCCGCTTATTTCCACACTTCCGTCATACTCAATGTCACCTGTGGAATTGTCAACATTTTCCACGGTCAGCACATCCGAAACAAATACCTTATCGTCTACCAGCGTCACATGTCCGTCCACATCGGAAGTCAATGTCAGTTTATCCTCGGAAAGTGTAATATTCCTTCCGTATTTCAATTTCTTCTTCTTTACATCCCTGGGTTTTAACGGTTCCCCCAGTACATTTCTTCCAGGCTCTCCCAAATCCTCCGGGAAAAGCTTAGCCAGTACATCCCCCTTCTGACAATGGCTGATCGTATTCAGATGAAAAAAATCCACACTTCCGTCTTCGTTCAGTGTGGGACGCGCTTTCCCGTCCGTATTAAAATAATATTCGATATGAGCATCCTCACCATGACGGGGAACCTTTCCCATTGCCACTACGATATCTTCACAATATCTCCGGCTTCTGAAAAATTTGTCAATCTCCACATCCTGAATGCCGAATTTGATACCCTTATATCCCAGATCCGATACCAGCTCATTTCTCGTCATCAGTTCACCGCCCTTGGACGGCGCATAAAAGCGAATGGTCGCTTTCATATTATCGGGACTGATAACCAGTTTATAATTTTCACGCTCCTCCATACAGGAATTTCTATTGAGCCGTAATCTCTGCGCCTCCGTTTTTCCGGAAACCGCATAAAGCGCCTGACTGTCAAAATCGATGTTCCTGTTGTTCAGGTATTCCATGATTTCATTGATTCCGGCAGGCTCTCCGCCCTCCGTAGGAGGCTCTATTTGAAGATACGTGCTGTTTTCTTCACAAATCAACCGAAAATATCCATTCATATCATCTACCCCGCTTATGCAAATATACCCATATAGTTTCCCATTTTTGACTTCAGTTTCTGCAGTCCTCTCGTATGAAGCTGCGAAATCCTTGACTCGGACACTTCTAATATATTGCTTATCTCCTTAAGTGTTAAATCCTCATAATAATACAATTCAATAACCCGCCGTTCCTTCTCCGTCAGAATTTTCAAAGCTTCCGATAATACCTTTTTCAGTTCCTCTTTCTCTATTACTTCTTCCGGACTGTCGAAATGCGCGCTTTTATTGTTTTCAGCCGGAACCTCGGCTCCCTGCTCCATAAACTCATTCAGAGAAACTACATTCGTAATCTTCATCTGGGACTGCCACTCGCCAAACTCGTCACCGGATATCCCAAGTGCCTGTGCAATCTCATCATCCGTGGCGTTTCTTCCCTTTGTGGCCTCTATTTCTTTTGTCACTGCTTCAATTTTCTTCTGACGTTGCCTTATCGTTCTTGGAATCCAGTCCAGCTTGCGTATCTGATCCAAAATCGCTCCCCTTATTCTGAGACTGGCATAAGTCTCAAACTTAACTTCCTTCATATTGTCAAACTTATCGATCGCATCGATCAGACCAAAGATCCCATAACTTACCAAATCATCATATTCCACATTATAACCAAGGTACATACTGAGTCTTCCGGCCACCAGTTTTACGAGCGGAGCATATTCCAGAATAAGCCGTTCCCGTATTTCGGGTGTTTTTCCCTTAGCATATTCTTCCCACAATTTCTTCTTTTCTGCTTCGTCCATACTTCCCTCCTGATGCCCTTAATCAATCAGCTTTCCAAATCCACCTGTCCTTCGTCCATTCCGAGTAGCTCTTCTGCCTGCTCATCCTCCGACACGATCTCTTTCTCTTCTACGACCGGCTCATTCTGTTTCTCAAATAAATCCAGCATCCATTTAAACAAACAGCCTATGATATAAAAGCCAATCAGCACACCTGTCAGAATCACCAGCATGCTTTTTGTTTCATAATGAAGGGTATACATGATAACGCTGCTGACCGCCCCCGCAAACAGCATCCAAAAAGGTGGTATTAATTTTCTTTTCATGTCCGGTTTCCCCGCCTTCTATATTACCTTCTGTGGTTTTCCTACGGCCTTAATAACGAAATCCCCGTTTTCCGGATAAAATATGACCGTTCTACCATAACTGTCCCCGGTATCTGCCGCTAAAATCGGTATTTTAAGTTCTGCCAGTTTCTTTCTGGCCGCCTCCACATTCCGCTCGCCGATACGCACCATTTCCGATTTGTTCTGGAACGCAAACATCTGCGCACCGCCTGCTATCTTCGCTACCATCCGGCTTCTATTGGCCCCTTTTGCCGTCATCTGCCTCACAAGCTCGGTGATCCCTGTATCCGCAAATTTCGGAATATTACTGTTATTTCTTATTTGTGTGCTATCCGGTAACATAATATGCGCAAGGCCGCCGATTTTGGTCACCGGATCTCTTATCGCAATACCAACACATGACCCTAACCCTAATGTAGTAATGGAATTCGGACTGATGCATATATTTAAATCCGCCATTCCGACCTTTATTAATTCACTCATATTTCTCCCAGCTCCCAACTTTTGTAACTGCTATCCAACAGAAATTCCAAGAGACGACAATATCTTTACATAAGATTCCAGTTCCGGAATCAGAATAAAGTAACCATCCAGCTGTATCTCGTCAAAAAATTGGGTCTGTATCAATAGGATATTATCCCCTATTACCCCAAACTCTATGGCAGGCACACTCAGTATCGCTGCCGCCATATCCATCGCCAAAGAAGGAATGGTCGGATATACCTTAAGGTTTGTCATCATCGACAGGGAATTCAGGTAAGAACCTGTAATAATGTTTCCCACCTCCTGTAATGCCGATATCTCTATTTCCGTAAATTCATCACCTTCCGTAGGCATTCCCATCAATTTTCCTACTAAATGCCTTGCACTCTTCTGCTCCAAAAGGAACATGATACTTCCATTGATATCGCCTTCCACGCCGAGATAAATCCCCGCCATAAGCTGTTCCTCACCGCCCATTAACGTCGCAACATCTTTAAATTCAAGAAGTTTCACCTGCGGTACGGACATATCTACTTTACACTGGAGCATCTGGGCAAGCGCAGTTGTCGCATTGCCCGCTCCTATATTTCCCAGTTCCTTCAACACATCATAATATTCATGAGACATCGTCTCCAAAGTAAGATCAGCCACTTTGATGACCTCCTATACACTCTCTTTTTCTAACACAACCGCATTCAGATCAAGCAGGGATATCAAACCTCCGTCCGCATATTTTCCGATGGCGAAGATAAAATTATCCTTTTCTTCCTTGCTCTCATAAGCAATCTTTTCAATCTGTGAATGATCCAGTGTAACGACTTCCTTTACCTCATCCACGATAATGCCGATATTGCCCTGCTGCTCCAGTTTCAGAATAATGATCCTCGTAGATTTTGTATATTCATCTGCCGGAAGATCCATTTTCACACGAATGCTCATAACAGGAATTACTTCTCCACGGAGATTGATAACCCCCTTTAAATATGGCTGAACCTTTGGTACCCTTGTAATATGCTGCATACGCACAATGTTATCTACATACTTGATATCTATTCCATACTGCTCTTCCCCCAGCCTGACAATAATAAACTGGGTGGTCTCATTCCGTAAATCAACTTTTAATTCTTCCATTCCACTGTCCCTCCTGCAATATGAGCCTAAAACAATGCATTTGTATCAAGAATCAATGCGACCTCGCCGTCACCTAAAATCGTCGCGCCGCTGATAATCTTGCACTTGGTGATATACCTGCCCAATGACTTGATAACAATTTCCTGCTGTCCCATCAGTTCGTCTACTACAAGTCCTGCCAGTCTGTCACCCTTCTTCACAATAACAACCGTCATATTGTCGTCCGGATTCTTTTTACTTTCAATATCAAGCACACCGTTCAGCCTTATAATCGGAATAACGATTCCTCTTAGATTAATGACTTCTTTATTCTGTACCGTCTTAATCTCATCCGGAGTAATATCCTCAATCGTCTGGATAGATCCGAGTGAAATTGCATATTTCTCGCCGCCTACATCCACCATAAGCGCCTGGATGATAGCAAGGGTAAGCGGAAGACGGATCGTCCATGTGCTTCCCACTCCCATCTTACTCTTTACTTCCACTTCGCCGCTGAGCGCTTCTATCTTGGATTTAACCACATCCAGCCCTACGCCCCTGCCGGAAATGTCGGATACCTGCTTCGCCGTGGAGAATCCTGCATGGAATAAAAGATTCATGATCTCCTGTTCCGTCATATTCTCACCCTGCTCCGGTGTAATGACGCCCTTGCTGATGGCCTTCTCCCTGACCGCGTCAATATTGATGCCCGCTCCGTCATCCCTTACTTCGATGACTACATTATTACCGTCCTGATAAGCATCCAGGAAAATGGAGCCTGCTTCCGGCTTGCCTGCCGCCTTACGGACCTCGGCCGACTCCAGACCATGATCCGCAGCATTCCGCAGCAAGTGCATCAGGGGATCCCCTATTTCATCAACCACGGTACGGTCCAGCTCTGTCTCTTCACCGGACATATACAATTCCATTTTCTTATCCAGCTTCTTTGTCAGATCCCGGATCATTCTCGGGAATTTGCTCACTACGCTTTCAATGGGAACCATCCGCACCTTCATAACAGATTCATGCAGATTTGTCGTCACGCTCTCCAGGTATTCAATGTGCTCATTGACACCGCCGTTTCCGCCCCTGTCGCCCGATGCAGAAACCAAAGAATTCTTTGCAATGATAAGTTCGCTGACCAGATTCATCAATACATCCAGTTTCTCAATATCCACACGCACCGTCCGGTTCACTGCCGGCTTCGATACCTGGCTTTTCTTCTCATTGCCTTTAGCAGGAGCGGCCTGGGCTGCAGGCGGCTGCTTCTCCGGAACGGCTTTCTCGCCTGCGGCTGCTGTTTCCACCGTAGAAAGCCCGGTCTTAACGGCTGTCTCTCCCGCAATGTCCTTAATCTTATCATTCTCTATTACGGCACCCTGCGCATCCTCAATTTCAGAAACGCTCTTTACGGCCTGAAGCACCTTGTCCAAAGCGCTGTCCGATATAAAAACAAGGCTGAAATCCAAATCAAATTTTTCATCCTCTATATCCTGTACCGACGGACTGGATATAATGACCTCACCTAAATCCTCTAAAGCCTTAAATACGAGAAATGCCCGCGCTGCCTTGAGGATACAGGACTCCTGTACTTTCACCGTCACCCCGTATACATTCTTGCCCTGGTTTACAGCCTCCCGCAGCACATGTTTCTGTGTATCGTCAAATTTGATCGACAGCCATTTCTGTCCGTTGGTATCGTCCGCCGGCGCCGTCTTTGCAGGCTTCTCCGCCTTTTCTGCAGCCGGAGCCGCGCCTTCCTTGGAATTGAGCACCTCATTGAGCTGCTTGATCAGCGGCTCATTGTCATTCGTTCCCTCATCGCCGGATTCCTGAATCATATTCAGATATTCTTCCAGGGCATCCAGACACTGGAATAAAATATCGATCATATTCCCTTTTACTTTGATAGAACCATTGCGCACCTCGGAAAACACATTCTCCATATCGTGGGTCAGAGTCTGCATCCTCTTAAATCCCATCGTACCGGCCATTCCCTTCAGGGAATGAGCAGCCCTGAAAATCTCATTTACTGTATCTACATTTTCCGAATCCTGTTCCAGATTCAAAATTTCTGTATTCAAGTTTTGCAAATGTTCCTTTGTTTCGTCAATAAATATTTCGAGATATTGGCTTACGTCCATTTTACATTACCCCCACGTTCATCATTATTTCCTGTGCGACCTGCTCCAAAGGAACCACCTGATTTGCCATTCCTGCATTTACAACATTCTTCGGCATGCCATACACAGCACAACTGTCCTCATTCTGAGCGATAACATGAATTTTCTTTTTGTCTTTCAGATAAGAGATTCCTTTTGTCCCGTCCGCGCCCATGCCGGTCAGTACCACACATACCACTGTATCGTACTTACTCTGTGCCAAAGACTCATACATATAATCCGCACAAGGTTTCACGCCTTCTCTGGGAGGTTCATCCGAGTAATGAACCACATGCTTTCCTCCTGTGAAATTCACATTCAGATGCTTTCCGCCCATGGCAATATACACCGTCCCCGTTACCAGTTCATCGCCTTCTTTCGCCTCTTTCACGGTCAGTTCACTAAGAGAATTCAGACGCTCCGCCAAAGAAGCAGTAAAACCGGACGGCATATGCTGTACAATGACCACCGGAGCATTCAGTTTCCCCGAAAGCTTTGGGATCACCGATTGCAGCGCTTTGGGTCCGCCTGTGGAACTTGCAATCGCAACTACCCTTTTACCGGTCAGTTTTCCCTCATGGCGGCTGAGCAAATCCACCATCTTCCGTGAATTCTTAACTTCGTCCATGGAAAAAGGCTTCGTAAATGACGGCATCTTGCTCTCCGTTACTGCAGCCAGTATTTCTATCAGGCGGTTCTGAAAACTGTCACGCCTGCATCCGACCGCATTGTCCGGCTTATGTACAAAATCAATTGCCCCAAGTTCCAATGCGTCCATCGTTACCTTGGCGCCTTCCTTCGTATCCGTACTCGCCATTATAACCCTTGCAGGAATTCTGCGCTTCTGCAGCTGTTTTAAGAGTTCCAGACCATTCATTTTAGGCATATTGATATCCAGCACCACCGCATCATAACTTTTATTAGTCAGCAGTTCCAATGCCTCCAGCCCGTTTGTGGCCCTGTCCTCTACCTGGAATCTTTCATCTTTATTGATTATATCACATAGAACCCTTCTCACGAGTGCAGAGTCATCAACTATTAATATTTTTTTCATAAAACCCCCTGCCTTTCCACAACCTGCCCCTTTAAGAAAATCAATCCTTGTTTTGTAAGTTCTTTCGCTCTTCTTCGAAAATAAATTTTATGATCTCTTCTCGCTCTTCCTTGTCTATTTTGATGTACTGCACACGATGCTCATAAAAACCGGGACGGTTTTCCACTTCGTTTACCGCCAGCACTTTCCCAAGCACCTCATAGGTCTTTCTTTCCTCGTCTGTTTCCAAATCATACCTGCACAGCAGGACGCTGTCCGCATCATATGCATAATCCGAAACAAATCGCAGCCCGCCCCCGCTGATATCCACAATAACGCTTCTCTTTAACGGCAGATTCGGCATCATCTGTTCTTCTGTGAGTCCAAGTTCATCCACCGTCCGTATTTCCGATGTTTCCAATACCCTCGACTGCATCTCCAGCGCACAGCTGAAACGGTAATACTGCCGTCTCTGCTCCCTGCGCAGATTGCTGATCAGATCCATGACCAGCAGATAATTTCCCCCCTTTTTATCCCGGTCCACGATTTTGGCCCTGCACTGATACATCCCGCCGGATGAACAGAAAAAAAGATCGTGTTCCGAACCTATTGGAAGCAGGATCAGCTTCGTCTTTTCCATAGGCATGACTACTTCTATCCTGTCCCCGCTTATAACGTCATATACCGCTGTCTGATATGTCCTGACTTCCGGCTCTTCTTCCGGATTCAGCCTTCTCCTTATACTCTTTATATCAACTTTGTCCCCCGGCTTCACATATTTTGCAAGTAGTTCTTCTGTCATTTTCCTATTCCTTACCTTTTCATATTAAATATATGGGAAAAAAATGATGCCATCCCTCTTCTTTCATTACTTTCCGCGGGCGGTTTCTCCGTCAGTTTTTCCGCAATTTTCTTATATGCCTGCGCCGATCTGGCATGGGGAAATTCCATGGATACCGGCTTCTGCTGCATAACTGCTTTGGTCAGCTGCGTATCCTCCGGCACTTCTCCCAAATATTCCATAGGTGTTTTCAGATATTTTCCAGCCACGGCGCTCAGTTTATCATATAAAATCTTCCCGTCTCCCGTTCTCTGTACTTTATTCGCAATCAGTTTTATCTTCGTTTCTTCCTTCACATACTGCGGATGCCGGCTGAGCGCTTTCAGCAGAGAGTAAGAATCCGTAATGGAAGTCGGCTCCGGCGTCGTTACCAAAAGGATCTCGCCGCTTGCCACCAAAAACTCCATCACTGCATCCGATATTCCTGCCCCGGTATCCACTATAATAGTATCGGCCATTTCGTCCAGCTGTGAAAGACTTTGAATGATAGTTCTTAAATTATCCAGTGTCAGATTTGACAACCCGGTAATTCCTGAACCGCCGGAAATAAAACCGACATCCATCGGCCCCCATGTAATAATTTCCTTAATGCTTCTTCCCTGGTATATTAAATCACTCAGATTATGTTTTGGCACAGCTCCGAACATAATCTCAATATTGGCAAGCCCAAAATCCGCGTCTAAAATAATTACTTTCTGCCCCATTTCCTGAAACCGGACCGCCAGATTAATGGATGTATTGGACTTACCGACTCCCCCTTTTCCGCTTGTCACTGTCAGGACACGCGCCAAAGGTCTCTGTGGATGACTGTTGGCCTTTATAAGATTTCTTAACTGTTCAGCCTGATCCATACTCGTATCTTCCTCCTATTTTCCTCCGAGCAGCTGCTTTACGGTCCTTTGGGGATTGAAATCTTCCAAATCATCCGGCACGTTCTGTCCGCAGGTCACATAGGAAAGCGCCGCCCCCGTATATAATTTAATGTTCAGCAGATTGCCATATGCACTCGTTTCATCCAGTTTGGTGAAAATCAGCTTGTAATCCGTAACCTCTGTATAAGTATCCACAATCTTAAGCAAATCCCGGTACTTTGTCGTTGCACTCAAAACCAGAAACGTCTCTTTTTCCGCCTCTCCGTCTACGGAATGCACAATACTGCTCACCGATTCCTTCTGTTCCTCATTCTGATAAGAATGACCGGAAGTATCCACAAATATATAATCGTAATCAACAAAATCCCTCAGCGACTTCTTAATTTCCTCCGGCGTATATACAATCCGGAAAGGCACCTCCAAAATTCCGGCATAAGTCCGAAGCTGTTCCGCCGCAGCGATACGGTAAGTGTCCGCCGTAACCAGCGCTACCTTCTTCTTCTCGTCTACAATGAATCTGGAAGCAATTTTGGCAATCGTTGTCGTCTTGCCTACACCCGTAGGACCGATAAAAAATATGACCTTCGTCCCCTTTTCAGCTGGTGTGATTCCCTCCTGCTTTCCGAATTTCAAAATCATCTTTTGGTAAATGTTAGTAAGCGCATAGTCAAAAGGAGTGTTTGGCTTTGCGCTCTTTTCTATTTCATCAATAATCTGATTTGCATACTTCTCACTGACCTCATTGTCCAGCATCGTATTGTACAGCAGCTTCATGAATTTTTCCAGCTCGCTGGCAGGGGCTTCCTCTTCTTCTTCTCCCCGCTCTTCCTCCGGCTTCTGCAGCTGCTGCTCCAGCAGGGAATGGAGATTATTCAGTTTTTCCTCCAGAAATGCATTCTCCCGCCTCTCTTCATTCAGGTCTTCCAAGACCAGATTCTTATTCTGATAGTTCTCCCGCGCCGCCGGAAATACTACGCTGGCAGACGCAGCCGGTTCCCGTTTTTCCTCGCTGCTCCTGACCGGAGCATATCGTTCATTCTCTTCTTCCAAAGCTACGGTAACCTCTACTGTCTCCGGAAGGAAGAAGCGCAGTATTCCCTTCTTCTTCACATTCCGCACATTCATGATCACGACATTATTTCCCAGTTCCCTTTTTGCCGCCTCGACCGCATCATTTTCGGTTTTTCCCTGGAATTTCTTAATTATCATGCTATTGTCACCATCCCAACAGATTGTAATTCAATATTCGATTCTATTTCATTATAGGATACCACGATCAGATCCCTGTAGTAATCTTCTGTTAACCGTTTGAAATACATACGGACGATCGGCGAAGTAATGATAATGGGATTTTTTCCCAAATTCTCCAGCTTTTGGATTTCATCCCCAACCGACGCAATAATTGCTTTCGTCTGTTCCGGATCGATCGCCAGATAAGCGCCCTGCTCCGTCTGCTTTACACTGTTCATAATTTCCTGCTCAATCTTCGGATCCAGTGTTATCACACTTGTTGTCTCATTGGCAGGGAAATATTTTCCCGATATCGCACGCTTCAGGCTCTGTCTTACATATTCCGTCAGAATATCCGTATCTCTGGTGGATGCCGAATAATCCGCCAGTGTTTCAAATATAGTAAGCAGATCCCGCACGGAAATCCCTTCTTTCAGCAGATTCTGCAATACCTTCTGAATCTCTCCGATGCCAAGAAGCTTCGGAACCAGTTCCTCCACAAGGGATGGATTAGTTTCCTTGATATTGTTGACCAGGTTCTGTACATCCTGCCGCGTAAGCAGTTCCGCAATATACTGGCGGATAACCTCCGTCAGATGCGTTGCAATAATGGACGGAGGATCTACTACCGTATAGCCCAGACTCTCCGCACGCTCCCTCTGTCCCTCCGTGATCCAGATAGCCGGGAGGTGGAACGAAGGCTCAAAGGTAGGGATACCCGTAATCTCTTCCTCCACATAACCGGGATTCATGGCCATATAATGATCAAACAGAATCTCTCCTTCGCTTACCTGTACACCCTTTATTTTGATGATATATTGGTTCGGATTCAACTGTATATTATCGCGCAGACGGATGATCGGTACGATCGTACCAAGTTCCAGCGCGATCTGTCTACGAATCATAACAACACGGTCCAGCAAGTCGCCGCCCTGATTCACATCTGCAAGGGGAATGATACCATAACCAAATTCCAGTTCGATAGGATCCACCTGCAGCAGGCTGTTGACATTTTCCGGCTGCCTTATCTCCTCTGCAGATGCCTCATCCATATCCACTTCCGATTCAATTTCTGCTACGCCAATCGTACCGGAGATAATCCTTCCGACTACAATGAAAAAGCACCCAAGAGAAATGAATACTACATTGCTCAGCGGTGTCAGAATACCCAGCCCAATCAAAACACTTCCGACCAGATAAAGCACTTTCGGCACACCAAAAAACTGACTCACCAATACAGTTCCGAAATCCGCCTCCTTTGATCCTTTTGTTACCAAAATACCTGTGGAAAGCGATATCAGCAGAGAAGGAATCTGGCTCACCAGACCGTCACCGATTGTCAAAACCGCATATTTATTCAGGGCAGCGCCGGCATCCATATCCTGACGTAACACCCCCATGGCGATACCGCCTATGATATTTACCGCCGTGATCAAAAGACCGGCCGTGGCATCTCCTTTTACATACTTTACGGCACCATCCATCGAGCCGAAAAAACTGGATTCATCCTGAATTTTATCCCTTCTGAGTTTCGCCTCCGCATCGTCGATAGCACCCGTATTCAAATCCGCATCAATAGCCATCTGCTTACCAGGCATAGCATCCAAAGTAAACCTGGCAGTTACTTCAGCGACACGCTCGGAACCTTTGTTGATGACCATGAACTGAATCAAAATCAGGATAATGAAAATTATCGCTCCAACAATCAAATCATTGCCGCCCACATAACTTCCGAATGTAGACACTACATTACCCGGATCACCTGTCGTCAAAATCAGACGTGTGGATGACACATTCAGTGCGATCCTGAATATAGTCGTAAACAACAAAACCGTTGGGAAAAAAGAAAGTTCCAGCACCTCTTTTGCAAACATACACCCAAATAAAACTGAAAATGCCACTGCTATGTTACAAGCCAGTAAAACATCCAATAACTGGGAGGGAATGGGAACAATAAACATAATAAATGCTGCCAATATATATAACGCAACACCTATATCCGCTTTTCTCATACCTTACTCCTCCTCTCTCTTCTTATGCTTTTCCCTGCAGATGATATACAAATGCAAGAACTTCCGCAACTGCCTGATACAATTCCGGAGGTATCAGTTCTCCCACCTCCACATTTGCATAAAGCATACGGGCAAGGGGTTTGTTCTCTACTATTTCAATATGATTTTCCCTTGCAATTTCTTTTATCTTCTGCGCCAGATAGTCCTCCCCCTTCGCCAGTACCATAGGCGCTTCGTATTTTTCAGCATCGTACTTAATCGCAACCGCATAATGGGTCGGGTTCGTAATAACCACATCCGCCTCTGGCAGCTGCTGCATCATCCGGCGTCTGGACACCTCCATCATCTTCTGCCGCTGTTTGCTTTTAACTTTCGGATCCCCTTCTGCATTCTTATACTCATCCTTGACTTCTTGTTTGGTCATTTTCATGTCATCTTTAAACTTATATTTCTGATAAACATAGTCAGCAAAACCAATGATAAGATAGACCGCTGAAACTCGTATTCCCAAATTAATTACTAAATCTCCAACCAAAGCAATCCCCTGATTCAGTGAAATATCATATAACAAATAAAGCTGTTCCACTTTTCCATTTAAATAAGAATAAACCACATATCCAATCAATGCGATCTTCAATATAGCCTTCAATAACTCCACCAAAGAATTCGGTGAAATAATCTTCTTAAAACCCTTGATTGGATTTAATTTACTAAACTTAGGCTTTAATGGCTTCGCCGTGGGTCTCCATTTCACCTGAACTAAATCACAAATGAACGCCACTAAAAAACCGACTAAAAATACAGGTGCCACAATAATCAGCAAATTTGTCATGATTCCCTTGAAAACCAAATTGATACTCTGCGTTGGCAACTGCCCGTCATACATCTTCACATAGTCAGGAATCTGTATATAAATACTGTAGAACACTCCTAAAAAATGTTCTCCAATCGTACTGACATAAAATTTCATAAGCAGGAATAACGCCAACAGACCAAAAGAATTGGCTATCTCCTTACTTTTGGCTACCTGTCCTTCTTTCCTCGCATCATTTAATTTCTTCGGTGTAGCCTGCTCTGTCTTTTCACCACCCGGTCCGTCTTTGGCAAAGAACTGAAGGTTATATTTTAACATTACATCATTCCCTCTACAAATGATACTATAACTTTTCTCATTTCCCTGTATATGAAATCTGCTGCTCCTGGCAGCATCCTTGTCGTCAGGAACATGACACTTAACCCCACCAGCACCTTGATCTGGATACCGACCGCAAACATATTCAGCTGCGGCGACACCTTGGCCAAAATACCAAGTACTGCATTCAGCATGATCATTACTGCAAATATCGGAAGACAGATACGGAAACCAATAATGATATACTCACTCATAAAGCGAATCATTGTTGTCAGGATATTCTCAATCCGGAATACCGCACCGTTGACCGGAATCAACCGGAACGTATCCGCCAGCGCCTTTATCAGATATTCATACAGGCCGCTGAGAATCAACAGCAAAGTAACCATATACTGATACAGAATACCGGAAATACTCGCCGACTCCCTCGTTGTAGGATCCATAAGGGACACCATCGAAAGTCCGATTTCCATATCCATAATACGCCCCGCAAATAAAACAATCGTATTACACAGATTTACGCCAAACCCAATGAGAAAGCCGGTCACTGCCTCTTTTACAACAATAATCGTATAGCCAAGCAATGTATTATATACTATCGTTTCATGCGGTGTCACCACACGGAAAAGAAACAGTGACAGAAACAAACCTAATCCTACTCTCGTCCGTCTCGGCGTGTTATTCATGCTGAAAAACGGAACTATATAAATAAAAGAGGTAATTCTTACGAATATCAGCAGAAAATATTCCAAATCCGCGTAAGTAAAACTATAATCAATCATGGCACTACCTTATATATAAGCTGAAATCAGACCAAAGCCTTGTCATAAAATCAGTCATTCCATTTGCCATCCAATGCCCTAAAACCATAAGTGTCAGGAAAATGCAAACCACTTTCGGAACAAATGTAAGCGTCTGTTCCTGAATCGACGTTACCGTTTGGAAAATACTGATGATAAGCCCCACAGCCAGCGATACGAGCAGCAGAGGTGCGGCCGTCTTGATAATCAAAAACAATGCTTCACCCGTGATCGCGGTTACATCATCAATTGTCATACCATACCTCCGTTCTCAACCAGCTAATAAAATGTCTTCACCAAACTTCCTATTACCAGATTCCAGCCATCCGCCAACACGAACAGCAGAATCTTAAACGGCATGGAAATCGTTGTAGGCGGCAGCATCATCATACCCATACTCATAAGAGTGGACGCTACGACCATGTCAATTACAATAAACGGGATATATATCAAAAATCCTATAATAAAGGCTGTCCGGAGCTCGCTGATAATAAAAGCCGGTATCAGAACAGTATTCGGAATACTGTCTAAACTGTTTCCTTCGCCCCATTCCGTCCCGCTTATTTCCATAAATAAACGCACATCCTTTGTCTGTGTCTGTGAATACATAAACTGACGAAACGGCTGCATACCAATCTCGAAAGCCTCTGCCTGTTCCAGCTCACCGGCCTCAAAAGGAATAATCGCATCCTGATAAACTGAAGCAAGCGTAGGCTGCATAATAAAAAAAGTTAAAAACAAAGCTAACCCAATCAGTACCTGATTCGGAGGTGCTGTCTGGGTATTCAAAGCCGCCCTCGTAAAATGCAGAACGATCAGAATTCTGGTAAACGAGGTAAGCATTATGATTAAGGTCGGCGCTAATGCAATCAAAGTCAGCGTCAACAGGATTCTGAGAGAACCGTTTATCTGTCCGTTCCCATTATTGTAGGTAACCGTCACCGTATTGGCTATATTCAATTCACTCAAATCTTCCGGCGATTCTGCCGTGCCGGGCTGTTCTAGTACTGTTCTTTCATCCGTGGTTCCCGTCAGATTGGAATCCCTGCCTGACGCATGTACCGAAACCGGACGACATGTACAGAACAATATGCCTACCATAAACAGCAGGCATATTATTTTCATTCCTCTTTTTGCGGAAAAATCTCTTTTCATTTATCTCGCCTATTCTTCATTCTTTCGGTTGTCGTCTTTCCGTCTTGCCATTTCAAGCATTTTTTTAAAATCAGGCACAGCACCGCCCTGTCTTTCCTGTACATGAATCTGCCCGACAGGTATCTCCGCAAGCATTGTAACCGTATCCTTGCATACTGCTACCGCTAAATACTTCTCTCCGGCTTTTATGATCTGAATATATTTATTCGCAGCCAGCCGGTATGTTTCAATTACCTCGATATTTGCACCATGAACACTCTGCCCGTTTTGCACATTGGCAATCAGTTTCGTGGCAGCCCATGTAATCGCCAAAACAAACACAAAGATAACAAGCACCGTACAAAACTGCAAAAACGAATCCATGCCCTCCGAAACAGTAAGCAACATTTAGCCGACTACTTTCTTAACTGCTTCCAATACACGGTCAGCCTGGAAAGGCTTAACAATAAAATCCTTCGCCCCTGCCTGAATGGACTCGATAACCATGGCCTGCTGTCCCATAGCAGAGCACATGATAACAAGAGCTCCCGGATTAGACTCCTTAATCTTTTTAAGTGCCTGAATACCATCCATTTCCGGCATTGTTATATCCATAAGAACCAAATCAGGATTTAACTCATTGTATTTTTCTACCGCTTTAGCACCGTTTTCAGCTTCTCCCGCAACATTGTACCCATTTTTTGTAAGGATATCCTTGATCATCATACGCATAAAAGCCGCATCGTCACAAATTAAAATATTCTTAGCCATGTCTCTTTCTCCTATTCCCTTTCTTAATTATGAATCATGTAATTATTTAATAATTTCAGTTACACGAATACCAAAACTTTCCTCAATTACCACGACTTCGCCCTTCGCTACAAATTTACCATTTACTAATACATCTATCGGTTCACCGGCAATTTTATCCAGTTCTATAATTGTACCGGGTGCAAAGTCTAAAATTTCAGAAATTGATTTGCTGGTCCGCCCAAGCTCAACTGTAACCTCCAACGGCACATCCATGATCAATCCAATATTCTCGTTGCTCGGAATCGCACTGTAATCCGTTGAGAAATTTTGAAACTGTGCAGGCTGGATATTCATATTCATCTGGGGCATTGTCATTTGTGGCATAGCCATCTGCATCTGGGGCATCTGCATCTGAGGCATTCCCATATTCATTTGGGGCATTCCCATTTGCGGCATAGCCATTTGCTGCTGCATTCCCATATTCATCTGCGACATATCTGCCTGAGGCGGCATATTCTGTGGCGCCGCAGGCTGTGCGGCCGGCGCCGGCGATGCGGCAGGCTGCGGTTCCGGTTCTTCCAGTTCTTCCTGATTATTCTTTACCGTATCGTATATGCTCTTTGCAAAATCAATCGGATACAGCTGCATGATCGTGCTGTCCACTACATCGCCGATCTGCATCCGGAAAGCAATCTTTGCAAAAGTCCCGTTCAGGAAAGAAGCAATATCCCCGCCGCTCTTAAAAGCATTCAGGTCTACCAGACTTGCTTCCGGGGGACTGATATCGATCATCATGCCCAGCATGGTAGAAAGCGATGTCGCCGCCGAACCCATCATCTGATTCATTGCTTCGGAAATTGCACTTAAATGCAACTCACCCAGCTCACCTTCCGTATTGGTGCCATCACCGCCCATCATCAGATCGGTGATCACCTTTACATCATGCTCCTTCAACACCAAAATATTAGATCCGTCCAAACCCGCGGTATACTTTATCTGGATGAACACGCAGGGCCTTTCGTATCCTTCCACAACTCCTGCCCAGTCAGACAGGGAAACCTTCGGGGTCGTAATATCCACTTTTCTGTTTACGAGGGAATACAATGTGGTCGCCGAAGAACCCATACTTATATTGGCTATTTCTCCGATTGCATCTCTCTCTTCTTCTGTCAAAAGACTATCGTCAATAACGGAACCGCTCTCATCGGCCGCATCATCTGCATCCCCTTCTGCCTCTGAAAGATCTATTCCATTTAATAACGCATTTATTTCGTCCTGAGATAACATTCCATCCATGTTAGTCCCCCTCTCTGATTACCGAGGTGACCCTTACAGCATATTTGTCTTTGCTGGAACCCGGTAACGCGGTAAATTTCTTTATATTTCCGACATAAACATTAAGTTCATTGTCAACATCTTTATCCAGCCGTATAATATCACCCGGCTGTAAACAAACAAAATCATTAACCGAAATACTGCTCATTCCCAAAACTGCTTTTACAGGAACACTCACTCTCCGAATCATCGCTTCAATGTAGTCTTCATAATTCTCATCGTCGCTCTCTTTCATTGTTGAGTACCAATATTTCGTATTCAGGTTATCCATGACATTCTCCAGTGTAAAATACGGGAGACAAATATTCATGAACCCTTCCACATCGCCGATCTTAATATTCATTGTTACGATCGCGACCATATCGCTGGGAGCTATTACCTGAGCAAACTGGGGATTCGTCTCTATTCTTTCCAGCATAGGCGATATATCCACTACATTCTTCCATGGTTCCCGCATCAACTGCATACAGACTATAATTATTTTTTCCAATATCGTCATTTCTATTTCGGAAAAATCCCTGCTCTTCTCTAAGGGAAGCCCCTGACCGCCTAACATTCTATCAATCATTGCAAATCCCAAATTAGGCGAAAGGTCTATGATAATATTTCCAGGCAACGGATTAAAATTTACAAGTCCCAATATGACCGGATTGGACAGTGCATTTGAGAATTCTTCAAATGTTACTGTTTCGGAGCTCGCTACACTGACCTGTATATTCTTGCGTAAATAAACCGGAAGGTTTGTGGATACAAGCCGTCCATAATGTTCATAAATAATTTCCAGTGTACGCAGATGCTCTTTTGAGAACTTAACCGGACGTTTAAAATCATAATTCTTGACCTGTTTATCGTTGTTCTCCTGCATGTCATCTACATCTAACTCGCCTGTGCTCAGCGCCGCAAGCAGGTTATCTATTTCGCTTTGTGACAGTACCTCACCCACTTAAGTCACCTCCTGCCTGTTCTTTTTAGCAGATTATGAGAACTTAATGTCACTAATCGAAACATTATAGATGAAATCCGAATCAAACATGCGCTGAACGCTCTCTAAGATTTTGGTTCTCACTTCTTCCTTGGCAGAAACTGCCCTCAGCTCATCTATGCTGTAACTTCCTATAATGGTATTAATCTCACTGGAAATCAATGTCTCATATTTTGCCATCGACTCTGCACTGCCAAAGTCCTTATAGCCATCCGCCTTCGTATCCATGGAAAGCACAATATTAACAAGGCAATAATGAGCTCCCTCCCCTTCATCCGAACGAAGTGCAACGGTCAGTTCGGGAATATTATATGTTTCCGTTTGTGAAAGAGGAACTTCCCTTACCCCGCCTTCTCCCGTACCGCCAATTTCCAGATTCAATACGGAAGCAATGTCTGTTACCAGTTCCGTTGTCTTCTTTGACGCACTCACCGTGCTGAACATCATAATCGATGTCAGTACAATATTAACAATGAGCAAAGCCAGTATCAATATAGACAATAAATTTTTCTTCATGTAAAACTTCCTCCCGCTCTCTTAATAGGAACTCAGCGAATTATAGATGCGTATTTCTACCCTTCTGTTCAGTGACCTGCCCTCCGGCGTTGAATTATCCGCTATCGGTACATATTCTCCCCTTCCGGAATGTTTGACCATTGCAGGGTCCAGATTGGTATGTTCCATCAAATAATTAAATACGGAAAGGGATCTTCCGCCGCTAAGTTCATCGTTGTTGGAGTACTTTGCTCCCGACATCGGCACATTGTCCGTATGTCCTTCTATCTCAATCGTGCTCTCCGCATATCGCTCCAGCATAACACCTATCTGGTCGAGCACCGGTAAAGACTGTTCCTTCAATACCGTACTTCCCGAATCAAAAAGCAGGGAACCCTGTAATGTAAGCTGTACATACTGGGAAGTAAATTCAATATCTACAATACCTTCCAGATTCTGTTCCTGCACTGCTTCATCTATCTTCTCGGCAAGTTCTTCCGATTCTTCCAGCTTCGCCTGTTCTATCTTTTCCACTACTTCTTCCAGCTTCAGGTCTTCCGGCACTTCTTCGTTATCCGCCGCCTTTCCCGTGCTGTTGATATATTCATCCAGTTCATTCAGCTGGCTCATTCCGGCGCTTACCAAAATGCCGTCCCCTATGGCCTGCGCTCCTCCCTGAAAAATACTGAAGCTTTGGGAAAAAGAAGCTGCAATCTGTTCAAATTTCTGTGCATCTATCGTTGACATGGAAAACAGTAGTACGAAGAAACACAATAACAGATTCATTAAGTCGGCAAACGTATTCATCCACGCCGCCGCGGGCTTCGGTTCATCTTCCTTTTTCTTCCTAGCCATCCGCTTCACCTCCGCCTTCACCCTGCGTTACTCTATCCTGCGGTGCCAAGAACGATTTAAGCTTTTCCTCGATGACACGAGGGTTCTCGCCCGCCTGAATGGAAAGAAGTCCTTCTATCATAATCTCTTTCAGCATGACTTCCTGACCGTTATTTTCTTTTAATTTACTTGAAACCGGAGCACATAACCAGTTTGCAAGCAGTGAACCATACAATGTAGTAATAAGTGCGACCGCCATATTCGGTCCCAGCGCTGACGGATCGTCCATGGCCTGGAGCATGTTAACCAAACCAATCAGCGTACCGATCATACCCCATGCAGGTCCCATCGCTCCGAGTCCGTCCCAGAAACCGATCTTCGCCTTATGCCTGCTTTCCACGCTTACCAGTTCGGTCTCCATAATGGCGCGAACCAATTCCGGATCCGTTCCGTCTACGATAAGCAGTATTCCTTTCTTAAGGAAATCATCATTCAAATCCGCTGCTGCCTCTTCCAGGGAAAGCAAACCTTCCTTACGGGCAACATTTGACAATTCAATAATTTTCTGTATCATTTCCGGTGTATTAATCGTCGGCACCTTGAAGATCAGCTTAATACTCTTCAATCCCGCGAAGAAATCCGACATCTGATAAGAAGCCAGCATACAGGAGAAAGAACCGCCGATCGTGATAAGTATGGACGGAACATCCACAAAGTTCCCCATAGCCGCAATGCTGCCACCACTATTGATAATACCAAATACGATTAACACTCCACACAAAACAAGACCTACAACCGATGCTAAATCCACGAATCCTCACCCACATTTCCGCGTCAATCCGCAAAAATATCCTTTCTATACGATTTTACTAGATTTTTCACTTCTTGTCTACTTTCTTTTACAATTATTTTGCGGCCCGTGGTAAATGAAATAACAGTATCCGGTGTTTCCTCCACCAATTCCATCAAATCAGGATTAATTAATACCTTCACTCCGTTTATTTTCGTTACCTCAATCATTTGTCCACTCTCCCTCACTGACAGACCGTCCGGGGAACAGAACATTCCCTGTTCCCCATTCAGTATGTCACTCCCATTATATTACTAACGCTTAAGGTTTGTCAATTCCTCTAACATCGTGTCGGAAACCGTAATAATTCGGCTGTTCGCCTGAAAACCTCTCTGAGTGGTAATCATTTCCGTAAATTCCTGCGACAGGTCTACGTTACTCATTTCCAAAACACCGGACTGCATATAGCCGCCTCCGTCTTCAATGTTCGAACCGATTCCATCGAACTCACCGGAGTTCATTGTTGCGGAATAGAGATTATCACCCTGCTTTTCAAGGCCGGCAGGGTTCGCGAAAGTTGCCGTGGCAATCTGTCCTAAACATTTGCTCATACCATTGTCATAAGATGCGGTGATGATTCCACTCTTAGCAATGGAAATACCAATCAGTTCACCTATTTTACGCCCTGAACCAAGTCCCTGTGAAGTACCTTTTGCTGCACCGACTGTACTGGAACCACCATTATTAACATTTTTTGAAGTACTGAAATTGATGCTGATATCCGAAAATTTCCCATGCGCCGCATTTAATCCTAAAGTAATTAATCCATCCGAATTACCTGCGATGTTATCAAACAAACCTGTTTCCGCATTATAAACAAGATTTGCGGATTTTTCCACTTCTTTCCTGGTAATCGTAAGCGAACCGTCCGCCTCAATGCGAAATTCTTTTACTCCCTCTACCCCCGGAGTAAATCCATTATACAATGCCTGTATATCAGCCAACGTAGCCACAGGATTTGGTGCAGGTGTTCCGGCTGTGATATTGCCATTTGCGTCCACTGTATAAGTTCCCACGCCTGCCGTCGGTCCGGTTCCACCTCCCGTCGCCGGTATGGACACGCTGGTAATGGTCGGTGTCACCGTAACGCCTGCTGCCGGTGGCCAAATATTCTTCAATGTACCGCTCTGCTGATCAACCACCAACCTTCCTTTTGCGTCAATGTGTGCCGCCTGAATTACCCCTGCTTCTGCTGCTGTCATACCGTATGCTGCCTGCAGATCCGCAGCGATAGGTATTGTAAGGGCTGCACCGATTGTCGCAGGTGCTGTCGGAATACCCGTAACTGTAGTCGATGTAAAGGCAATCGTACCTGCTAGGGTTGGATCAGACGTACAACTCTTGGAAATAGCGGTCTCCACTTCCATTGTACTGCCAAATGTTACACTGGCAAGCATATCCTCTCCAATCGACTGGCCTGTACCGGAATCCAGTATATCCTCTAATGATACATAATACCTTCCTTCAGAACCAGTGGAATGAATACTGAACTTGGCAGTATACAAATATCCCTTATCATCATAAAACTCCAAATTCATCATACGTCCCGAGGTACTGTTAACCGCTGTATCATTCTTATCCACAATACCCGTTACCCTTGCATCCGTAGTAGCCGCCGGATCATAAGTCATATTATCATCATTCATGATTTCCAGTGGACTTACCGTATTAGGTTTCGGATTTCCTGTTTCTGGGTCCACCTGCCATCCCATAACTTTATAACCATTGCTGGTCATGGCAAGGTTTCCCGCGCCATCTACATAGAAAGAACCATCCCTCGTAAAGAAATTCTCCATTCCGTTGCTGACAATAAAAAACGCATCGCCGGAAATCATAATATCAAATGCATTGCCAGTATTCTGTGCAGATCCCTGACCACTGATATTTGTATTGATAGCTCCTACCTGTACGCCGAGACCAATCTGTCTTGCATTGATACCGCCGATTCCGGTATTCCCTACCTCTCTATTCGGCCCCGATGCCGCCTGTGTTGTCTGATACATCAAGTCCCTGAACGTGGTGGACTGTGATTTATAAGCTGTTGTATTGACGTTGGCAATATTATTACCGATAACGTCCATCTTTGTCTGGTGTGTCCTCAGACCTGCCACACCAGAGAACAATGATCTCATCATAATGCATGACCTCCTAAATTATTACCCTAAGTCATTACCATAGAAGCGCTTTTTCCTGCTTCTTCCGTCATTCCAAAGCATAAGCCTCCGCAAGGTCCGGCTAAATGATCACCGCGCCGTCTATATTGGTAAAAACCTTTTCATCTGCTTCTGCCTGCTTCATCGCTGTCACTACCGTATTGTTCGGCACGTTTACGATAAAAGCCAGCTGATCCACTATTACCAGTGATTCATTGATTCCTTTCGCACCCGCTTTTTGGGTTCCTGCCTGCAAACGTTCCATCTGACTGTCGGACAGCTCTATGCCCCGTTCCGCCAAACGGTTTGCCGCATGTTTGGAAAATTTCACCCCGCCGGCGCCGTCTGCATCCTTCGCTGTATGATTCAAAACATCCTGAAAGGAAATGCCGTCCGCATCCGTGCTTTTCCGGCTCTGTTTCGACTGCGCAAAGTATTTTGCCTGCAGTTGTTCTATGGAAAGGAATTGATTATTCTGAATTTTCATAACCTTCTCCTCCTTGAGAATTCCTTTACCCTGTTTTACGCTTTTTCCGTATCGTCTCCGGAATCACCGCCGCTACCGCCCGTGCCGTTCTCGTCCTTATCTTCCTGCAGTTCTTCCACACGTGCTACATATTCATTCAACTTCTCCAAATAATCTTTGGATACAAAACTCTTCTCGTAATCGGACATCTGGTCATAAATCTTCTTCAGTACGGTAACTGCCTCTGCACTATCCAAGGTAAAGTTATCCATACTCGGAAGCTTATCGATTGCAAGCATCAGCTGCTGTGCCAATTCCACTGCATCCAAATAGGTCTGATCTTCTATTGCATATACATCGTCTAAAGAATACAGCCCGCCGTCAATGGAAACATAGGATTTACCGTTTTCATACGTCACATAATCCACGCGTCCCTCAATCTGCGTTTCACGTCCTGCAGAATCCGTCGTATTTACCACTACTACCTTACCAACCATGGAAGAAGCCCTTGTCAGCTCCATCGTGTTTGCCATATTCTGCATCTGCTCCAAAGATGAGAACTGTGCATACTGTGCTACGAATTCCGTATTGGATGTAGGCTCCAGCGGATCCTGATACTTCATCTGCGCAACCAAAAGTCCGAGAAACGCATCTTTATCCAACGTGGATTTATTCTTTGTCTTGTCGTTCGCAAGAGAGGATGCCGAGCTGCTTTCCACAAATTTTCCATCCTTTACTTCCTGTACTACTGCCATGTTATCTCTCCTTTCCGAAATAATCACATTTCAAATTCTTACTCATTTTCTAATGTTCCTGACGTTTTGTCCTTTTATGCCGTAAAGTCCACGGTATTTCCGCCTGCTCTCATCATTTCCACTGCGAGCTGGTCTTCTTCGCTTTCCGCGGCCTCTTCTGCATCCATTTCGTTCAGGTTCAGCTTTCTAACGCCTCTCTTCTTTCCTTCCTGAGCCGTCTGCCTGCTTTCACCTTCGCCGTTCAGGTTCCTTTCAAAGGCATGGCTTTCCACTGTTACCTCTACCGCTTCCACCTTGATACCCTGTTCTTCGAAATTAGTTTTCAACTGAACAATCTGGCTTTCCAAAACCGATTTCACAGCCTCATTCTGTGTCATGAACTGTGCCGTAATAACGCCCTCTTTCGATGCGATATTGATATTCACCGTACCCAAACTTGCCGGATGAAGCTGAAGCTGCATCTGTGTCATATCCGCTTTCACCTGAATCCTCATGTAGTTCATGATCTGATTCATAATCTCCTGCGTATCCACTGTCCTGTCTGCCATTGCGGTTTCAAAAGCAGCGTCCGGCTGTGCCACCGTATTTTCACGGTTTAAAAGGTTATCCAAAAACAGATTGGACTGGGTGCTGCTGTTCTGTGAAGAACTCTCCTGCTTTGCCCCTCCGTCTTTTTTAACCGGCTCTGCGCTCTCTTCCTTCGGTGCCTCCACTCTCATGTTGGTAACTTCTGAAGTCTCCGTTTTGGCATTTCCATCCACTTCCACGCTTACCTTCATCACCTCGCCGTTACGTTCTACCGTAACCGTGTAATCCTCCTGTCCATCCGGCAACGCAGTATCTGTCCCGTCATTGACATCCGGCCGTGCATTTGTTTCTGCTTTCGGCTGTGCTTCCGTCTGTCTGTTCAGCTGTTCCATAATGGCTGCCAGTTCTTCCGGTGTCAGTCCGGTTTCTTCCCCTATCAGGGTGAGCTTCTGCTCTGCCGCACCCAGCAGACTCTGTAAAGAATCGTACAGTCCGCCGTCTGTCATTAACGAAAGCATATCCGCATCCTTAACGGTCAGCACCAGCTGCGTCATGTTATCCGCATTCAGAAGATCCGCAAACGTAAGGCCCAAAAGTTCCATCGCATTGAGCACTTCTTCCTCTGTTACGCCCAGCGCTTCTGCCACTTCACCGACCAGTTCCTGACCGGCTTTCTCCGCTTCATCCTGCACTCTTGTTACAGTCTGTGTATCCTTTGCTTTCACGGAGTTTTGTGACTGGCTGCTGTCCTTGATCTTTATGGCTTTTGTTTCATCCTGCACTTTCTGCTCCGTGCCGCCTGCCTTGACCTGTGCGTTCTGCTTCACTCCGGCATCTTTTGAAAGCGACATATTCTGCTGTCCCGTGGCTTTACTGAACGCATCGGTAAAACTGCCTGTCAGCTCATCCTGCAGACCTCCCGCCTGTTTCGGTGAGGCAAAACCCATCAGCGGATTCACGCCTTTCGTTACATGTGTCGTCGTCATCCTTATCCTTCCTCCTTTCCTCTACTATTTTATGCATTTATGTGTCAGGCTGCAAAACAGCCTTTTATATATAATTGCAGTTTCCTGCATTATATATCGGGGTTATTTCCCTGCAGGCCGCACCGGCCTTTAGGATTCCGGATCCATAATCTTGGTAATGCGCGCCGCAATGGCCGGATCCATGGCGGCCAGTATATTGCCCCTGTCCTCCGCACTCATGGATGAGAGAATACGGGAAGCCAATCCAAGATTATCTGTCATTTCCTCAAATATCCTTGCTGCAGCAGCCGGCTTCATTTCGGAATATGCCTGTGCATATTCTTTCACTTCATTACTTTCCTCTACCTGCTGTACCACCTGCTTATATAAATATTCAGCCGTTGTGGGATCGATGCTCTCATAATATTTCTTATAGGCTTCCTCACCCGGCCCGTTCTCGGCATAGACCACTTCTTCATAGAATTCCGTCTTAATTCTCTGGAATTCCACCTGGTTGTCTTCAAACGTCTGAAGCCGCTCTACCTGCGCTTTCAAACTTGCAACTTCTTCCGCGCTGGCTGCTCCCGCGGACTGTGCCCTCTGGAGCTCCAGTTCCAGTTCCTTAATGTAATCCACAGCATCCTTCAGGCTGCTGTATCCGCCGTAATCCTCTTCTTCCACTTCACCGGCTGCCTCTTCAGGCTGTATCTCATTGGAGGCCGGCAGTATTTTATTGATAACCGGAACATCCTTAAACGCCGGCGCCAGCACACCGGAACCAAAACCGCCCACATCAAGCTTGATCAAAAGACAGAGTATCGCAATCCATACGATCACGATCAGCATCGTTACAAGAAACACGGAAACCCCGCCTCCCTCGTCGTCCAGCTGCTCCTCCTGCAGGGAAATTTCCTTCGCCCTGCGTTTCGCCTCTTTTTTCTGTTCCTTCTGCTCCGCTTTCAGCTTCTTCTTTTCTTCCGCAAGTCTTTTCTTTTCTGACTTGGAATCCATATCCGCTATAACCTCTGTACCTGCCATCTTTATAACCATGCTCCTTTCAAAGCCCAATCAAAGATTTCAACCCTGAGTTCTTCTTCTCTGCCCATATGTGTAGCTTACAAGCTCATCAATTTCCTTGCTTTCTTTTGCATTTTCTTCCTTCATGAACGCCTCAAAAGCTTTTTCCCGCAATTTCTCCTGAACCTTACGTTCCTGCATAACCTCCTGCAGCTTCTGCCGTTCCGTCTCCAGCGCATCCTCCGCTTTCGCTACCTCTATCTTCTGCAGCTCTATGAATTCCTCCATCTGCAATATGGCATTCCTGTTATCCAGGATATCCAGCACTTCCAAAGTGTCTTCCCGCAGTCTGCGTCCCTCTTCCTCATAAGAACCTTTACGACGGTAAAACAAATCAAGCTTCTCTTCTTCTTCCGTCAGACGCCTGCGTGCTGCGGCAAACTCCATCTTCGCCTGTTCTTCCAGCTTATACTTCAGATTCAGAATATTCTGCATCCTGTAAACAAACTTCGACATAAGCGCCTCTATTCTTCAAACAACTCTTCCATCATCTTCACGGATTCCTCAAACGTAAATTTATCTTCTACCATCTGCATCAGAAATCCGTTCACTGCATCTATTTTTTCAATGGCATAATCAATGTTTGGATTGCTTCCGCTCTTATAGGCGCCGATATTGATCAAATCTTCCGCTTCGTTATATGTAGCAAGTACATTCTTAAGTTTACCGGCCGCCTTCTTATGCTCTCTGTCCACGATCTGGCTCATACATCTGGATATACTCTGTAATATATCAATTGCCGGATAATGATTTCTGTGCGCAAGCTGCCTGCTTAACATAATATGCCCATCCAGTATGCTTCGTGCCGTATCCGTAATCGGTTCATTGAAATCATCGCCGTCCACCAGTACCGTATACAAGCCCGTGATCGACCCTTTCTCCGAACGTCCTGCACGTTCCAGCAGCTTGGGCATTTCCGAATATACACTGGGCGGATATCCCCTCGAAACAGGCGGTTCTCCGCTGGCAAGGCCAATCTCCCGCTGTGCCATTGAAAAACGGGTCAGGGAGTCCATCATAAACAATACATCTTTCCCCTGATCCCTGAAATACTCCGCGATCGCCGTAGCGGTCTTCGCCGCTTTATTTCTCTCCAATGCCGGCTTATCCGAGGTCGCCACCACCACTACCGAGCGTCTCATACCCTCCGGCCCTAAATCTCTTTCCACAAATTCCCGCACTTCCCTGCCGCGTTCCCCGATCAGGGCAATAACATTCACATCGGCTTTTGTATTGCGGGCAAACATACCGAGCAGTGTGGACTTTCCCACACCGGAACCGGCAAAAATACCGATTCTCTGTCCTTTTCCGACGGTTATCAGACCGTCTACCGCTTTCACACCTAACGGAAGCACATCATCAATGATATCCCTGCTCATAGGATCCGGCGGCGGCGCTTCCACGGAATATAATTTTCCGCCTACCGATACGCCTTCTTCCGTAGGACGGCCCAGACCATCCAAAGTCTGCCCCAGCAGTTCGTCGCTTACCCTGACCATTAATGCTTCCCCGGTATTCTCTACCATACAGCCAAAGCCTACGCCTTCCACTACCTCATAAGGCATCAGCAGGGTTTTCTTATCCTTAAAACCCACCACTTCCGCCATGATCGGCTTTACATTTTCTTTTGAATCCGGATAGATAAGACAGATATCGCCCAGACGGGCTTCCGGCCCAAGGGATTCTATGGTCAGCCCCACGATGTTGACGACCTTTCCCTTCATCTTATAAAAAGTATTTTCTGCTACTCTCTCATATTTTACAAAATTAACTGACGCTCTCAACCTGCTAACCCTTCGTATAAGACAATAATCTTAGTTTCTGTGATAATTCCTCCAACTGCGTTCCCAATCCGCAGTCAAAGACTCCCCCATCGGTTTCAATAATACAGTCATTCGCACTCAAAGTCATATCCTCTACGATTTCCACCGAAGCATGGACAGAAACCGAAGCGGTCAAAACCTCATTTTTCTTCATGCTCACATAAGGATAATCTTCTTTGGACACATGAATCAGGTATGTATTGCTGCCTTCAATCTTATGCATGGTGGATGATATCAGATGCATGACAATATTCTGCTCCTTCTTCAGATCCACCTGGAATACCTTTTCGTAAATGTCAGTCAGCGCTTCTACAAACCTTGGTTCCAGTTCATCTACCAGATTCTGATATTCCGCCTCCAACTGCCTGCGTTCTTCCAACAGCTGGTTTTTCTGCTGCTCCACCTGTGCCACTGCCTCGTTATAACCGGCATCATACCCCTGGCTTTTGGCCTCTTCATATGCCTCCCTGCGTATATTCTCCAATTCCTGCTGTGCTTCTACCATAGCATTGGATTTAATATTCGCCGCCTCTCTGCGTGCCGCCTCCAGCATTTCCTGAGCCTGCGCTGATACCACCGCCAACGCATCCGCTGCATTCTGCGCCGGTGCTTCCTGTGTTTCCGCCGGATGCTCTGCCTTAATGACCGTCGGCAGTTCCCCGTCTTCATCAAACTCCGAAGTCAGTGCTTCCACAAGTTCTGCATCCAGCCCGCCCACAAAGCCGTCTATGGATTCCTCTCCCGACTCACTGCGCGCTCTCTTAACCAAAAGTTCTTCCAAATCTTCTATTTTCCTGGCAATCCTCTCATTATTGTCAATGAGAAGGGTATCGTCGTTCTGTACGACTACCATATGTGATTTATATATGTTACCCTTATACAATGATCTCGTCACCTCCGCCTCTGGAGATAACAATTTCTGCGGAATCTTCCAGTTTTCTTATAATATTTACAATCTTCTGCTGTGCTTCTTCCACGTCCTTCATACGGACAGGTCCCATGAACTCCATATCTTCCTTTATCATAACAGCCAGACGTTTGGACATGTTGTTGAAGATTGCATTCTGTACCTGTTCATTGGAGCCCTTCAATGCGATCGCAAGGTCGTTGTTATCCACATCACGCAGCACTCTCTGAATAGCCCTGTCATCAAGCAGCAGGATATCTTCGAATACGAACATCTTCTTTCTGATCTCGTCTGCCAATTCCGGTTCTTCGATTTCCAATGTTTCCATGATATGTTTTTCCGTACCACGGTCTACCGTATTCAATATTTCCACGACTGCGTCCACACCGCCGATAATCGTGTAGTCCTGGTTTACCAAAGACGACAACTTGGATTCCAACACTTTCTCCACCTCTTTGATGACATCCGGACTGGTTCTGTCCATGACCGCTATACGCCTTGCCACATCCGCCTGTCTGTCCGGCGGTAACGCCGACAGTATAAGAGCCGACTGTGCAGCCGAAAGATATGACATAATAAGGGCAATCGTCTGCGGATGCTCATCCTGTATAAAGTTAAGCAGCTGAGACGCATCCGTCTTGCGTACAAATTCAAACGGCTTTACCTGCAGCGATGCAGTCAGCTTGCTGATCACATCCATTGCCTTGTCGGAACCAAGCGCTTTTTCCAGCAGCTCCTTTGCATATCCGATACCGCCTTCCGCAATATACTGCTGAGCGAGACAAACCTGATAGAATTCTTCTATAATTTCTTCCTTCAGCTGCGGCGTAACACTCCTTGTATTGGCAATTTCCAGTGTCAGCTCTTCTATCTCTTCCTCTTTCAGATGTTTAAAAATATGCGACGACCGCTCCGGTCCCAATGCGATTAAAAGAATAGCCGCCTTTTGGACACCCGATATTTTTTCTTCTGTTGTTCTGGCCATTCCCTCTTACCCCCAGTCTTCATTCAGCCAGTTACGTAACAGGCTGGCTGCTGCTTCCGGATTTTCATCCACGAATTTATCAATCAGTTTTCTTGTCTCAGACTGAGACTCCACACCGATATCCTCCAAATTCTCTTCCGGTGTGGACTGCAGCAGCGATTCCACCGAAAGTTCTTCGTCCTGTGCCTCTTCCTTTTCTCCACGCATACTCCTCAGCACTACAAAAGCCAGCAATGCAAGGATCACGATCACAAGAATGATCTGTACCACATCGGTAGCGGATACATTCAGACCTTCCCTGTCAAAAAATACATTCTCCCTGTATGCGACGATCGTAATCCGGTCCGTGCTGATTCCCGTTGCATTGGCAACCACGTTGTAAAGATCCGGATCGATTTCTATTTTCGTCTTCCCCTGATTGTTCAGTTTATACTCTTCCCAGGAAACACCATCCAAAAGGCCCTGCTCCTTTGCATCCTCTTCCTTTACCAGATTATAATCCACCGCGGTGACCGCAAGGGAAGATTCATCGTATTTGATCAGGCCTGCCGGTATGGTCTTGCTGACGATTGTCTCGTTCGGGAGATAATCCCTGGATTCTTCCGACTGTGTGGAACTACTTTCCGAATTGTCCTGTATCTGATATGTAGTACCGTCGTTGTTGGAATCCGTTCCCGGCACTCCTCCGTTGGAATTCGTGCTTTCCGAGTTAAAGATGTCCTCATGGCTTAAAAGCCCCTGCGTCTGTCCATCCGGTGCGCTGTATGTGTGTTCCGTGGAATCCGTTGTTGAAAAATCCAACGCCAAATTGCTTGCAACCTCGACATTGTCAAACTCCTTGGTTCCAAGCAGCACCCGCTTCACTTCATTTTTGACAAGATTTTCCGCCTGAGTCTTTACATTCAGCTGGGAATTTGCCACGCCCGACATTGTATAATTGTCATCGCCGGAAAACAGCATATTGCCTTCCCTGTCCATGATCACAATGTTGTTGGTCGTTTTATTGCCGATTCCCGTAGCGATCGACCTTGCAAGATATGCCGCATTATCTGCGGTAAATTCCCCGTCCAGTTCCAGTGTGACGCTTGCAAATGCTTCTTCATCCGATGAAATCAGCGTACCGTCATTTTCCGGCAGAGAAAGATCTACGCTCGCACTCTTAATGGCTGTGAACTTTTCCAGGTTTTTCTGTAGCTTGCTCTCCAGATACAGCTGATACTTTTTCTGTTTATCCGCTTCTGTGGATGTAAAACTGCCTTCCACCACATTTTCGATTCCGTATCCTGCCGCCTGTATATCATTGGCTCCCAACAGCAGTTCCGCATCTGACTGCTGGTCTTTCAAGACCCTGATCTGCAACGCGTCATTGGACACCTCGTAGGTCAGGCCGTTCGCCTCCAACAGTTCCGTAATCTCCGCTGCTTCCTTCGTTGATTCGCAATTTGCCAAAACTACATATTGCGGTCTAGTCAATATCGTGGCAATGATTACGATCGTAACGATAATACCTGCCGTCGCCGAAGCCAGGATTGTTTTCTGTTTCGACGTGAATTTATTCCACCATTCAAGAACTTTATTCAAAAGTCCTTTTGCTCTATCTGCCATCGTTATGTCTCCTTATCTGATTCTATTTCTATCAGATTTTTTAGATTTGAATCTGCATCAGTTCTTTGTATGCCTCCAGCAATTTATCGCGGACCGTCACGGTATACTGAAGCGCGGTCGTCGCTTTATTGATCGCTATCGTGAGATCATGGGTGTTCTCCGTCTCACCAAGCATCCACTTCACTTCTTCATTTTCCATATCCGACAGATAACTGTTGGTAGTGTTGATATTGTCTATCGCCTTCTGAAAAATATCGTTAAAAGAATCATCCTGTTTCTCCAGCGCCTGCCTTCCTATCGCGCTGCTTTTTTCCGCCTGTCTTACAGCTCCTGATGTCACGTTATATAATGATGTGATATCCATTGTCTCCCTCCCTGACCCTTTGTTTTATCTGAACATTGCTTTCTTCTGTTTCTTAATTCTTCCCCTTCTATGAATTACCCATTTCCAATCCTTTTACCGCCATAGCTTTGCTGGCATTAAAAGCAGTAGCATTGGCTTCATAAGCCCTGCTCGCATCAATCAGGTTTGTCATCTCGGTAATAATGCTCACGTTTGGATACATGACATACCCGTTTTCGTCCGCATCCGGATGAGACGGGTCATAAGTCATGATCATATCCGTCCATGTATCTTCCTGCACGCTGCTTACTTTCACCCCGGTTCCCGAATACCGGTCCGTCGCCGTATTCAGAACGCGGCTGAACGGAGTCTGCGAATTTTTCTCTTCAAAAACAACTACCTTTCTGCGGTACGGTGTCCCGTCCTGTGTTCTCGTCGTATTTGCATTGGCGAGATTCTGCGAAATAATGTCCATACGGTATCTCTGCGCCGTCAGACCTGATGAATTAATATCAAAAGATGAAAAAATACCCATAATTACACTCCCTCGCTTTTTTTATTTCATAACCATCTTCAGATTGCTAAATTCCTTGTTAATGCTGTCGATCAGGCCGTTATACTTCACCTGGTTCGCAGCCAGCGTCACGTTTTCGGTCTCTATGTCCACGTTGTTGCCGTCAAGCCGGTAAGAATAGTTGGCGGAATCAATATATGTACGGGGATTCAGCCTTGCCGTCTTAACATCCGCGATCTTGTCATCCATGGATTTATATCTGGAACGCTTCAGCGCCTTCCTGAACTCCGATTCAAAATCCACATCCTGTCTCTTATAATCCGGTGTGGTGGCATTGGCGATATTGTTCGAAATTACATCATTACGTATCCACGCCGCATCGGCCGCCTTATCCAATACATTAATATAATTAAACGTGCTTGTATTAAACATATTCCTCTCCTTTTTCTTATAGGAATCCGTGTCACCAGACACATATATTCACAGGTTCATCGTACATATCTTTATACTTACTCTCTTCTATTATAAATTATTTGTAAAAAAAGACAAGATTTTTTTACGAAAAAAAGGATTTACGAACAATCCAATAAATCCCTTTTATTTTCAGACAACTTCCATGTCATCCGTTTATTTTTTATTCTCTTCTTTCAATTTTTCTATTTCTTCAAATACTACATCATTTAAAACCTTTATATAAGTACCTTTCATGCCAGAAGAACGGGATTCGATTACTCCGGCGCTTTCAAATTTCCTAAGTGCATTGACGATCACGGAACGTGTAATCCCCACCCTGTCGGCAATTTTGCTTGCAACGAGTATGCCTTCCATTCCTCCCAGTTCGTCAAAAATATGGGTGATGGCTTCCAGTTCGGAAAAAGACAGCGTACTGATAGCGGAACGCACCACCGCAAGTTTCCGGCTTTCCTCCGCGCTTTCTTCATTGACGGCGCGCAGCATTTCCAGTCCGACCACCGTGGTTCCATATTCACACAGGATAATATCATCGATTTCATACTGCTCGTTGCATTTGTAAATAAACAAGGTTCCAAGGCGTTCCCCGGCAATCTCAATGGGCGTGATGATCGCCTGGAATTTTTTCACGTCAATGTTTTCAAAGCCCAGCGTCTCCAGATTCACATTTTCCTTTGTAGACAAGACCCCCAGCATTCTCTCGTTCAGCATGGAATCTATAAAACCGCCTACCCTGTCCACAATCAGTTCATTAATGGATTCCACCCCGTCTGCCACACCAACCCCCAGTACTTTTCCTTTTTTACTGATGACCAGTACATTGGAAACGAGTATTTCACACAATACCTTGCAGATATCATTGAAAACCACTTTACTTGAATTGTTATTATGCAGCAATTTGCCAATCTTTCGTGTCTTATCCAGCAATTGTACGCTACTCATGCCCTTTTACCTCCGTCCGTCCGGATAAAAAAGCATCCTTGCAGTTTTATCCGTCAGCCACTTCCGTGAACGTTATTATTGTAACACAGTGTTTTTATAATAGCAACGTTTTAAAAGCAATTTTTTTAAAATTCATCAAATTCTCGTACAATTCCTATACTTTCCATTTTTTTTCACAATTTGACTAAATATTGAATATTTTGATTCAAAATTCATGACGGCACCTGCTGGGGAACGGGTTTGTTCATCACATATCCGCATGTTTCTCCGGAGCAGACCAGTTTATTGCCTTTTTCCAGCATAATGGAACCGCACTCCGGACAATTCTGGCCGGACGGCTTCTGCCACACCATAAAATCACATTCCGGATTGCCGATACAACCGTAATATTTCCGACCTTTCTTACTTTTCTTCAGTACGATGTCCTTACCGCACTTCGGACAGGCAATGCCAATCTTCTCATAATAAGGCTTGGCGTTGCGGCAGTCAGGAAAACCGGGACAGGCAAGGAATCTGCCGTGGGGACCGTACTTTATAACCATCTGCCGCCCGCAGAGCTCACATGCTTCGTCCGATACCTCATCTTCTATTTTTACATGTTCCAGTTCTTCTTCCGCAATTTTCACCGCTTCATCCAAATCGGGGTAGAAATTGGAAATGACGGTTTTCCAATTCACGTCCCCTTCCTCAACTCCGTCCAGCAGCGCTTCCAGATTGGCCGTAAAATTTACATCCACAATGGTTGTAAACGCCTCTTTCATAATATTGTTGACCACTTCTCCCAGTTCGGTCACATAAAGATTCTTGCTTTCTTTCACCACATACCGCCTCGCCAGTATGGTAGTAATGGTTGGCGCATAGGTACTGGGACGGCCGATCCCCAGTTCTTCCAGAGCCCTTACAAGGGACGCCTCCGTGTAATGGGGAGCCGGCTGGGTAAAATGCTGTTTAAAATCAAATTTATCCAGATCCAGCATCATATCCTTTTCAATTCCCTTTGCCAGCGTATTGCTCTCTTCCTTATCTTCTTCCCGGATATACACACTCATAAAACCGTCAAACAGTACTTTGGAAGCAGCTACGGTAAAACGGTGGCCAGCCGCATCGATCTTCACCGATGTGGTTTCGTACCTGGCCGGGTTCATGCGGCTTGCCGTAAACCGCTTCCAGATAAGCTGATAAAGCCTGAACTGGTCCCTGGAAAGGGAATCTTTCAAATCCGACGGCGTCCGCGTGATATCCGTGGGACGGATGGCCTCATGAGCATCCTGTATCTTCTGGGATGTTTTTTTCTCCTTTACGCTCTGCGCCGCATATTCAGAACCGTATACACGGCCAATGTATTCCCTTGCCGCATTTTCCGCCTCTTCCGACACACGGGTGGAATCAGTACGCAGATACGTGATGATACCTACGGTTCCGCTGCCCTTGATATCAATTCCTTCATAGAGCTGCTGCGCCAGCCGCATCGTCTTCTGCGTGGAAAAATTCAGTTCCTTGCTGGCTTCCTGCTGTAACGTGGAAGTCGTGAACGGAAGCGGCGGCTTCTTCGTACGTTCCCCTTTTTTCACCTCCGTCACCCGATACTCCGCGCCTTTCAGCTCTTCCAGAATACGGTCCAGTTCCTCCTTCGAGGATATGGCTGCTTTACTGTCTTTGGTTCCGTAATATTTCGCCGCCACCGGCTTTCTCTCACCCGGAATACGAAGCAGCGCGTCCAGCGTCCAGTACTCTTCCGGTATAAATGAATTGATTTCCTCTTCTCTGTCGCAGATAATGCGCAGCGCCACGGATTGCACCCTTCCTGCACTCAGCCCGCGCTTTACTTTTGCCCACAAAAGAGGGGAAATGCGGTATCCCACCATCCGGTCCAGAATCCGCCTTGCCTGCTGCGCATCCACCAGATCCATATTGATCTCCCTTGCGTTCTTCAGCGATTCCTTTACCGCGCTTTTGGTTATTTCATTAAATGTGATCCGGTATACTTTTTTGTCTTCCAGTTTCAACGCCTTCATCAAATGCCACGAAATCGCTTCTCCCTCGCGGTCAGGGTCCGTTGCCAAATATATTTTTTCCGCCTTTTTTACTTCTTTACGCAAATTGGCCAGAATATCGCCTTTTCCCCTTATGGTAATATACTTTGGCTCATAATCATGTTCCACATCCACGCCAAGCTGGCTCTTGGGCAGATCCCGCACGTGGCCGTTGCTTGCTGCCACCTCATAATTTGGTCCTAGAAACTTTTTGATTGTTTTCACCTTTGCAGGTGATTCCACAATAACTAAATATTTCGCCATAATTATATCCCCTGTCCCTTCTCTGTCCCCGTTTCTGCTCACGCTGCTTTCGGGTTTCTTCTATTATTATATAATGTATATAATGATATCTCCTTTATGATATTCCATACTTTCCTTTTTTCATTTTCAACATGCATCACTATACAATAAATTGTTTGCACTTGCAAGTAATATTATAAAAAATTTACACTTTTTATCCCCTTCACTGTTACCCCTTACGTCATGGCTGCTTTGTTTCCCTTCTTTTCAGATATTGTCCCGCCGACACCTGCTCTGCCTTATTTTCCATACATAATTCCATCAGTTCACACAGCATCTGCCGGTATTCCATTCCCGATTCCTTCTGCAGCTGTTCCACACCTTTGGGATAAAAGTCCAGATACCGGAGCACGCCCTCCCGTTCCGTCTCTGCTTCCTGCCGCTTTGGGCGTTCCCCGCTCCCACTTTTTCCCCCGTCGTCCGTTCCTGCAGACTCCCTCAGTATTCCTGTCTCTTCCAGCATTTCTTCTATGGAAACCGCAATCCCCGCTCCCTGTCTGATCAGCCGGTTACACCCGCTGCTCAGGGGATCGGTTATCCGGCCCGGTACTACATAAACTTCTTTTCCCTGCTCCAGGGCCATATCGGCCGTAATGAGCGTGCCGCTCTTTTCCCTCGCTTCCACAATCAGCACAAGGTCCGAAAGGCCGCTTATGATTCTGTTCCGCATGGGAAAAAGTCCCGACTGGGGACGGGTGCCCGGAAGATATTCCGAAAGAATCCCTCCGCTTGTTTTCAGTTCTTCATACAAGCCCCTGTTTTCCGGCGGATAACAGATATCCACACCGCACCCCAACACTGCATAGGTACTCCCTCCTGCCCGCAGCGCGGCCCGCTGGGAAATTCCGTCAATTCCCCTTGCCATACCGCTGATAACGCTGATTCCTCTCGCAGACAGCTCCGCTGCCGCCCGCTCCGCCATATACCTGCCATATTCCGAACATTCCCTCGCTCCGATGATCGCCACGGCCGGTTTCTGCTCCCCGGGAAGACTTCCCAGCAAGAAGATTCCAAAGGGCGGATCCGGTATTTTCTTAAGCCGCTTCGGATAATCCGGATGCATATGCGGAATATAGCGGATTCCCCTTTCACAAAGCCGCCGGTATCTCTCCTCCGCCCCTTCCGCACTGCACGCTTCCCTTTCCCGTTCCAAAGCTTCCGCTTTCTTCTCCGTCAGAAGCGTACGCCATTCCTCTCCCGTCATCTCATATGCCGCCTGCGGCGAACCCGCTGCTTCCACCAGCATTCGCCTGCTCTTTCTCCCCAGGCCTTTCACACATTCCAGCCAGTATGCATAAGGCTGCTGGCGTTCCCAATCATATGTCATTTATACCCTCCTGTCCTACCGTTTCATACCCGGTTCATTCCAATACCTGCTTCCGGCCATCCTGCAGCTCACCGCTTCGGCCAAATGCAGCTTCCCGATTTTTTCGCTCCCGTCCAAATCTGCGATCGTACGCGCCACACGCAGAATCCGGTGATACGCCCGCGCGCTCAGCTTCATTTTACCGAACGCCTTCTCAAGCATCCGCTTTCCCTCCCCGTCCAGTTTACAGAAATGTCCGATTTCTTCCGGGGTAAGAGCCGCATTGAACCTGCCGCCGCGTTTTTCCTGCCTCTCCCTCGCCCGCAGGACTCTGGCACGGATGACGGCGCTGGATTCGGCCTGTCCGCTGCCGGAAGCCAGTTCTTCCATGGACAAGGGAAGAACTTCCGCACAGATATCAATACGGTCCAGAATCGGGCCGGACAGTTGTTCCTGATATCTCCTGACTGCCTCCTGCGTGCACCGGCACCGTCCCATATCCGGATAGTAACCGCACGGACAGGGATTCATGGCGCCCACCAGCATAAAATCCGCCGGATATTCGCAGCTTCCGCCCATTCTTGCAATCTGTATTTTCTTTTCTTCCAGGGGCTGGCGCAGCATGTCCAGTATTTTCGTACCAAATTCCGGCATTTCATCTAAAAACAGAACGCCTTTGTGCGCAAGACTGATGATTCCGGGCTTCGGATGTCTTCCCCCGCCGGAAAGCGCCTGCGCCGTAATCGTATGGTGGGGACTTAAAAAAGGCCTCGTGGAAATGAAAGGATTTTTATGGCTGAGCAGCCCTGATATGCTGTAAACAGAAGACACTTCCAGACTTTCCTCCTCTGTCAGTTCGGGCAGTATGCCCGGAATCCTTTTCGCTATCATGGTTTTCCCGGAACCGGGCGGCCCCAGCAGCAACAGGTTATGAAAGCCTGCCGCCGCAATTTCTGCCGCGCGCTTTGCCCCTGCCTGTCCGCTCACCTCCGCAAAATCCGGAATTTGTCCTTCCCGGCCGCTTCTGTCACACCGTACTGCCGCTGATAAACCGTTTTCTTCCGTTCTTTTCCCGCTTTTCCCACTTTTCCATCTGTCCGCCTTCTTTTTCTCCAGGCTCTTCCCCTTCAACAGTTCCGCCACCTCTTCCAGGGAGGATACGCCGGTGATTTCCATATCCGGTATCCGGGCCCCTTCCTTCTCGTTTTCCCAAGGGACAATACAGCGTCTCATCCCTTCTGCCCTCGCTGCCCTTACCATCGGAAGCACGCCTCTTACCTCGTTTACTTCCCCGTCCAGACTCAGCTCTCCCACAAACATAACGTTCTCCGTCTGCCATGCCTCCACATGCCCTAAAGCCTGTAAAATGCCTACCGCCACGGGCAGGTCATAGCCGGTTCCGCTTTTCCTGATATCTGCCGGGGATAAATTCACGGTAATCCGCATGGGCGGAATGGCAATCCCCATATTTTTTAACGCTACCCTGACCCGCTCTCCTGCTTCCTTTACTTCACTTCCCAGATAACCGACCATCTGGAACGACGGAAGGCCCTGGGATATGTCCACTTCCGCATGGACCATCACCGCTTCCATACCGCATATCGCTGCCGTTGAAATTGTACTGAACATATATCCTCCTTTTTAAGTTTGCATGGTAAAATATTTCTCAAATGTATGGTTGGAATCTTTGGGAGAAATCCCTGAAATACCGGTACCGAATAGTCCGGTATTCAATCTGATAGTTAGAATATTCTTTCTGCCGCCAGTCATGGCGTCTTATCGGCGGTGGCATGGAACCGCCTGCCGCCGTGCTGCTCAATTTTTACAAAGACTGCCCCTAATCGCCCGTTTCTTCTGTCTGCTCCGCTATCCCTGTCTGAAGCTGTGCATCTTCCTCCGCGGGCACATTGAAACCGTTCTCCCGCAGAAGCTGCGTATCCATGACATGACGGTTATCCATCGTCTTCATAATATCCGCAATTTCCAGCTTTTTGTACTCTTTATCCGCCAAATCCATGATGTTGTTATTGTGAAAGCCCAATACCATGGGACGGAGAATATCTATTTCGTTATTACGGATCACAATCGCCTTCTCGCCCGTACTTAACTCGACGCTGACACCGGGAGCCAGTATATTGATCGACTGGATAAGGGCATCCACAATATCCGGATGGAAAACATCGGAATGCCTGAGCAGATATTTAATGGCCGCCACTTCCGACTCCGGCGGCTGTTCCAGACGCATGGCAGTCATCGTATCGTAGACATCCGCCACCAGCAGTACCTTTGCTCCCAACGGTACTTTTAGTTTGGGGTCAAAACTGTCTTTCTGGAAACTATCCCACATCCTGTTCATCTGCACACACACGCGTTTCACACCGGGCGCGGAAGAAAACACATTGCCGATGAGTTCATGTCCTGCCATCACGTATGTATTGATCACCTGCTTTTCGTCTTCATTCGGTTCGTCCTTATCGGCAATCGCCTTTGGAAGCGAAAGTTTTCCGATATCATGAAGCAGGGCTGCAAAAATAACATCCATCTGGTCTTCCAGCTTCATGTTGAGCACATGGGTCATCATCGCACATAAAATCCCCACATTCAGGGCATGTTTGTATACATAGTCCTCTTTGCTGCGCAGATTCTGAATAAAATTAATCTTTTTATCCATATGCCCGTAACGCCTTAAGATATTATTCACTATAACCTGGATTTTCGACCCTTTTTTCTTCTCTTCCTTGATCTTGAGCAGTTCTTCCCTGAGTGAAAATACGGTCATTGTCTGAAAACGTTCAAACAGAATATCTTCCTGCGTCATCGGCGGCACCGGTTCCGCCGGTTCCAGTATGAATAATCCGATTAAATTAAACGCCTTAATACTTTGAATACCCTGTGCGGTCAATTTGGAATTGCGTTCATAAAGAAGGACTCCGTCTTTATTATAAATAGGCCGCGCCAGTCTCATCCCCTGTTTTAATTTGCTGGTCTTAACAAAAAGCATATCGCTCCCCCTTATCTGTCGTCTTATTCTCGTTCAAACCCCATTCTTAATTTATGAAGCGCTTTCTTTTCGATCCGCGATACATAGCTGCGGGATATACCGAGCATCTCCCCGATTTCCCGCTGTGTCACTTCCTTCCCTGTCGCCAGCCCGTAACGCAGGAAGATAATCTCCTTCTCACGTCTGTCCAGCGTCTGCAGTACCTTCCCAAGCTTCCTGATATTGCTGCCCAGTTCCATTTTGTCTATCACATCGATCTGCTCCGATTCTATGATATCCAACAGATTGATCTCGTTCCCTTCTTTATCCGTTCCTATGGGTTCATATAAAGATACCTCTTTCGAAGTTTTCTTTTTGGAACGCAGCAGCATCAGCAGTTCGTTGTCGATACATCTGGAAGCATATGTACTCAGCTTCCCCTTCCCCGAATCGAAAGAGGCAACCGCTTTGATCAGCCCGATCGTCCCTATGGATATCAGATCTTCCATATCTTCGTCCACATTCTGATACTTCTTGGCAATGTGGGCGACCAGACGCAGGTTGCGTTCTATCAGAATCTCCCTTGCTTCTTTGGCATTCTCGCCGCTTCCCTGCTGCAGCATCTGAATATAACGGGCTTCTTCTTCCGCGGTTAAAGGTTTTTGGAAAGTTTTCAAAAGGCGCCCCCAAAGTCAATTTATTATATTCTATGACTCTGCCGCCGCCCTAGTGCCTTTCCCAAATCGGAAAATATCATTGTGCACTGACTATATTTTCTATATTATACAAATTCCTAAGATAAATAGCAAGATTTATGGTGAAAATAATATAAAAACATGCAGCCGTCCGGAACAGTTCAGACAGATTGTTGGAGGGCAACGCTCCAGCCAAGGGGATTTTACGGCGGCGGATTCCCTGCATGTCAGAACAAAAATTCCGCCATCACATAGTTGCTGACATCCCTTCCGTATGGCGTCAGGCTGATGTAGTCACCCGTTTCCAGCAGGCCCTGGCCGCATAGTTTTTTCATCACCGGTCCGTATACTTCCTCTATATCCCTGCCGAATGTCTCCCTGAATTCCGTCCGCCCGATTCCCTGCGTCAGCCGCAGACCAAGAAACATAAACTCTTCCATCTGTTCCTGTATGTCCAGCCGGCTGATTTCTTCCCTGACGGATTTGTTTTCTCTTAAGATACGGTCAATATAACCTTCCATATCCCGAAGGTTCTTCCAGCGCACATTGTCTGCCATGGAAGATGCCCCTAAACCGAATCCCGCATAATCCCTTCTTTTCCAATAGCCGACATTGTGCCTGCATTCCTTGCCCGGCATGGCATAATTGGAAATTTCATATCTGTGATATCCCATTTCCTTAAGGAATAAGTCCGTACGTTCATACATTTCCCTCTCTTCTTCCTCCGACGGAAGCGGGAGAACGGTTTCCTCATTTCCGATTCCGTCCATACGGCCGGCTTCCATAGATTCGGAATCCGCTGGAACTGCTTCTCTTTCGGGAAATGCTTTTCTTTCCTGAACTGCCCTTCCTTTCTCTCCATACAGTTCATAAAAAGGCGTGCCTTCCTCAATGATCAGGCTGTACGCCGAAATATGGGCCGGCTTCAGACCTGCGATCTGTGTCAGATTGTCCATGTGATCCTCCACGGACTGCCCCGGCAGCGCCGCCATGATATCCACATTGATATTGGTAAATCCTGCTTCCTGCGCATCCTGATAGGTACGGAAAAAATCCGCCGCATTATGAATGCGTCCCAAATAAGCCAGTTCCTTCCCATGTACGGACTGTGTCCCTATGCTGATACGGTTCACCCCGGCTTTCCGGTAGCCCTCCAGCTTCTTCCGGTTCACGGTTCCCGGATTCACTTCTATTGTAATTTCCGGCTCTGTTTTGTTTTCCGCCCGGATTTTTCCCGTATTCTCCCGTAAAATCCCGTTTTCCGCCCCCGCTGCGGTATCGGCGTCCGAAACAGGGGGAAAGCGGTAAAACCGCCGCAGACAGTTCATAATTTCCTCCAGCGCCCCTTCCGGCAGTACCGACGGCGTCCCCCCGCCGATAAAAACAGAGTCCACCATAAAATCCTTATAATATACGGCCTCCCTTTCCATTTCTTTTAACAGGGCATATACATATTCCTGTTTCTTTTCTTCCGATGCAGGGAAAGAAAGAAAATCGCAGTACCTGCATTTTTTTACGCAAAACGGTATATGAATGTATATGCCAAGCTTCCGCATCCCAACCTCCTGCCGGTTCTTTTCATGTTCCTTCCCAGCCGCCTATTTATCATCCAGCTTCAGCACGCTCATAAATGCCTTCTGCGGTATTTCCACGTTACCGATCTGACGCATCCGCTTCTTGCCTTCCTTCTGCTTTTCCAGCAGTTTCTTCTTTCTGGTGATATCGCCGCCGTAGCATTTTGCAAGTACGTCTTTGCGCATTGCTTTCACGGTTTCCCGCGCGATGATCTTGCCCCCCACCGCTGCCTGAATGGGAATCTCGAATAAGTGGCGCGGTATTTCGTCTTTCAGTTTCTCGCACATTTTCCTGCCCCGCTCATAGGCGCTGTCTGCGTGCACGATAAAGGACAGGGCATCCACTTCCTCGCGGTTGATGAGAATATCCAGTTTCACCAGTTTGGACTCTTCATAACCCTTCAGGTCATAATCAAAGGAAGCATAACCTCTGGAACGGGATTTCAGGGCATCAAAGAAATCATAAATGATTTCGTTCAAAGGCAGTTCGTATTTCAAAAGCGCCCTTGTTTCTTCGATATATTCCATGCCGAGATAGCGCCCCCGCCGTTCCTGGCACAGTTCCATGATCGGACCGATGAATTCCGTCGTCACCATGATTTCCGCATTTACCACCGGTTCCTCCATGTATTCGATTTCCGACGGGTCCGGCAGATTCGTGGGATTGGTCAGTTCTATGACATCCCCGTTGCTCTTGTGTACCTTATAAATAACTCCCGGCGCCGTAGTCACCAGGTCCAGATTATATTCTCTTTCCAGCCTTTCCTGTATTATCTCCAAATGAAGCAGCCCCAAAAATCCGCAGCGGAACCCAAATCCCAAAGCAACGGAGGTTTCCGGCTCATACCGCAGGGCGGCATCGTTTAACTGCAGTTTCTCCAATGCATCCCGCAGATCCGGATACTTGGCCCCGTCCGCCGGATACATGCCGCAGTATACCATGGAATTGACTTTTTTATAGCCGGGAAGCGGCTCTTTGCAGGGGTTCTTTGCATCCGTCACCGTATCGCCCACCGCGGTATCCTTTACATTTTTAATGGAAGCCGTAATATAGCCTACCATTCCGGCGGATAATTCCTCACAGGGAAGGAACTGCCCCGGCCCGAAATATCCCACTTCCACCACTTCCGCCTTAGCTCCGGTAGCCATCATGAGAATCTCGGTTCCTCTTTTCACCCGGCCTTCCTTGATACGGCAGAAAATGATAACCCCTTTATAAGAATCGTAAAGAGAATCAAAGATCAGCGCCTGCAAAGGATTGTCCCTGCTCCCCTGCGGCGCCGGAATCTTCTCTACAATGGCTTCCAGCACTTCCTCAATGCCGATACCGTTTTTGGCGGAGATCAGCGGGGCATCCTGTGCCTCGATACCTATGACATCCTCGATTTCGTCCTTTACATGCTGGGGCTGCGCACTGGGCAGGTCTATTTTATTGATGACCGGAAACACATCCAGATCATGGTCCAGCGCCAGATATACATTGGCCAGGGTCTGTGCTTCGATTCCCTGTGCCGCATCCACGACCAGAATCGCCCCGTCGCAGGCGGCAAGGCTCCGGCTGACCTCATAATTAAAATCCACATGTCCGGGCGTGTCGATTAAGTTGAAAATATATTCTTCCCCGTCCTTTGCCTTATAGATGATGCGGACGGTCTGGGCCTTAATGGTAATGCCTCGTTCCCGTTCCAGATCCATATTATCCAAGATCTGCGCCTGCATCTCGCGGCTGGTCAGAAGCCCCGTTTTTTCAATGATGCGGTCCGCCAGCGTCGATTTTCCATGATCAATATGTGCCACGATACAAAAATTCCTGATCCTGCGCTGCTCTATATTTTGTTCCGTATTTGACATAATTTTGCTTTTCCTCCGTTAAGCCGGCATCCGGGTATCTGGTTCGGATGCCGTATTTGCTTTGTCAGTATAGCATATCTGGGACTGTATTGTCCATTTATTTCATTTCAGGTCACGAAAGTCAAACTGCAAAGTCCACTTTCCGTTCCTTCCGTCACGTTTTCCCATGATCCTGAAAAATGCAGTAGACTCATAGATTACAAAGTGTTATCTTATAATTAGATTACAACTTGTACACTAAATTTACAAACCTGTCACCTAAGGAACTGTTAAGAAATAACTTTACACTTTGACGCAGGATGAGTTCACAAAG
>CAJTVQ010000033.1 GCA_910579935.1 uncultured Lachnospiraceae bacterium
TTTGTGAACTCATCCTGCGTCAAAGTGTAAAGTTATTTCTTAACAGTTCCTTATTTACGAATAAAAAGAGAATTGGTAATATTGCCTTGTCCTATGTATCAAGAAAAATATATTACCACAATTATAATGAATCTTCCGCATCTACCCACGTCTGCATACCACCATCAAGATACAGTGTTGCATATTCAAGTGGGTTGTCTATAGCCAAAGCATTAAAGGCACATTCGGAACATGGCGTTGTTTTTAATCCTTTTTCCGCTTTTCCACAGTCTATCCGTAAAACATATCCAGTTGTTACATCAATACAGTTATGGGGCATATTATATGCTGCATAAATAAATTTCATATCTTATGTAAAGGTATTACAGTACATCATGGGGCATGCAAATATAGCGGTCACTATGGAAGTATATAATCATATTACAGAATATGCGAGAATGGAAAAAGAAATATTGAAGATGGAAGATCTGATGGTGGTATAAGCCACATGACGTTATCTGATGAAATCAGATGCAAAGCCGTACCCCAATTTTTTCACAAATGGGGTATGAATGGGGTATAACACCCGTTATTTGGCATTTTACAGAAATTTTAGAACCCGCAAACCCGCATAAACACTGGGGTTGCGAAAATTTACTGAAAATATTAGCACTCGCCTCTTGACACTGCTAACAACAAGTGTTATAGTCATCATAGAACAAAACAAAAAGCAAAGGAGGCAGTATCATGAACATTTCAAAATTCACGCAAAAATCCATGCAGGCGGTAGAGAAATGCGAGAAACTGGCATACGAATACGGCAATCAGGAAATCGAGCAGGAACATCTGCTTTACAGCCTTCTGGTGATAGAGGACAGTCTGATTTTAAAATTGATCGAGAAAATGGAGATTCATAAGGAACATTTCCTGAATCGGGCGGAAGCCGCGCTGCAGAAGAGGGTAAAAGTGCAGGGAGGGCAGGTCTATGTAGGCAAGGACCTGAACAAAGTCCTGATCAGTGCGGAAGACGAGGCAAAGCAGCTGGGAGATGAATATGTATCTGTAGAGCATTTGTTTTTATCCATGATGAAATACCCGAACCGGGAGCTAAAAGAAATTTTCCGGGAATACGGTATTACAAGGGAGCGTTTTCTGCAGGTGCTTTCCACGGTGAGAGGAAATCAGAGAGTCACTTCCGACAATCCGGAAGCGACGTATGACACGCTGGAGAAATACGGACAGGAACTGGTAGAGAAGGCAAGGAACCAAAAGTTAGATCCGGTCATCGGCAGGGACGGTGAAATCCGCAATGTCATCCGGATTCTGTCAAGAAAGACCAAGAATAATCCGGTGCTGATCGGAGAGCCCGGTGTGGGGAAGACGGCAGTAGTGGAAGGGCTGGCACAGCGTATCGTGCGCGGGGATGTGCCGCAGGGACTGAAAGACAAAAAAATATTTGCGCTGGACATGGGGGCGCTTGTGGCAGGGGCGAAATACCGAGGTGAATTTGAGGAACGTCTGAAAGCGGTGTTGGAGGATGTAAAGAACAGTGACGGTCAGATCATCCTGTTTATTGACGAACTGCATACCATCGTAGGCGCGGGCAAAACGGACGGCGCACTGGATGCGGGAAATATGTTAAAACCCATGCTGGCAAGGGGTGAACTGCACTGTATCGGCGCCACTACCTTAGACGAGTACCGGCAGTATATCGAAAAGGACGCTGCTTTGGAGCGGAGATTCCAGCCGGTTATGGTGGAGGAGCCTACGGTGGAGGATACCATTTCCATTTTAAGGGGATTAAAAGAAAGATATGAAGTATACCACGGGGTGAAAATCATGGATAACGCGCTGGTCAGTGCGGCGACCCTGTCCAACCGTTATATTTCCGACCGTTTCCTGCCGGATAAGGCGATTGATTTGGTGGATGAAGCCTGTGCGTTAATTAAGACGGAACTTGATTCCATGCCTACGGAACTGGATGAACTGCAGCGCAAGATCATGCAGATGGAAATAGAAGAAGCGGCGCTGAAAAAAGAAGATGACAGGCTGAGTCAGGAGCGTTTGGCGGCGCTGCAGAGAGAACTGGCGGAACACAAAGAGGAATTCAATAACCGGAAAGCCCAGTGGGACAATGAAAAGGCATCCGTGGATAAACTTTCCAGACTGCGGGAACAGATAGACACCATCAACAGTCAGATTCAGATTGCCCAAAGAGAGGGCGATTTGGAGAAAGCGGCGGAACTTAGTTACGGGAAACTGCCTGCACTGAAAAAACAGTTGGAAATCGAGGAAGAGAAAACAAGAAGCGGAAATCTGTCCCTGGTGCATGAAAGTGTCAGCGATGAGGAAATTGCAAAAATTATTTCCAGATGGACAGGGATTCCGGTGGCGAAGCTGACGGAAAGCGAGAGGAATAAGACGCTGCATCTGGATGAGGAACTCCATAAGCGGGTCATCGGTCAGGATGAAGGCGTGACCAAGGTGACGGAAGCAATCATCCGTTCCAAAGCGGGTATCAAAGACCCGACCAAGCCAATCGGCTCCTTCCTGTTTTTGGGGCCTACCGGCGTGGGTAAGACAGAACTGGCCAAGGCGCTGGCGGCATCCTTATTCGACGATGAAAATAATATGGTACGCATTGACATGAGTGAGTATATGGAGAAGTATTCCGTTTCCAGACTGATCGGAGCGCCTCCGGGATATGTGGGATATGAGGAAGGCGGCCAGCTGACGGAGGCCGTGCGCAGAAAACCCTATTCCGTTGTGTTATTTGACGAAATAGAAAAAGCCCATCCCGATGTGTTCAACGTACTGCTGCAGGTACTGGACGACGGGAGGATAACGGATTCCCAGGGACGGACGGTAGACTTTAAAAACACGATTCTGATCATGACATCCAATATCGGAGCGGGATATCTGCTGGAAGGCATTGGAACGGACGGGAGTATTAAGGAAGAGGCGGAAAAGCAGGTGATGGAAGAACTGCGCGCCCATTTCCGGCCGGAGTTTTTAAACCGTTTGGACGAAACGATTTTGTTTAAGCCGCTGACCAAAGAGAACATCGGCGGAATCATCCACTTGATCGTGGCGGATTTAAACAGACGGCTGGCGGACCGGGAGCTGACGATCGGGCTTTCGCCGGAAGCGGAAGCGTTTATAGTGGACAACGCCTATGATCCGGTATACGGTGCGCGTCCGCTGAAGCGCTACATTCAGAAATATGTGGAAACGCTGTCGGCAAAATTGATTCTTGCGGATGCGGTAGGCGCAAAGGATGTGATAGAAATCGTACTGGAGAACGGGGAGTTGTCGGCAAAGCGTAAAGAAACATTGACAGAGGCTGATGACAGGCATTAAACTGAAAACAGATTAAGGCGTGGGGCGTGTTTGAAGATAAACAGGCTGACAGGAAGGAGAAAGTATGATACCAAAGGATCCGGTGATACTGCTAAGTTTTGTAAATTTAAAACTCCGTGATTATTACGACAGTCTGGAAGCGATGTGCGAAGACATGGAATTAGACAGCGGGGAGATTACCAAAAAGCTGGAAGCCATGGATTACCATTATGATAAGGAGAAAAACCAATTTGTCTGAACAGATACAAGCAACGGTGATATGCAAAACGGAGGGAATACGGTACGAATTGCGGCATGATACCGGAAATACGTTACTGGAATCGATGAGAGAGGGAACAGTTGTGTTGCCCTCTCTTTGCGGCGGAATGGGAAAATGCGGCAGATGTATTGTGAAGTTTCAGGGTTATGCACCGCTTCCGACCCAGACCGAGCGTCTGATAATAGAGCCGGAGAAGATTCGGGCCGGATACAGGCTGGCATGTATGGCACGGCCGAAGCGGGAATGTATAGTGGAAGCGGATTTTGTGGGGAATAGGGCTGAAGAAGAGCAGAGCCTGCACGTATTGACCGGTTATTATGGGGCAGATAAAGAGCGGCGGATGGAGACGTGCATAGACGATATACGGGCTGCGGCAGGAAGGCAGGACGGTGTGCCGGAGAAAACGGATGACAGAACGTTTGCAGCCGCCGATATCGGTACGACCACAATTGCCATGCAGTTACTGGAAACGGATTCAGGGCGTATACTGGATACGTTTACCTGTCTGAATCCCCAGCGCAGTTACGGTATGGACGTAATTTCGCGTATAAGGGCAGCGGATGAAGGGCAGGGAGACATACTGCGGAAACTGGTCAGGGATGTGCTGTCTGCCGGATGGGAACAGCTGAAAAAGAGTGCGGAAAATCAGGGAGTTCGGGAACCGGAATTTTTAAGCATTGCCTGCAATACGGCGATGGGGCATATTTTTATGGGGTATCCGGCAGGAAACTTGGGAAAGAGTCCTTTTCTTCCGGTCAGCATTAAAACGGCAGCCGTGGAATGGAACGGGATTCGTGCGGCGCTGGCGCCGGGCATATCCGCATTCGTCGGCGGGGATATTCTGGCGGGTCTGTATGCCTGCGGACTCTGCCGTCCGGTTTCCTGGTCATGTGCGCAAAACGGTGTGGGAGGCAGGGAGGACAGTGCCGCAGAAGATGACGCGGCGTGGCTGTTTATGGATTTGGGAACCAATGCGGAGATGGTAATGGGAACCGGCAGCCGTGCGGCAGCCACCGCGGCGGCTGCCGGTTCCGCTTTTGAAGGAAGGGGAAAGGATGGGACGGCCGGTTCGGAGCGGCTCCGTGTGGTCGCATATTTGCTGGAAAAAGGAATCGTGGATGAAACCGGACTGCTTGCAGAGCCTTATTTTGAAACAGGGATTGCGGTGCAGGCCGGAGAGGGAAGGAATTCTGTTTTTATTACACAGGAGGACATCCGGGATATCCAGATGGCCAAGGCAGCCGTCAGGTCGGGAATCCATTTTCTGATGAAGAAGATGGACATACAGGATTACGGAAGGATAAATAAAGTGTATATGGCCGGCGGCATGGGATTTTATCTGGACAAAAGGTCGGCGGTGCGGACGGGACTGCTGCCGGCGGAATTGGAAGAACGGATCGAAACGGTCGGAAATGCCGCCCTTGCCGGAGCCGCGCTTTTTGGCAGGAAAGGATGGGAGGAAAGCAGCAGGGAAATGGAAGCCTTTGCAGATGTCGTAAATGCCTTTAATATGGCGGAACTTGCGGAATTTGAGGAGGTTTACATCGGATATATGAATTTCGATTGTAAGATACTATAGGAAATGATATAATTTACCTGCTTTAACAGCAGTTAGGAACGGAAATCAGAAAGGAGCATACTTTATGCCAAAAGGGCTGAAGCGTATAGAAGGAAAGGAACTGAAATATTTCAGTCTGTTTTCGTTGTTTCTTTTTTTGCTGGCCGCAGCGGCAGGAGCATCGGACAGTCTGGCAGGAGGGCTTTTGAAGATCATTCTTTCAAGAGATGCTCTGATAACGGATTATTTTGAACTGGTAGGTTATGGAGCGGCATTTTTAAACTGTGCGCTGGTGTTTGCGCTGGCGGTCGGGCTGGTGCTTTTGGAAAAGATTCCGTTTACGGGACTTACCATGGCGGCGCTGTTTATGAATGCCGGTTATGCACTGTGGGGAAAAAATCTGCTGAACATTATTCCGGTTTTCTTAGGTACGGCAGTTTATGCCAGGGTGCATAAAGCGAAGCTGAGCCGCTATATTTATACGGCGCTGTTCGGAACCTGCCTGGCGCCGCTGATCACGGAGCTGATTTTTCTGCTTCCCTTCGGCCAGCCATGGAATCTGTTTATTTCTGCCGGAACAGGCATTCTGATAGGTTTTGTACTCCCGCCGTTATCCGTACATGCGGCATCCATGCATATGGGATATAACCTGCTGAATGTGGGGTTTTCAGGCGGTATCCTTGCCTTTGTCATCGTCTGTATCCTGCGTTCCTTCGGCATGGAGAGCGCACAGGTGCTGATATGGAGAGAAGGAAGGAACGGCTGGGTAGTGGCAGGGCTGCTTATATATTTTGCCCTGGCGGTATGGCTGGGATTTTTTATAAATCATAAAGAGTTAAAAGGCTTGTTTAAGATTATGCGCCATCCCGGAAGGGCGGTGGCAGATTTTGTATTGATGGACGGGCCGGGAGCAACGCTGATGAACATGGGGCTGGTCGGAATCGTCTGTGTGATATATATTTTACTGATTCAGGGCGATTTTTCCGGTCCGGTGGTCGGAGGTATCCTGTCGGTGTTTGGTTTTGCCGCTTTCGGCGTACATATCAGGAATTATCTTCCGGTGCTCGGAGGAGTTTATCTGTCCACGCTGTTGACCGTATATAAACCGGATACGCCGGGAATCCAGCTGGCGGCGCTGTTTGCAGCGGGACTTTCCCCGATTGCCGGACAGTTCGGCATTCTGGCCGGACTGATAGCCGGATTTCTTCACGCGGTGATCGTGATGTGTACGGGAGATATGTACGGAGGTCTGAATTTGTATAACAATGGTTTCAGTGCAGGCTGGGTGGCGATTTTTATGGTGCCCCTGGTAGAAAGTTTTATGAAGCGGCATAAAGAGAGAAAGAGGAAATAATAGAGATGGTTCACGAGGAAAAAAAGGTTGCGAAAATCGTAGAAGAGCTGACGGTGTATTTTTTTGCATTGGGAGCGGATACGATAGAATCAAAAATACACAGGGAAGGAAAACAGGTGGTCATATCTTTTCTGGCTAATTACCGTCCGGAGTACAAAGAACGGCTGCATCATTTGGATGAATATCTGAACGGACCAAAAAACGACGGGATCGAGGATGTGTACTGGGAACTTGCAGGCAGCGGCGATCCGGGTGAGACAAGCCAGCTGCTGCTGGTGGGAATGATGATCGACAAAGCCAATATACGGCTGGAAGACGGATATGTGCTGATGGAACTGTACAAGGAACAGGAATGAGCGCTGCGGATGGGCATACCGGCAGTTTTTAAGGACTATGTTTAGGCGGCGGCGCATATATTGAACAAAAGGAAACGGGTAAGGGAAGCCGGAACATGAATCGGAATCGGAAAATTTTGTCCTGTATTGCCCTTGTTATATTGCTGGCAGCTGTCTTCGCGGTGGGATATTTTCATCAGGAGAGGGTGGAAGCCATGGGGAAAAGTCTGGAGGAGGGAGATAAAAAGAAGATCGCGCTGACCTTTGATGACGGCCCCCATCCCCATTATACGGAACAGCTGCTGGACGGATTGAAGAAACGTGGAGTAAAGGCCACGTTTTTTGTGACGGGAGAACATGCGGAAAAGCATCCGGAAGTGATCAGGCGGATGAGTGAGGAAGGTGATTGAGTTATAATAATGACAAAGATTATCAAATGTTCCACGGTTACTTTGGAACCGGATATATTGCAACTGCTTTTACTGCGAAAGATAGTTGGCAGATTTTTTTTTACACTTCTTTTACTTCTTTATCTTACATGGGCAAAGATACCATGTATGAAATCCCCTTTATAAAATTTGCAAATGATGCTGAAAAAAATGCGATGTATTCCCAAACCAAAAATACAGGAAAATTTTATGGTAAACTGTCTTCAATGGAAGTAGAAGATAAGTGGGACGGGTATTCCGTAGCAGGGATGAGAAACGGGATAACAGAGGCAAAGGGGACTGGAGGGAGGAGGTTTCGATGAAGCAGGAAGGGCTGGAAGCTCTCTTTGATTTCCATCGCTTTTGGAAAAATGTCCGTTTGGAGGCACTGGCGGAAGAAACCATGAAACGGTATTGTCTGGAATTATCGGACGAGGAGCTGGCTTATGTCAGTGCAGCGGGGGAAACAGATCCCGCCCCAAATCTGTTTTGGGGGGAGGACGGCGGCGATGGCTGAGCCTCTTGGCATTTTTACAGAAAAGGAAAAAGAACAGATTTATCTGGAATACCGTGATAAGGTATATGCATATATCCGTGGGAAAGTAGCAGATCCTCATGAGGCTGAGGATCTACAGTCCTGCGTTTTTGTGAAAGTGTTTCAGGGACTTGGAGGTTTTGACCGGACGAGGGCATCTCTGTCTGCATGGATTTATACCATTGCGAAAAATACGGTATATGATTTTTTCCGCCTGCGGCGCGTCCATGAAGAACTGGATACGGACAGGCAGGAGGCGGAAGTGTTTCAGGGAGGGGATCTGGCGGAAGGCCTGGTTTTGGAGGAAGAACTGGAACGGCTCTCCCATGCCCTGGAAAAGCTGCATGAGAGGGAGCGGGATCTGATCATTCTGCACTATTATAAGGAATATACGCTGAAGCAGATTGCGGAGATGATGGGAATGTCCTATGGCAATGCCAAGATAGTCCACAAAAAGGCGCTTAAAGCGCTGGAAAGGGGAATGAAGGATTAAGGAGGGCTGGGATTGGACGCACAAAATGTGTTTGTAGAAAATGAGACGGAGGCAAACTGGTATGCCGCCAAATGCCTGGTGATGTGCAGCTTTGTCTGCGGGGCGGCATGGGGTTTGACTTTGTTGCGTATTTTTACCATGCCGGTGGAAATTATGAACGCCGCCATGCCGGTAATTATCCTCTGTTTTTGGACGCCGTTCATGATGTGCAGGATCACAGGGGGCAAACAGGGATGGGTGAAATATGTCGTACTGTTCTGCTCTATTACAGGGGTATTTATTCTGTCAAGCGCCATGCCCAAGCATGGGGTGCTTGTGTGGACATTGCCTCTCATGTTAAGTTGTCATTATTATTCCAAAGGACTTACCAGAATGACTCTTATTACATCCCAGATATTATTTTCGGGTTCCATCTACATAGGGATGTATTTCGGGGAATGGGATCAGATTCTGTTAGACGCGGCATACTATTCGGGACCCAGGGTGGTAACACGGCAGAATCTTTATGATGCAACGGTTTTCTTTGTGCTGACCCGTGCGGCCGCGTTATGGGGGCTGTCTTCCATATGCACCACAATGGCAGGAAGGACCAGGAGACTTTTGGAGCGGCAGGCAGAGGACAGTGAAAAACGCCAGCGCATAGAAACGGAACTGGATGTTGCCCACCGGATTCAGGCGGACATGCTTCCCTGCATTTTTCCGGCATTTCCGGAGAGACCGGAATTTGACATTTATGCCGCAATGGCGCCGGCAAGAGAAGTGGACGGAGATTTTTATGATTTTTTTATGGTGGATGAACGGCATCTTGCCATTGTGATAGCGGATGTGTCGGGGAAAGGTGTGCCGGCCGCCTTATTTATGGTAATCGGCAAGACGCTGATGAAAGACCACACGAAGCCGGGTATCAGCCTCGGGGATGTGTTTTCCCGGGTAAATGATATTTTGTGCGATTCCAACAATGAGGGATTGTTTATTACTGCTTTTGAGGGTGTTCTTGACCTTGTTTCGGGGGAGTTCTGCTTTGTAAACGCGGGACATGAAATTCCCTTTATTTCCAAGGCGGGGGAACCTTTTAAGCCCCATAAGATACGGCCGGGATTTGTCCTTGCAGGGATGGAAAATATGAAATATCAGTGCGGCAGTTTCCAGCTTGCGCCGGGGGACAAAATATTCCAGTACACGGACGGAGTAACGGAAGCCGTCAACAGGGAAGAAGAACTTTATGGAATGGCACGGCTTGAGAACGTGCTGAAAAGAAATACGGAGAAAAGCCCCGAAGAACTATTGTCTGCCGTAAGAGAGGACATAGATGCTTTTGTGGGGAGCGCACCGCAGTTTGACGATATTACCATGCTGTGTGTGGAATATAAAAAGAAAATGGCAGATGTCCGGCAAAAGGCGGAATAGAGTGCCGAAAGAAAGCAGAGGGGATGGGATGACATGAAGGAATTGATCATTGACGCAACTGTTGAAAATATTAAGAAAGTAACAGAATTTGTGGATGAACAGTTAGAAAAACTGGAATGTCCAATAAAGGCACAGATACAGATCGATATTGCCATTGATGAACTGTTCGGCAATATTGCCCACTATGCTTATCATCCGGAGGTAGGTTCTGCTGCTGTCCGTGTAGAGGTAACGGAAAAGCCGCTGGCGGTGGTGATTACTTTTATCGATAACGGCACGCCCTATGATCCTCTGGCGGCCCGGGAACCGGATACCACTCTTTCGGCAGAAGAGAGGGAGATTGGCGGTCTTGGCATTTATATGGTCAAGAAGAGTATGGACGATATTTCCTATGAATACCGGGAAGGAAAAAATATATTAAAAATAAAGAAAAATATATAGCAATTTGTACTGGAAAAATACGAATCATGCAGCTTGAAGCGGGGATAAAACAGCAGGCGGACTGATTCTCCAGGAAATACCGGAATTGGAATCAAGAGAAGAAAATTATGGAGAAAATGAAATTAAATAATGAAAATATTGCACAGGCAAGCAGCCATGCAGAAAAGATACTTGAGGAATGGGGCGCAGATGCCAGAAATATTCTTCAAATCCGGCTTGCGGTGGAGGAAACGCTGTTAAAGTACCGGGAGGCATTCGGTGCGGAGGCGGTATTTGCACAAAAATATACCAGACGCCTTAAACGTATCCGTCTGGAACTTTCCCTGACGGGGGAACGGTTCGACCCTTTTGATACAGGGGAGGAAGAACAGAGCCAGGTACTGCGGGGATTGCTTGCTAATATGGGGGTGGTGCCTGCATGGCAGTACAAAAACGGAGAGAATCTTATTTTATTTACGCCCAAAAAGAAAAAGCGTTCCCAGATAACTTCACTGGCCCTGTCGGTAATACTGGCTTTTTTGTGCGGCGGTGTATGTAGTCTCCTGCCGGAGGGCGTTCGGACTTTTCTGATAAATGAACTGATCAGCCCTGTATTTAGCCGTTTTATGGGACTTTTGTCGGCCATTGCAGGACCCATGGTGTTTCTTTCGATCGTATGGGGAATATACAGTATCGGAGATATGGCGGCCATGGGCAGGATCGGAAAAAGGATGATCGGACGCTTTATGCTGATGACAATTCTTTTGACACTGACCGCATGTGCGGCGACTGTGCCGCTTTTTTCCCTTAAGGCCGGAGATGGTGGAATGTTTGATTTTTCCGAACTGTTTCAGATGGTTCTGGATATCGTGCCGGGCAACTTTTTTACGCCCTTTACAGAAGGGAATCCTCTGCAGATCATTTTTGTTGCAGTTTTAATCGGAATGGCCATGCTGATTTTGGGAAACAAAGCTACGGTTGCTGCGGCTTTTGTGGAACAGTCCAATTATATTGTACAGCTTATTATGGAGGCAGTCAGTTCTTTTGTGCCGCTGTTTGTATTCGGCAGCATCTTAAATATGATACTGGGCAATGATTTTTCGGTATTTCTTCCTACCTATAAGCTGATTCTGGCAATGCTGACGGGAGACGCTGTTCTTCTGACAGTGTATCTTGTGCTGGTATGCGTCAGGAGGAAGGTGCAGCCCGGGATATTGCTGAAAAAGATGATGCCCACCGTTTTGATCGCATTGACAACGGCATCTTCCTCCGCTGCATTCGGGGTGAATATGGAGTGTTGTGAAAAAGACCTTGGGATTGACAAAAGGATAGTCAATTTCGGTGTCCCTTTAGGGCAGGTTATTTTTATGCCGGGAGTTTCCGTTATGTTCCTGGCAGTGGGATTTAGTATGGCTGAAATCTATGGCGTGACGGTTTCCCCGGTGTGGTTTGCTACGGCCTGCCTCATTGCCGCTGTGCTTGCGGTGGCGGCGCCTCCTATTCCCGGCGGTGCGCTGACCTGCTATACGATTTTGTTTGTTCAGCTTAAAATTCCCATGGAGGCTATAGCGGTTACGATTGCCCTTAATGTAATACTGGAATTTGTCACCACGGCAGTGGACTTGTTCTGTCTTCAGACGGAGCTTGTGGAACTGGCTGCAGGTCTTGACATGCTGGATGTGGGGAGATTGAGGAAGAAGAAAATGGATTGAATAATTAAAAGAATAACTGGATTGTCAGTGAAAGAAAGGGTGGAATGAAAATGGAAAATGCATCAATGCTGAAATTTCATGCAGACGACATTATTATGAAAGAGGGCGGAACTTATGAGGAAATGTACAAAATCATATCCGGTTCCGTGGCGGTTTATATTCGGTATGGGGAAAAGGAGGAGCACTTGATCGGAATTTATTCCAAGTCAAAGTGTTTCGGTGAGATTCATGTGCTTTCCGGTCAGCCAAGTATTTATACAGTAGTTGCCTATGACGATGTGCTGCTGATGCGCATTACAAAGGATTCCTTGGAGGAGTTTATCAGAAATAATCCCAGAAATGCAATTGATATCATGCAGAATATGGTACACTCCAATATGCTGATGCAGAAAAATATCGACCTTCTGCTGGACGATATTTACGAAAAGCAGGAGATCAATAAGAGAAGAACAGAAGAATTGAAAAACAAGATTAAACAGTACCGCGTGAACGGATTTAGTCTTTTGGGAGTTTCAGATGCAGCATTACAATGATCGTGACAGAGCTTATGGTAAGAGGATACAATTTGCCTGATCAGAGATAAATGGGAACAATTTGCAGAACTCAGGTTTATGGAAGCAGGACATTGCTTTTTGCGGCAGTGTTCTGTTTTTTTTTGCGGACAAATGATCGGTATAGTTACATGCAAAAGCTGTATCAGGAATACGGACAAACAGGGAGGGAATATACTGATACAAATCATCCGGGGGAATCGAAAAGCCATGGGAAAAAATAAGGACATCCGGGCAGCGGGGGAAAATACCGGCCGCAGACCTACGGCTGGCAGTATGGAAGGCTGTGTCGCGCCGGAAGACCTCGCAAGAATGAAGGATACGGATATACGGGAGGCAGATGTGGAAATGCTGGCTGATATTCTGGAGATTGAAATAGACGGGAATTTAAGCGATAGCGAAAAAAAGAGGGAATTTATCAGGCAGGTCAGGAACCCATACCTTTACAGGCAGGGTGAGTACATTGTCAAATTAAGCTTTGCAGATACGGATGCTACGCTTACGGATCGTTTGAAGGAGTACATAGAACATGTGGCATCCGCCGGGCTGTAATGCCATTCAGGACAAGAAGGAGTTTTGGCAATGAAAGAGATTTCTTATAAAAAAGCAGAAAAGAGGATCTATGCGGCGGCGGTATACCTGCGCCTTTCCAAGGAGGACGGGGATGTGTGCGGAGAGGGCCGCAAGGAGGAGAGCAACAGCATTACCAACCAGAAGCGGCTCATTCATGATTTTTTAAAAGGCAGGGAGGATATCCGTGTCTTTAAGGAATATGTGGATGACGGGTATACCGGTTCCGACTTTCTGCGCCCTTCCTTTCAGGAGATGATAAAGGATATGGAAGAGGGAAAGGTCAACCTTATTATTGTGAAGGATCTTTCCCGTTTTGGCAGGGAATATATAGAAGCCGGAAGATATTTACAGAAGATATTTCCGGCAGCAGGGGTGCGGTTCATTGCAGTCACTGACCATTATGATTCCCTGACAGCGGACCGAACAGAGAAAAGCATTGTCATACCGGTAAAGAATTTCGTTAATGACGCTTACAGTGCAGACCTTTCGGTGAAAATAAGAAGCCATCTTGAAAGCAAACGCGGGAATGGGGAATATACCGGCGCATATGTCTCCTATGGTTTCAGGAAGGACAGCAGCGACCATAATAAGCTGGTGGCTGATCCGGTGGCAGGGGAGAATGTGAAGCGGATTTTCAGGTGGAAGCTGGATGGTATGAGTAACAGCCAGATTGCGGAAAAGCTGAACGCCCTTGGAATCCCCGCCCCGGCAGACTATAAGAGGAGCCTTGGGATCCGTTACCGGAGCGGCTTCCAAAAGAGCCTCTATTCCGGATGGAGTCCGGTAGCGGTAGGAAGAATATTGTCGAACCCCTTATGCAAGGGGATGGTGGTGCAGGGAAAGAAGGAACGCATCAACCACAAGATCAAAAAAATGGCGGCAAAGCCTGAATCGGAACAGAGTATTTACCGGCAGGAAGATTTAGTGTTGATCGGGGAAAAGCAGTTTGACGCCATGCAGGGGCTGCTGAAAAAGGACATAAGGACAAATCCGGGGCAGGAAGGGGCATACCTTTTCAGCGGCATTCTTTACTGTCCGGACTGCGGCAGGCAGATGATACGGCGCAAGACCACCCATAAGGGTAAGCAGACCATCTTTTATATCTGCAAGACCTACAACGTGGAAAAGACCTGCACGAGGCACAGCATCAAAGAACAGGAACTTGTAACTCTTGTAACGGAAGCGGTAAAGGCACAGGCGCAGATGGCAGCGGATGAGGAAGAAATTTTGAAGGCAGTTGGGGAAGCAATGGAGAGGATACCGACAGTTTCCCTGACGGATACCCGGCTGCCGGAACTGGAAAAGGAACTGGAGGAAAATGCCGCCATGCTTTCCGGGCTTTACACAGACTGGATGGATGGAATTCTTTCAAAAGAGGAGTATGAGGAGATGAAGGTCTTTTATTCCGGACGCTGCGGGGAACTGGAAGGACAGATAAAGAAGCGCAGGGAAAGGGCAGGAAATGCAGGGGAGGCGGTCAGGGGAGCAAGGCAGTGGCTTGGCAGTTTGAAAGATACAGGAAGTCTGCTTGCCGGCACAGTGGGAGAGATCCGGCGTAGTCTCATTTTCTCCCTGTTTGACAGGATATGGGTATATGAAGGGAAGCGTGTAGAGTTTTCTTTCCTCTATCAGGACAGGATGGCGGAAGTTTACTCTCTGTGCGGCATGTTTAAGGAGACTTTGCAGAAGCAGCCTCTTTGTGAAAAGGGGGCGGTATAATGGCAAGGACAAAAGACAGGGCGGGGCTGAAGACCAGACAGGAGATAAAAGCAGGAACTTTGCTGAATTCCCCTGCAAAAACTTTGCTGTTCAGGACTGCCACTTATGCAAGACTTTCTGTTGACAGTGCAGTTACAGAAAGCGATTCTGTTGCCAGCCAGCAGATGCTCATGCGCGATTTCATCAAGGGCAGGGATGAATTTTTTCTTGTCAGAGAGTACAAGGACGACGGGATCAGCGGAACGAGGTTTGACCGTCAGGCATTCGACAGCCTGCTTGGAGAGGTAAGAAAAGGGAATATCAACTGTATTATTGTAAAGGATTTTTCAAGGTTTGGCAGGGACCATATCGAAGTGGGAAATTATCTGGAAAAGGTATTCCCGTTTCTTGGGGTACGGTTTATTTCCGTAAATGACGGTTACGACAGTTTTGACAGAGAATGTGCGGATAAAAAGCTGGCAGTTATCTTAAAGAACCTTGTCAATGAATATATCGCAAAGGACACTTCCATAAAAGTGGCATCCAGTTATGTGACAAAGCAGGAAAACGGGGAATATGACGGTGGGCGTGCGCCTTACGGGTATGCTTTTGCTGATGACAGGAAAACAAGGTTTGTAGTGGATGTAAGACCGGCAGGTGTCATAAGAGATATTTTTGCATGGACTATGCAGGGGGATTCCGCTTTGGCTATTGTAAAGCGGCTGACGGGGAAAAATATCAACCCGCCGAAAGCTTATCAGGACACAGGGGAGTTTTTTCGGCAGGAAGGGGAACGCTGCTGCTGGAATGAGTTTACTATAAATGAAATCCTGCAGAACATGGCATATGCCGGACATATGGCACTCCATAAATGGAAGGAATCAAAAGCGGACGGGATCAGCCCCTGCAGGTTGGATGAAGCCGGGTGGAAGATAACGAGAAATACCCATGAAGCCATTATTGCGGAACCTGATTTCAGTCTCGTGCAGGAAATCTTAAGGACAAGGAAGGAGCGGCATAAGAGCCTGAATGCTCTGGATGAAAATATCATCCGTCCGGAAAACCTGTTAAAAGGAAAAGTATTCTGCGGAGACTGCCATGTGCCTGCTTCAAGGATGGGGGCAAATTATCGGAGGAAGATTGGGAAAGTCCGCATTTACCGTTACCGCTGCCGGACTTACAGGGAAAAAGGGGAGAAAGAGTGTACCTCAAAATCTATTTCAGTAAAGAATTTAGAAATGATCGTCTGTCTGGCGGTCATGGCACTTATCCGTCAGGCGGAATGTCTGGATGAGATAATCTTACGCTTCCACAGCGGTTTTTTCCAAAAGATGCGAAGGAGCATGGAAAAAGAAAAGGGTGTGGAGGAGAGGGCGGTCCGTCAGGGGAAGAATGAAAAGATACTCTTATATAAAGAATACAGCAGCAGGGAACATAACACGAAACATAACAGCACAGGGCAGTCCTGTAAAGCTGGAATCCCGGAAAATAATAAGGAATGGTACTTGAAGGAAAAACAGAAGAGAGAGGATGAGATACGTTATCATGAAGAGAGAAAAGCACAGTTAGAAGAAAAGGCAGCATTTTTTCAACGGTTGGAAAAGGAACAGGCAGGGTGGATAAAGGAAGTTTTGTCCCATAAAAATAAGATTGCAGATGCAGAAGGGCTGACCGCACAGATGGCTTCCGCATTCGTAGATAAGGTTTTTCTGTATGATGGGAAGAGGGTGGAGGTCGTACTGAACTTTAAAGATGAATACGAGGGCCTGTATTCCCGTATGGGGCAGGTCTGGGGAACAGAAGAAGGGAGGGGTTAGGATGAAGGAAACAACAGTTGCTTTATATATGAGGCTTTCAAGGGAAGATGATGATGTGAAGGATGAGAGCAACAGCATTGGCAACCAGAGGAAGCTTCTGCTGGGGTTTTTGAAAAAGAATCAGGAGCTTGCGGACAGCCCTGTCGTCCAGTATGTAGATGACGGTTACTCAGGCACCGGTTTTGAAAGACCGGGTTTTGTGGAGATGATGGACGGGGTAAAGAAAGGGAAGATACAGTGTATTATTGTCAAAGATTTCTCACGATTCGGGAGAGATTACATAGAACTTGGGGATTATATTGAACATATCTTCCCGTTCATGCAGGTACGTTTTATTGCGGTTAATGATGGCTATGACAGTGAAGAATACAAGGGAAAGACACCGGATATTGACGTGCCTTTCCGTAACCTTGCTTATTCCCTTTACAGTCAGGATATTTCGGACAAGATAAAGTCATCCCTTGCAGTGCGGAGGAAAAAAGGACTGTATGTGGGTTCTATCCCGCTTTACGGCTACCAGAGGGATGAAGAAGGTTTCCTCATGCCGGATGAAGAGACTAAGGGGACAGTCCAAAGAATATACAGGGAATACCTTTCGGGAACAGGGCTGGCGGAACTGGCAAGGAAACTGAATGGGGAGGGAATACCTTCCCCGAAGCAGCACAAAATGAATAAAGGGCTTCTGCGTGGGGAAGAGGGCAAAACTTGTTTTTGGCTTCCCACTACGCTCCGGCAGATTCTGAGAAATGAAACTTATACAGGCGTGTTATCTTCCGGCGCTTATAAAAGTGGTCCTCTTGGGAGCGGGAAACGTATCTTTGTGCCGGAGGATGAGCGTGTCCATGTAGAGAATGCCCATCCGGTTATCATAGACAAAGATACTTTCAGGGAAGTGCAGGAGAGGATGAAGAAGAAAAAGCATGGTGAGGCACAGCAGTTTTTGCTGAAAGGGCTTGTACGCTGTGGGGAATGCGGGCGGCTTATGGTAAGGGAAAAGACAAGGTTCCGGTGCAGATATCAGCAATTTACTGCTCATAGAAACGTGGAGAGCATCCTGGAAGCAGAATTGGAAGGAATTGTATGGAAAGCAGTGGAGATTCAGTTGCGGTTATTGGAAGAAAAGGAAGTAGTATTCCAAAGGGAAAAGGAATTGTGCGAAGAGAAGTGTAAGAAACTTCTTCCAGAGATTAAAAAGAAGAAGATGCGGGCGGAGAAGAAAAGAGAAGAGGTCAGGCAGCTTTATCACCAGTACAGGCAGGGTAAAATGGGAAAGGCAGAGTATCTTGCAAGGAAGAAATGGGAAGGGAATCTTGCGGAGGAGATGGAGGCAGAACTGGCTGGATTGAAAACGGAGGAAGAAAGGCTGCGGCAGAGGATAGAGGAGACAGATGAGGACAGTGTTTCTATAATGGAAGGGCCGGGGTGCAGGGGAGATAAGAGGAAGCTGTTGCAGTGCCTGATTGGAAATGTTGATGTGTATTCCGGAAAAACAATTGAAATAAAATGGAAGTTCTGGGATAGACTGGAAACCGGCACATATGAGGGAAGCCTGAGTAAATAACTTTTTTGTGTCATTACCATGACACAAGCAGGCCATCTGATCGGTAATCACACATACAGCCACATACAGCTGAAATCCGGAAACAAAGAAGTCTTCAAAGAGGAACTTATCAGGACAAATGAAATCATCACGGGCATTACGGGGGAGGAAGTGCTATATGTACGTCCGCCTTACGGGAGCTGGGATAAGGCTTTTGAAACAGAACTGAACATGTTTCCCGTGCTGTGGACGGTGGATCCGCTGGACTGGTGTTCTTCGAATGCGGAGCGCATCACGCAGAAGGTGGTTTCAAAGGCGGGGGAGAACGATATCATACTGATGCATGATTACTATCCGTCAACGATAACGGCAGCATTGGAAGTGGTGGATGAACTGTTGGATAAAGGGTATGAGTTCGTGACGGTAGATGAGATATTGTTTGACTGAATAGCGATATATATGAACCGAAATTGACATCTTTCCCAATGCAATGCTAAAATGATATACAGCAGGAAAATTTTGTAGAAGTCAGGAGGACTTTTTATGCCTAAGAGAACAGATATTCATAAGGTGCTAATTATTGGTTCAGGACCTATCATTATAGGACAGGCCTGTGAATTTGATTATTCGGGAACACAGGCCTGTAAAGCGCTTCGCAGGCTGGGATACGAGATTGTACTCGTGAATTCGAATCCGGCGACCATCATGACGGATCCGGAAACGGCGGATGTGACCTATATTGAACCGTTGAATGTGGAACGTATAGAGCAGATCATCGCAAAGGAGCGTCCGGATGCGCTGCTTCCGAATCTGGGAGGACAGTCGGGACTGAATCTTTGCGCAGAGTTAAACAAGGCAGGCGTCCTTGATAAATATAACGTGAAAGTGATCGGCGTCCAGGTGGATGCCATTGAGAGAGGGGAAGACCGCATCGAATTCAAAAAGACGATGAAGGAACTCGGAATCGAGATGGCCCGCAGCGAGGTGGCATATTCCGTGGAAGAAGCGCTTTCGATCGCGGAGCAGCTTGGCTATCCGGTGGTGCTTCGGCCTGCCTATACCATGGGCGGAGCCGGCGGCGGCCTGGTTTACAACCGGGAAGAATTGAAAACGGTCTGTGCCAGAGGGCTTCAGGCGAGTCTGGTAGGACAGGTTCTGGTGGAAGAGTCCATCCTCGGATGGGAAGAGCTGGAACTGGAGGTCGTGCGCGATGCGGACAACAATATCATTACCGTATGTTTTATAGAAAACATCGACCCTCTGGGCGTCCATACGGGCGATTCCTTCTGTGCCGCACCCATGCTGACGATTTCCGAAGAATGTCAGAAGAAACTGCAGGAGCAGGCATATCGGATCGTGGAATCCGTACAGGTGATCGGGGGAACCAATGTACAGTTTGCCCATGACCCGGTAACGGACCGTATCATCGTCATCGAAATCAATCCCCGCACCTCGCGTTCCTCCGCACTGGCTTCCAAAGCAACCGGTTTTCCTATCGCACTGGTTTCTGCCATGCTGGCTGCAGGGCTTACGCTGAAGGATATTCCGTGCGGTAAGTACGGAACGCTGGATAAATATGTACCGGACGGCGATTATGTGGTGATCAAATTTGCACGCTGGGCATTTGAAAAATTTAAAGGCGTGGAGGACAAACTGGGAACACAGATGCGCGCCGTGGGCGAGGTTATGAGTATCGGCAAAACCTATAAAGAGGCATTCCAAAAAGCCATCCGTTCGTTGGAGACAGGACGTTACGGGCTGGGACATGCCAACGATTTTGATACGCTGTCGAAAGAAGAACTGTTAAAGAGACTGATCACGCCCTCCAGCGAACGCCATTTCCTGATGTATGAGGCGCTCCGTAAAGGTGCTTCCATAGAGGAAATTCATGAAATTACCAAAGTGAAGGCATACTTTATCGAACAGATGAAAGAACTGGTGGAGGAAGAGGAGGCTATCCTTGCCTGCCGGGGAAGCCTGCCGGCGGATGAAATGCTGATCACGGCTAAAAAGGATGGATTTTCGGATAAGTATCTGAGCCAGTTACTGCAGGTTTCCGAAGAGGATATACGCAGCCGCCGTATAGCGCTGGGCGTGGAGGAAACATGGGAGGGCGTCCATGTCAGCGGGACACCGGACAGCGCTTACTATTTTTCCACCTATAACGGACAGGATAAAAATCCGGTCCATACGAATAAACAGAAGATCATGATTCTGGGCGGCGGACCGAACCGCATCGGACAGGGAATCGAATTTGATTACTGCTGTGTACATGCGGCGATGGCCCTTAAGAAACTGGGGTTTGAGACTATCATTGTAAACTGTAATCCGGAAACGGTATCCACCGATTACGATACTTCCGATAAATTGTATTTTGAACCGCTTACGCTGGAAGACGTTCTGAGTATTTATAAAAAAGAAAAGCCTCTTGGTGTGATTGCGCAGTTTGGCGGACAGACACCCTTGAATCTGGCTTCCGAACTGGAAAAGAACGGCGTAAGGATTCTCGGCACTTCCCCTTCCGTCATTGACCTGGCGGAAGACCGTGACCAGTTCCGCGCCATGATGGAGAAACTGGAAATTCCCATGCCGGAATCCGGTATGGCCGCAACGGTGGAAGAAGCCCTTGCCATTGCGGGAAAGATCGGTTATCCGGTTATGGTGCGTCCTTCGTATGTATTGGGCGGCAGGGGCATGGAAGTGGTCTATGATGACGAGAGCATGGAAGAGTATATGAAAGCGGCGGCGGGTGTAACTCCGGACCGGCCGATTCTGATCGACCGTTTCCTGAATCATGCATTGGAATGCGAAGCGGATGCCATCAGCGACGGGGAACATGCTTTTGTGCCTGCCGTGATGGAGCATATCGAACTGGCCGGTATCCATTCTGGGGATTCTGCCTGCATCATTCCTTCCGTGCATATTCCGGCGGAGAATGTGGAAACCATTAAGGAGTATACAAGAAAGATAGCGGAAGAGATGCATGTGAAGGGGCTGATGAACATGCAGTATGCGATCGAGAACGGAAAAGTGTTCGTATTGGAAGCCAATCCGAGAGCTTCCCGTACAGTGCCCCTGGTATCCAAGGTCTGCAACATCCGCATGGTGCCGCTGGCAACGGAGATTATCACGTCCGAAATTACGGGACGCCCTTCCCCGATCCGGGATCTGAAAGAGCAGGTCATTCCGAATTACGGGGTAAAAGAAGCGGCATTTCCATTCAATATGTTTCCGGAAGTCGACCCGATTCTCGGACCGGAAATGCGTTCTACCGGAGAAGTCCTCGGCCTGTCCGCATCTTACGGCGAAGCCTTTTTCAAAGCGCAGGAAGCAGTCCAGTCAAAGCTGCCCATGGGCGGGACGGTTCTTATTTCCGTCAATAAAAAAGATAAAGACGAGGTAGTGGAAGTGGCCAGAAGCCTTGCGGAAGACGGTTTTAAGATCGTGGCCACGGGCGGTACGTATGATCTGATCACCGGAGCCGGTATAGAAGCAAAGAAGGCCAAGAAGCTGTATGAAGGGCGTCCGAATGTAGGCGATATGATCACCAACGGGGATTTTGACCTGATCATTAATTCCCCGGTGGGAAAGGACAGCATACACGATGACAGTTATCTGCGAAAAGCGGCTATTAAGGCAAAAGTCCCTTATATTACCACCGTTGCGGCGGCAAAGGTAACGGCAGAAGGAATCCATTACCTGAAAACCCATGAAGGCAGTGTAATCAAGTCCCTGCAGGAACTTCACAGTGAGATTCATGACAAATAAAAGCTAAAATCCGATTGCAGAAATGATTCAGGATGATACTGAGGGATATAAAATGGAGAGAATGGCTGGGCATGGAATATCCATTTGAAAAACCGGGGCATTGCTGTTGTGATGCTGTTGTTTACCGTAACTGCAGTAATCGGCATATGCGGTTCTGGATGGCAGGCTGCTGGAGGAAAAGCCCTGGGAAGGAATGGAAGATTATGATTTTACCCAAAGCGAATGGTACCGGAAGGCTGTGGAGGCAGACGGGGCTGCTTGTAGTGGTGCGGAAAGAAAAAGAGATCGCGCAGTCGCTGGGCAACTCGTATTATGCATTTTACCGTGTGAATGTCAGACGGAATACTTATGAGATCGTCAAAGGTTCCGAATATATCAATGCAAGGGTTCCGGCGCATCCGTGGTTCCGATCGCCGCATTGACGACAAACACGCTGGCGGAGGATGTGGCACGTACCGCACATGCCGGAATGAATGTACATATGGCGAAGCCGGTAATGACGGAAAAGCTGTAGGATACATTGTATGAACTGATCCAGAAATCGCGGAAGGGATGAAATAAGGGAAAAGCAGGTATAAACAGGACAGGAAAGGAGCAGGAAATATGGTTTACAGGGATTATCAGGATTTAAAATTATCAGCTCTCGGTATGGGCGCCATGCATCTGCCGGTGACAGACGGGGACGATGCCAGGATCGATGAAGAAAAAACGATGGAAATGGTGGCATATGCCATGGAACACGGCATTAATTATTATGATACCGCATGGGGATATCATGGGGGAAATTCCGAACTTGTGATAGGCAGGGCGCTGAGCTGCTATCCGAGGGAAACTTATTATCTGGCAACAAAGTTCCCCGGCTATGACCTTTCCAATATGGATAAGGTGGAAGAGATTTTTGAAAAGCAGTTGGAAAAGTGCGGTGTGGAGTATTTTGATTTTTACCTGTTCCACAATGTATGTGAAATGAACATCGATGCTTATCTGGACCCCAAATACGGGATTTTCGAGTATCTGACAGAACAGAAAAGAAACGGGCGTATCCGTCATCTTGGATTCTCCGCCCATGGGAGCCGTGAGATCATGGAGCGTTTCCTGAAAGCTTACGGCAGTCAGATGGAATTTGGTCAGATACAGCTTAACTGGCTGGACTGGTCATTTCAGGATGCAAAGGCGAAGGTGGAACTGCTGAATGAACATCATATACCGGTATGGGTCATGGAGCCTTTAAGGGGCGGCAGACTGGCATCTCTTTCGGAAGAAAATACAAAGAAGCTGCAAGAACTCCGGCCGGAGGAAAATGTTCCCGCATGGGCGTTCCGTTTCCTGCAGAGTATATCCGGTGTTATAATGGTGCTGTCCGGTATGTCCGATCATGAACAGCTTCGTGAGAATATCCGTACCTATGAAACGAACCAGCCTTTGAATGAAGAGGAAATGACGGTCCTGCTTTCCATCGCGGACGAACTGCTGGGCAGGAAGAACCTTCCCTGTACCGCCTGTCATTACTGCGTGGGCCATTGTCCGAAAGGGCTGGATATTCCGGAACTTTTGAAACTATATAATGAACATACTTTTACCGGAGGCGGCTTTATTGCGCCGATGGCGCTGATGGCGGTGCCGGAGGAGAAACAGCCGGGCGCATGTGTCGGATGCAGGAGCTGTGAAGCGGTATGCCCGCAGCAGATTAAGATTTCGGAAGCAATGAAGGAGTTTGCAGGCATGTTGGGATGACGGATTTCGGCAGGCTTTGGCCGGTCTGTCTTCAGACTGTCCGCTCCGGCAGATACAGGAGGAAGCGATGGATTTATTTGAGTACATGCGAAGTACAAACCTGGAAAAGGAGTCTCCGCTGGCGGCAAGACTGCGTCCGAAAACTTTGGAGGAAGTGGTAGGGCAGCAGCATATAATCGGCAGGGACAAGCTGCTTTACCGTGCTATTAAAGCGGATAAGCTCAGTTCGATTCTGTTTTACGGTCCGCCGGGAACGGGCAAGACCACTTTGGCAAAAGTCATTGCCAACACCACCAGCGCGGAATTTACCCAGATCAATGCTACGGTGGCGGGTAAGAAAGATATGGAAGAAGTAGTGGCGAAGGCGAAGGACGCCCAGGGGATGTATGGAAAGAAAACCATTCTTTTTATTGATGAAATACACCGTTTTAACAAGGGGCAGCAGGATTATCTGCTCCCTTTTGTGGAGGATGGCACCATTATTCTGATCGGCGCAACGACGGAGAATCCCTATTTTGAAGTAAACGGCGCATTGATCTCCCGTTCTATCGTGTTCGAATTAAAGCCTTTATCAAAGGAGGATATCAAAACCCTGATCCACCGGGCTGTTTATGACTGCGACAGGGGGATGGGCGCTTATGAGGCGGAAATTGAGGAAGATGCCATGGAGTTTCTCGCGGATTTGTCAGGCGGTGATGCGCGGCATGCACTGAATGCGGTGGAACTGGGGGTTATGACCACCGAAAGGAGTGAAGGCGGGAAGATACACATTACGGTAGAAGTGGCGCAGGAATGCATCCAGAAGCGGGTCATGCGTTATGACAAAACCGGTGATAACCATTATGATACGATATCCGCGTTCATTAAGAGTATGAGAGGCTCCGATCCGGATGCGGCGGTTTATTATCTGGCACGGATGCTGTATGCCGGGGAAAGCGTTACCTTCATTGCGCGCAGGATCATGATATGCGCTTCGGAGGATGTGGGGAATGCGGACCCGCAGGCCCTTCAGGTGGCGGTAGCGGCATCGCAGGCGGTAGAGCGGATCGGGATGCCGGAGGCCCAGATCGTGCTGGCTCAGGCGGTTACCTACGTAGCCAGCGCACCGAAAAGCAATGCGGCGGTGACGGCCATCGGAGAGGCGGCGGATGCGGTGCAGGAGACAGGGAATCTGCCTATTCCCGTGCATCTGCAGGATGCCCACTATAAGGGTGCGGCGAAGCTGGGGCACGGAACGGGATACAAATATGCCCATGATTATCCGAACCATTATGTGAAACAGCAATATCTGCCTTATGAACTGAGCGGCAGGGAGTTTTACAGGCCGTCTGGCAGCGGATATGAGGTGAAGATAAAGGAACATATGGCAAGAATAAAAAAAGAAGCGGAAGAGGAGTGAAATAGAAGCGGTTGAGAAAGAAAATGATGATTCTGGCGGGGGCGCTTCTGCTGCTGCTGACGGGCGGTATGGGGATTGCTTCGAAAATCATGTCTGACCGTAAGCAGGAAGCGGTCGAAGCGGTCTACATGGCAGAGGAAGAGAAACGCAGGGCAAAGGAGCAGGCAGAGGAAGAAGCGGGGAAAGCGGCTAAGGCAGATCGGGAAAAGGTATACGGATTCGGTCTGGAATCGGGAGAAAGTGTGTTTGAGGCGGTTCGCAACCGTCCGCCGATCGTGGAATTGACGGAGGAGAACACGGCGGATTTTGTAACTATCGATTCCTGCCGGATCGATACCCGGAGGAATAAGATTACCGTATCGGCTTCGGCAGAAGGACTTCCGGCCAGCGACGATAAGCTTTATTATCTGTTTGCCCTGAAACCGTATGAGAAAGAAATTCCGAAAGACCGGCTGCCCTTGAAAGGGATTTTTAAGTCGGAGCAGACCATGTTTTATATTCCCAGATATTTCGCCGGAGCGGAGAGTGGTGTGCTGTACAAATTCGTAGTGGCGGTGAAAAAAGGGAATGAGTATGTACCGGTCAGTGTGCCTCATTACATAACCAACCAGGATGAGGCAGCAAAGTATCAGACAGGCGGAGGCAGCGGGGGCGCCAAGAAGGGACTCCTGATCGACCCGAACAAGCTGCGCACATCGGAACTGGATGATTTGGGTGTGAAGCAGGCGGCCTATAACATTCCGGTGTCTAGAATACTGGGACATTCCACCGACGGAATACACGATACGATTTATTACAAATACAATGGAAAAAGCTATACGTTCAACGGGCAGGTTATGTCGGAATATGATCTGGTATTTGGCATTCTCACGGCAAAGGGGATAGAGGTGACCGCAATCTTGTTAAATGACGTATCTTATTCTTATCCGCAGCTGCTTCACCCACTGGCGCGGTCCGGAATCGGGAGTGCGCCTTATTATGCCTTTAATGCCACGGATGAGGAGGGCTGTGAATATCTGGCGGCGGTGGGTTCTTTTCTGGCAGAGCGGTATTCCGGCAGATCCGGCAGCAGGGGACTGGTGAGTAACTGGATCATCGGCAATGAGATCAATGCAAGAAAAGAATGGAATTACATGGAGTATGTCAGTCTGGAATCTTATGTGGAGGAATATGCAAGGGCATACCGGATGTTCTATAATGCGATCAAAAGCGTGAACGGTTCCAGCCGCGTGTATATTTCCCTGGATCAGCAGTGGAACCGGAATATCAGTGGGAACAGGAATTATGATACAAAGGATATTCTGGATGAATTCAACCGGCAGATAAAACGGGAAGGAAATATTGACTGGGGGCTGGCCCTGCATCCGTATAATGTGCCTCTGACCACACCCTATACATGGAATTCCAGCAAATATGTGAAGCAGTCCCTGGATACTTCCATGGTAACCATGGCAAATATTGAAGTGGTTACGAACTATTTAGAGCAGGAAGAGTTTCTGACGCAGGACGGGGAAGTGCGCTCCGTTTCGCTGAGCGAGCTGGGATATACTTCATCCATGGGAGAGAATGTACAGGCAGCAGCCATTGCGTATGCCTATAAAAAAGCGGAGGCCAACGAACACATCGATGCGATCCTGTTCTCCAGACAGACGGATGCGCCGGAAGAAATCGCACAGGGGCTTGCGCTCGGAATCAATCATACGGACGGCTCCCATAAGTATGCGTATCAGGTTTATAAATATATGGATACGAACCAGAGTGACCAGTATACCGGATTTGCCAAAAATATGATCGGTATTTCCGATTGGTCGCAGATTGTCTCAGAATAATTGTTCTACTAAAAATTGATAGATTGCCTGATTTTTCCGCTGCCAGTTATCACAGATAGCTGCAGCGGATTCTTCCGTAGGTACGGAAAGGGTAATATCGACTAAGTTAATATTCTTTTCTCTTGCAATGAGACGGGCCTCGTATTCGCCGGTAGTGGATTTGTAATAATCGGTGAGTACGGAAGACTCGTTTTTCATTTCCGTCCCGTTTTCTTTAAAAAAATCGCCGATTTCTTCTTTGATCGCATCACTGATGCTGTTTTGGAAAAAAGACAGGGTACGGGAACCTTCATCGGTAAGTGTCAGAAGGGTGCGGTTGCCGACGGAGCGGGCCATGATCAGTGAGTCTTCTTTCAGTTCACTGACGGTCTGCTGAAGGGTGAGGAAATTGGTATATTCTTTTTCCAGAATAAAGCTGCTGATCTGTGCACTGGTCAGGGGAAAAGCTGCTTTATTCAGCATGTAAAGGATAATCAGTTTATAGAGAGCGATCGGTGTCTGCGACATAGTGCATATCTCCTTTCCAATATTTTCCCTGATAAGCATCCTGTATCTTCATATAATGATGCAGGGCATTCAGGACCTTTTTCTTGTCCCTGCTCCACAGAGGTGCGATCAGAAGCTCTTTAGCGCCGTCTCCGGTGATGCGGTGCAGGACGATGTCCGGCGGAAGCAGCTCGATGCAGCCTGTTAAAATATCCAGATATTCCTCCATGGCAAGGGTTTTGAACCGCTGTCTTTCATAGTCTGCGGCCAGGTCAGTCCCCTTCAGTACGTGAAGAAGCTGCAGTTTGACGCCGAACAGGGGGAACCGGCCCAAATATTCCACAGTCTGCAGCATCATGCTTCTGCTCTCTCCGGGAAGGCCTAAAATTACATGGACGATAACCGGAATGGACAGGGTCTGCAGCGCCTGTACCGCCTGTTCAAAACAGGGAAGGGAGTACCCTCTCCGGATATAGGCGGCCGTTTTTTCATGAATGGTCTGAAGGCCCAGTTCGATCCACAAAAATTTATCGGGATAGTCCTTCTTCAGCCGGCCAAGCAGCGCAAGTACCTCATCCGGCAGACAGTCCGGACGGGTAGCAATGGAAATACCTGCAATAAGCGGGTGTTCCAAAGCATCCCGGTAGAGCCGCTCCAAATGTGCCGCAGGAGCATAGGTACAGGTAAAGGCCTGGAAATAGGCAATGAAACGTTCGTTTTCCGATTCCGATGCGATCACGGATGCCATGGCGGCAGGAGAAACGGCAAATTCCCCGCTGCCTCCCGCACTGCAGAAAATGCAGCCTCTTGTGCCCAGTGTCCCGTCCCGGTTCGGACAGGTAAAACCGGCATCCAGGGAAATCTTTTTCATCCGGCATCCGTACCGGTTTTTCAGGAAGGCTTCCAAAGAGTAATAACGTTTACTCCGCCACAGGCCGGAGATGTTTTCTTTCAGGTTCCGTGTCTGCTTTGTCATAAGTCCGACCGTACCGCATATTACCGTACAATATGAGCTTTTACCGCGTCCGCGACCACTTCCGCCACCTTGGGATTAAAAGCTTCTGGCATGATATTGTTTTCGTTCAGTTCGTCATCCGGTACAAGACCGGCAATGGCATGGGCGGCAGCCAGTTTCATCTCTTCCGTGATCTGCGCGGCACGTCCTTCCAGCGCGCCTTTAAAAATACCAGGAAATGCCACGACGTTGTTGACCTGGTTCGGGAAATCGCTGCGTCCCGTACCTACTACCCTTGCTCCTGCTTCCTTTGCAAGATCAGGCATGATTTCCGGTACCGGATTTGCCATGGCGAAGAGAATGGCATCCTTGTTCATGGCAGCCACCATTTCTTTGGTGACGATGCCCGGTGCGGATACGCCGACGAAAATATCCGCGCCCCTGAGAGCGTCTGCAAGGGATCCGGTTTCATGATCCTGGTTTGTGACCTGCGCCATTTTTTCCTGCATCCAGTTCAGACCTTCCGTTTGTGTAGAGATAATTCCCACTTTATCACACATAATGATATTGGGAAAACCGTAGGTGAGCAGCAGCTTCGTAATCGCAACTCCGGCGCTTCCGGCTCCGTTGACCACTACTTTACATTCCTCTTTTTTCTTTCCCGTCACTTTCAGCGCATTCATAATACCGGCAAGAACCACGATAGCCGTCCCATGCTGGTCGTCATGAAAGACCGGAATATCAAGAATTTCTTTCAGTCTTTCTTCTATTTCAAAGCAGCGGGGAGCGCTGATGTCCTCCAGATTGATTCCTCCAAAGCCCGGCGCCAGATAAGTGACCGCCTTAATGATTTCTTCCGTATCCTGTGTATCCAGACAGATCGGAACCGCATTAACCCCGCCGAATTCCTTGAACAATACGGCCTTCCCTTCCATAACCGGCATAGCCGCATAGGGGCCGATATTCCCAAGGCCCAGAACAGCGCTTCCGTCCGACACTACGGCTACCGTATTGGCTTTCATTGTATAGGTATAAGCGGCTTCTTTATCCTCTGCAATCACTTTACATGGTTCCGCCACTCCGGGCGTATAGGCATAAGACAGGTCCTCCCTGGATTTTACGGGTGTCTTTGATACCGTTTCAAGTTTTCCGTTCCACTGTTTATGAAGTTCCAACGCTTTTTCGTTCGTAGTCATAGTTTCCCTCGTTTCTGCGCTGCTTTTTGTGGGCTTTAAGGTTGCGGGAGCAGCGCGGACACAAACCTTAGGAACTGTCACAAAATAACCTACGCAAGATGCACAAGTTATTTTATGACAGTTCCTTACTATTACAGACTGATTTTTTACATGAGAATCCTGCCGTTTGGCATATTTATTATCATATAATATTTGGGCGGGGTCTGCAATGTTTTTTTTGCGGGGAGAGTCATGTTTTCTGATATTTGGATTGGAAAATGGAGTTGCAGTTTAGGGAATTGAAAAGCCTTTATTCCATAAGCCGGCTCGCAAAAAGCGACGGGTATTACTTTATGGAAAATCCAAAAGAAGCTTTGCATAATCCGATTTTTAAAAAGGATGCTAAATCCGGTACTGCCAGTTGTGACCGGCATTATCCTTGCGGCGCTGTTTCAGTCAATACTGTTTGGCATCGGTGCTCTTATATGTTATTTTAGTCCTGCTGTATATAAGGAAACACAGAATGGAAACGGAACATACTGAGGCTGAATCGGAAGTTGGAAGCGACAAAGACGCTTTAAAATCTGGTGAACGGGGAAAGGTTTTCTTTTGCCGTGCGTGTGGCAGTCAATTGCAGGAGAACGCATCATTTTGTCAAAAGTGCGGTAAGAAAATATATTTCGAAAAAGAATGATGCTGATACCAGTGGAACAATAAATGAAAATTGGAGTTATCCGACTGTCAAAGTAGCGCAATCCTGCAGCGGCAGAAAAAAACACTTCCTATTTCAGGAAACTTGTTGTATAATATAGACTATATGATAATGTTTAAATGCAATTCCATTTACATATCGACTTAAAATCCCAGAGATGAAGGAACCAGATATTCGTTATACCTATATAGAACAAAAGGAAGTTGGAGGAATTTATGAGAGAAAAGTATGAATCGCTGGCGCTTGTTAATTTAAAGGAAATTGCCAAGGCAAGAGGCATCAAAGGGGCTTCCGCGATGAAGAAAGCAGATTTGGTGGAGGCAATGCTGTTAGAAGATGAACGGGAGAAAGAGAGAGAAAAAGAGAAGGAAGAAGTAAAGGAGCCGGAACAGAAGGAACGGGATAATGCAGCGGGAAAAAAGATAAGCATGGCGAGAAAGCCGGCGGACAAGCGTGGTGAGAATAATGCGGATGAGGAAAAGTTTCCGTCCGATCTGGACAGCGGTATTACGGCTCATGGTATTTTGGAAGTTATGCCGGATGGGTTTGGCTTTATCCGCAGTGAGAACTATCTTCCGGGTGAGAATGATGTGTATGTGGCGCCCAGCCAGATTCGCCGTTTTAATTTAAAGACAGGGGATATTCTGGAGGGAAATACGAGGATTAAGACACAGAACGAGAAGTTCAGTGCCTTATTATATGTGAAGACTATCAACGGCTATACGCCTGATGTGGCGGCGCGCCGCTGCAATTTCGAAGATATGACGCCTATTTTCCCGAATGAAAGGCTGAAACTGGAAATACCCGGGGCATCTGTATCCATGCGCATTATGGATTTGATGAGTCCGGTGGGGAAAGGGCAGAGGGGGATGATCGTCTCCCCTCCGAAGGCAGGTAAGACAACTTTGTTAAAAGAAGTAGCGAAGTCCGTCAAACGGAATTCACCCGGCGTGCATCTCATCATTCTGTTAATTGATGAGCGGCCGGAAGAGGTTACGGATATTAAGGAGGCCATTGAGGGGCCGAATGTGGAAGTGATCTATTCCACGTTCGATGAACTGCCGGAACATCATAAAAGAGTATCGGAGATGGTAATTGAAAGGGCGAAGCGTCTGGTGGAACATAAGAAGGATGTCATGATCTTGTTAGACAGTATTACCCGTCTGACAAGGGCATATAACCTGACGGTTCCGCCCAGCGGCAGGACGCTTTCCGGCGGTTTGGATCCGGCGGCGCTGCATATGCCGAAGCGGTTTTTTGGTGCGGCGAGGAATATGCGCGGCGGCGGAAGTATGACGATTTTGGCAACGGCAATGGTGGGAACCGGAAGCAAGATGGATGATGTGGTGTATGAAGAGTTTAAAGGAACGGGTAATATGGAAATGGTTTTGGACCGTAAATTATCGGAGAAGAGAATGTTCCCTGCCATTGATATCCCGAAATCCAGTACGAGGCGCGAAGACCTGCTGTTGTCAGGGGAAGAGCAGGAGGCCATGAATATTATGCGTAAGGCGCTTAACAGCCTGAAACCGGAAGAGGCGGTGGAAAAGATTTTGGATATATTCTCTAAAACGCGTAATAATGAGGAATTTGTACAAATGGTTAAAAAAATTAAATTTTTCTGAAAACTAACTTCTTCCAAAAATCTGATTTTTTGAAAATCAGGATTTTTTGGAAATCAAGTTTTAAAAGTACTTGCATAAAGGAAGAAGCTGTGATACAATGAAAAAGCTGTTTGGTTAGAAACGGGCAGTGAGCCGTTATGGAATCAGGAAACAGGCGGCGGACGGCAGTAAAGCGGAATAGCATTCAGAAATACTAATTCATTATAGAGAGGTGAAAAAGATGAAAGAAGGAATACATCCTGAGTACCATCAGGCAACTGTAACTTGCAACTGCGGAAACACATTTGTAACCGGTTCCACAAAACCGGAAATCCACGTTGAAGTTTGTTCCAAGTGTCATTCGTTCTACACAGGCCAGCAGAAAACGGCAAGGGCTGACGGACGTATTGATAAGTTCAACAAGAAATATGGTGTTAAGTAAATTTGTTGCAAATAAGTTTACATTTAAAAAGGTTGAGGTGCTGCTATCTCAACCTTATTTAAATATGTGAGGAACGGAATATTATGAAGAAAAACAAAGGCAATCGTTACTCCGGCATTGGCGGTCAGGCAGTGCTGGAAGGTGTCATGATGAAAAACAAGGATAAATATGCGGTAGCGGTGCGTAAGCCAAACGGGGAAATTGATGTGGAGGTGGATGTTTACCGTGGCATCATGCAGGGCAGCGTACTGAAAAAGATTCCGTTTATCCGCGGGGTTTTTAATTTCCTTGATTCTATGGTGCTGGGGATGAAGACGCTGAATCATTCCGTATCTTTTTATGAAGATGAGGAGGCAAAGGAAACGGCGGCGGACAAGGTGATGGGCAGGCTGTTTAAGGAAAAGGCGGAGAGTGTCATGCTGGGGATCGTTACCGCTTTTTCCATCGTAATTGCCGTGGCTGTTTTTATGGTACTGCCTTATTATGTCACCTCCTTATTCGAAGAGTATATACGGAACGTATCCGTCATGGCGGTGATCGAAGGGGGAATCCGCATCCTGATCTTCGTCGGATATATCGTGGCGATCACGATGATGAAGGATATCAAACGCCTTTATCAGTACCATGGTGCGGAACATAAATGCATTAACTGTATTGAGAAAGGACGTCCGCTGACCGTCCACAATGCGATGCGCAGTTCCAGGCTGCATAAAAGATGCGGAACGAGTTTTATGTTTTTTGTGGTGTTTGTCAGCATCATTGTTTTCTTTTTTATCCGCGTAGAGCAGCCGTTTTTTAGGATTTTGCTGAGGATTGCGCTGATTCCGGTCATTGCAGGGATTTCTTATGAGATTATCCGGCTGGCGGGGCGGAGCAACAACATTTTTGTGCGTATTCTGTCGGCGCCGGGGATGTGTCTGCAGAGACTGACTACGAAGGAACCGGACAGGGAAATGATTCAGGTGGCAATCGCATCGGTAGAGGCGGTGTTTGACTGGAAGGCATATCTGAAGGAAACGTTCGGATATGAGATAGATGATTCCTGGCTGGTGGACGAGCCGGCGGAAGAAGTGGAAGACGGAGAAGAAGGTTCGGGGGATATGGAAGAAGAGGAAGGTTCAGAGTATTTAGAGGAAACGGAAGAGGCGGAAAGTTCCGAAGAGGCCGGGGAACCGGAAGAAGAAATATAAAAGAGAGAAAAGCGGCATGAAGTATAAGGAAATATATGATCACGGTGTCCGAGAACTGACGGAAGCCGGAATCGAAGAGGCAGCATTGGATGCCAGACTGCTGCTGGAATATATCTGCCATACGGACCGGAATGCCCTTCTGGTCCATGGGGAGCGGGAAGTGGAAGAAGATGAGCGCAGTCGTTATTTTAAGGAGATTGCGAGACGGAAAAGCCATGTGCCGCTGCAGTATATTACCGGAGAGCAGGATTTTATGGGACTTACGTTTGAAGTGAATGAGCATGTGCTGATTCCGAGACAGGATACGGAAATATTGGTGGAAGAAGTCATGCGCTATCTGCATGACGGAATGGATGTGCTGGATATGTGTACGGGTTCCGGCTGCATCCTGCTCAGTCTGCTGCACTATTCCAACAGGTGCAGAGGAGTGGGGGTGGATATTTCGGAAAAGGCCCTTGCAGTGGCAGAGCGGAACGGAATCCGGCTTCAGAAGGAAGAAACGCGGCAGTATCAGTTTCTGCAGAGTGATCTGTTTAAAAAAGTGGAAGGATATTTTGATATCATAGTTTCGAATCCTCCGTATATACCCAGCGGGGTAATCCCGGAACTGATGGAGGAAGTAAGAGACTATGAGCCGCTGGCGGCTTTGGACGGAAAAACAGACGGACTGTTTTTTTACCGGAAGATTGCTTCGCAGGCGGGCTGTTATCTGCGCGGAGGCGGTTATCTCTTTTTCGAGATCGGCTGTGAGCAGGCGGAAGCGGTGAAGAATATTATGACAGAAGAAGGCTATCGGGATGTGGTGACCGTCAGGGATTTTGCGGGGCTGGACCGGGTAGTTTACGGATGGAAACAGGGATAAAGCAATAAGAGAAGCCTGTTTTTTAGGGCGGAAAGGGAGAGAGATGTTTGACAGATTAGAAGATTTACTTATCCGGTTTGAGGAAATAATGGGTGAACTGGGCGAACCGACCGTGACGAATGATCAGGAGCGTTTCCGGTCGCTTATGAAGGAACAGAGCGATCTAACGCCTATTGTGGAAGCGTATAAAGAATACAAGAAAAGCAGGCAGGATATTGAGGACAGCCTCGTCATGCTGGAAGAAGAATCCGATGAGGACATGCGGGAGATGCTGAAAGAGGAACTGAATGCAGCGAAAAAGCGTGTGGAAGAACTGGAAAATAAGCTGAAGATTCTTCTGCTTCCAAAGGACCCGAACGATGATAAGAATGTCATTGTGGAAATACGGGCCGGCGCCGGAGGCGACGAAGCGGCGCTCTTTGCGGCGGAAGTTTACCGGTTGTATGTGCATTATGCGGAGGGCCAGCGTTGGAAAGTGGAAACAATGAACGTGGATGAAATCGGTATCGGCGGTATGAAAGAAGTCAATTTCATGATCAGCGGGCAGGGAGCTTACTCCAGACTGAAATATGAAAGCGGCGTGCACCGCGTACAGCGTGTGCCGGAAACGGAGTCCGGCGGGCGTATCCATACATCTACCATCAGTGTGGCGGTTATGCCGGAGGTGGATGAGGATATCGATATCGTGATTGAAGATAAGGATATACGGATCGATGTCATGAGGGCATCGGGCAACGGGGGACAGTGTGTCAATACGACGGATTCGGCAGTGCGTCTGACCCATTATCCTACGGGAATCGTGGTGTACAGCCAGACTGAAAAATCCCAGCTGCAGAATAAGGCAAAAGCGTTTGCCCTGTTAAAAGCGAAACTCTATGATATCGAGCAGCAGCAGCGGCATGATGCGGAGGCTGAGCTTAGGCGGAGCCAGATTGGTACGGGGGACCGCTCGGAAAAAATCAGGACTTACAATTTCCCCCAGGGCAGGGTGACGGATCACCGGATCAATCTGACTTTATATAAACTGGATAAGATTATGAATGGAGACATCCAGGAGATCATCGACGCCTGCATTGCAGCAGACCAGGCGGCTAAACTGGCAAAGATGGGAGAAGGCTGATCCCAGGCGGATAAATTACGGAATAGTGGAACCGGGTGTTCCGGCTGCTGTTGGAAGGCAGAATCTGCCCGGTGGAAGGCCTTATCACGCAGGAGGATATGACACGGCAGAAGACATATATTTTGTCGGAGCAGTATAAGGAGGACGGCAGGACGTTTCCCGCCGCAGGCCCGGAGACCGGGGCATACGGGGTGGAAAAAGATGGCGATATCAGCGGTTACCGTTATTGTACGGAACATGTGATAAAGGCATTCATCGAGGAATGTGCGGAAATGCTGGCCAAAGGACTGCATGTCTGAAGGGGGAAGTGCAGGTTTCACTGGGAAACCATGCTCTTTTCCAGCAGGTTCCGCAGTTCCTCATTGCTTCCGTATTTCATGATATACTGAATGACATTGCTTTTCGAAAGCATTTTATTTACCAGCCGGCCATTCAGCTGGCTGAATACATCCGGCATAGTTCTTTTGGAGATCGAATTAATTTCTTTCAGGAGCAGCGTATCCTGCTTTTTTCGTTTGGCATCTTCCGGCGGGTATCCGGTACCAAACGGTTCTTCAAACAGTTTTTCCAAAGTGCATTTCAGATTGATTTCTCCGGCCCATCCGAAGTTCAGGCCCAATGGGAGGGAAACGGCGTTTCCGTCATTGATCCTTCCGAACAGAAAAGCATCCTGCGGAGTCGGGATATAACCGCACAGAACATCCGGCAGGCTGTTGCAGCCGAAATTGATGACTTTATATCCGTATTTTTTCACGCTTTCCGCCGTACAGCGGTATAACAATTCGTTTTTTTCTTTTTGGGAAGTTGCCTGAATGACTGCGATTTTCATATTGGATTACTCCTTCCGGTTCCGGCCTTCTTGCAGGAAGCCCTGTGATGTATGACTGCCCCGGCGCGAAGCAGTTTGAATTGGGAATTTATGCTTCCGTCGGAGTGCCGTGACGCTTAGGAACTGTTAAGAAATAAATCTTTACATTTGACTTGTCTGAGTCCGCAAATGCCGCGTTGTCATCAGTCGTCGATGCCCGCATCGACTCCATCTTCCGCCTTGCCTTTGTGAACTCATCCTGCGTCAAAGTGTAAAGTTATTTCTTAACAGTTCCTTAAGTGAATGACATTGCATCTGAGCTATTACATTATAATGGGTTTGGACGGAGACTGCAATGGATTTATACTTGCCATAAAGCTTTTTCCTGTTTATAATTTAAGGTAATATCTGAAAAAGTAAAAAAACGTAACAGTGCAGAAACGGGGAAGGAAATATGGAATCGGATTTACTCCAAAACATAGAGAAGCTGCATACCACTGATCTGGGGAAAATGAGGATCAGGCGGAACCTGTCCCTGGATACGGAAGATGCAGTTGGCTGGTGCAGGGAAAAAATATTGAATCCGCAGGCACAGATCAGCAGAAACGGGAAGAACTGGTATGTGGAGACAGAGGACTGTGTGATAACCGTGAATGCCGCCAGTTATACCATCATCACGGCTCATAAAAGGCGGAAAGAAAAAGGAAAGTCAGGATGGAAAAAAGTTATCTTTCTGGATATAGACGGTGTGCTGAATGCCAATCCCCAAAACGGAGGGCATCACGGGGAGATTTGTGACAAGGCGTTCATCGATGCGGATAAGGCAGCGCTTTTAGGGAAGCTGGCAGCACGGACATCGGCGGCTCTTGTGCTGCATTCCGGATGGAAGTTTTGGTTCGATGAACACCTGTGTCCAACGAGAGAAGAGGCCGGAAATTTAGTTGAATTATTGGCGCAAAACGGGATGTCCATTCAGGATGTAACGCCGGACTTCACAACGGAGGAAATCAGGAAGACAAAAAAATTCAGTCTGGTAAAAGCAAAAGAGATCAAGGCCTGGCTTGGAGAACATCCGGAAGTAGAACAGTGGATCGTGCTGGATGATCTTTGTCTCCATGATGAAGAAGTAGAAGCACATCAGATAAAAACGGATCAGGAAAAAGGATTGACGGAGGAAGATATAGAAGCAGGAATCCGGATGCTTGGCGGGTTTTCCGGTGAAACTGCCGGATCAGGGAGCAGAGGACAGAGTATGGACAGATCAATGGAACGGACAGATGGGGATATCGTGATAAGAGAAATCAGATACGGGGACTATACCGGCCTGATGGAGCTGTACATGCAGCTGCATAACAACCCGATGCCGGAAAAGACAGAACGAATCGAAAAGATATGGAAGACAGTGCTGGAGGATGCCCGCCATCACATCATTGTGGCGGAAGAGGACGGGAAAATCGTTTCTTCCTGTGTATGCATCATAGTCCCCAATCTGACCCATGGACAGTGTCCTTATGCGCTGGTGGAAAATGTGATTACGGATGCCGGCCACAGGAAAAGAGGACTGGCGTCCAAATGTCTGGATCATGCGAAGCGGATCGCGCAGCGGGAGGGCTGCTATAAGATGATGCTTCTGACAGGTTCTAAAGAAGAAAGCACTCTTCATTTTTATGAGCAGGCGGGTTATAACAGAAAGGACAAGACGGCATTCATACAATGGCTGTGACAGGTGAAAATCCTGGAAGAATCAGGAGAACGGAGCATGGAAGAATGAAGGAAGCACAGATAAAGACACTGGAAGAAGTGAAAAAAATATTTGAAAATGACAGGTTCGCTACGGAGAACGGAATGGTGATAGAAGAAATCGGGGATGGTTATGCCAGGTGCAGTCTGCTGCTGGCGGACCGGCACCGCAATGCCATGGGAGCCGTGATGGGCGGTGCATCGTTTACACTGGCAGACTTTGCTTTTGCAGTGGCGGCAAACTGGCAGGGAGTCGGAATGGTCTCCCTGAGTTCCAATATTACCTATCTGGGAGCGGCAAAAGGGGAACGGCTGATTGCGGAAGCAGTCTGCGTAAAGGGAGGGCGTTCGACCGGTTATTACCGTATTGAGGTGCGGGATGAATCGGGCAATCCGGTGGCGGCGGTAACGACGACCGGATTCAGGAAAGGATAGTAAGAAACAGGGAGGAAGACACAATGGACATCAGGCGGGCAGAAGAAAAGGATATGGAGCGCATCAATGAACTGTTAGTGCAGGTATGCTTGGTGCATCACATGGGGCGGCCGGATCTGTTTCAGGGAAACCATAACAGGAAATATACGGATGAACAGCTGCGGGATATCATCCATGATGACGGACGGCCCATATTTGTAGCGGTGGATGAGCAGGACGGGGTATTGGGATATGCGTTCTGTATTTTCAGGCAGTATTTAAACGACAATATACTGACAGACATTAAAACCCTGTATATAGACGATCTGTGTGTGGACGAAGCGGCACGCGGGCAGCATATCGGAAGGCAGCTGTACGAAGCGGTTTTGTCCTTTGCGAAAGAAAGCGGCTGTTATAATGTGACGCTGAATGTGTGGAGCTGCAATGAAGCGGCGATGAAATTTTATGAGAAATGCGGGCTGAAGCCGCAGAAGGTAGGAATGGAGACGATTTTATAAAAAGGGAACGCACGGATGCCTGTAACAGTGAAGGTAACTGAATTGTCAGGATGCATTGAAATTTGTGCAATTCCGGATTAGTATTTTAATGATATTCTCAAAAGAATGTGTTATAATCGAGAAGAGGGAGAGCAACGCTGCAAGGAGACAGGATATGGATGCAATCAATAAGTTGAAATTGGAAGATGTTGTAGCTGGTATTCCGGGCGGTTTTTTCATTTATCGTGCAGATAAAGAGGAAGAACTGCTATTTGCCAACAGGGAAGTGTGGCAATTATATAACTGTGAGACAGGTGAGGAATTCAGGGCATTGACCGGCAATTCTTTTAAAGGCATGGTTTATCCGGAAGATTTGGATGAAGTAGAGCAGAGCATCAGTGAGCAGATTGCGATTAATCACAAGCAGTTTGATTATGTGGAATACAGGATAGTCCGGAAAGACGGCGGTATACGCTGGGTGGAGGATTTCGGGCATTTAGTGCATAATCCTGATTATGGGGATATATTTTTTGTTTTTGTTTATGATATTACCGATAAAGTCATGCAGAAGATGGAAATGCAGGAATACTATCTGAATCGTATCAGTGAGCAGAAGCTTCTGCAGGCAGTGATCCAAAGTACAATTTATGCGTACCGTGAAGTGTACATAGTCAATCTGAGAGATAATTATGGGCGCATGTTGTATCCCGACGATCATAATGAGAAAGAAATAGGGAATTACAAACAGATCATAGAGCGCCATTTTGAAGAAGGTATTCTTTCCAGGGAAAATGAAGAGAATATAAGAAACGTGCTTCAGCCGGAATCCATAAGAGATGCTCTTATGGGAAAGAACAGTGTGGAATATCAGTACCGCAGACGCAAAGAAGGCGGTGGGATGGAATGGTGTGCAACTTCGGTTACGGTGAGCGAGCGGATAGAGGGGATTCCGGTTACGGTAGTGATGTGCATACGGAGCGTGGAGCATATTATTAAAAAGGAAGAGCAGCAGAAGACAATTCTTGAAAATGCGCTTTTGAGTGCAAATCAGGCAAACGAAGCAAAAACAGTTTTTCTGACGAATATGTCGCATGATATGCGGACTCCCATGAATGGAATCATGGGATTTTGTGATCTTGCGCTTCGGCATGTGACGGAGCCTGAACGAGTCAGGGACTGTCTGATGAAAATACAGGAATCTTCCAATATCCTGCTGGGAATTATAGACAATATGCTGGATATGAGCCGGCTCGAGTCCGGGCAGATGAACATTGAAAGAAGCGACAATAATCTGTTGCAGATCATGGAGGATGTTTATGGGATTCTGAAAGATGGTATGGACCAGAAAAATCTCACTTATGTGCTGGATATGAAAGAGGTGAAGCATGAGTGGATTTACTGTGATTTGCTGCGGATGCATCAGGTATTGGTCAATGTAGTCGGGAATGCCGTAAAATTCACGGAACCGGGGGGAAGCATAACGGTGACGGTCAGGGAGCGGGATTCTCTCAGCAGGGGGATTGCGACTTATGAATTCCGGATAAAGGATACGGGTATCGGCATGTCGCCGGAGTTTATGAAAAAACTATTTCTGCCGTTTGAGAGGGAACGGAGCACGACGGTGTCGAAGATTCAGGGGACGGGACTGGGACTGGCGGTTACGAAAAATATCATCGATCTGATGAACGGCAGCATAGAGGTGGAAAGCGAGCAGGGAAAGGGCAGCGAGTTCATAATTACATTGTCTTTTCAAATCCGGAAACAGTCATTGAACATCGGGGAACTGCTTCAGATGGCAACGGATACTGTAAAAGTCGATAATTTGGTAGGAAAGTGGGTGCTTTTGGTAGAGGACAACGAACTGAACCGGGAAATTGCAAAAGCATTGCTGGAAGAGGAAGGATTGATCATTGATGAAGCGGACGACGGGGATGTGGCAGTGGAAATGGTTAAAAATTCCAAAGGAAAATATGATTTTATCTTAATGGATATCCAGATGCCCCATATGAACGGTTATCAGGCGGCCAAGGCCATCCGGGAACTGGAGGATGAAAAACTGGCCAATGTGCCGATCATTGCCATGTCGGCAAATGCACTGGAAGAGGACAAAAAGGAATCGCTGCGGTCCGGCATGGATATGCATCTGGCGAAGCCGATTGAAATGGATAAGGTACTTGCCGCTTTGGAATGGATGATGTTTAAAAATTAAAAATAACTGCCGGTGGGAAAAGCCCTCCGGCAGATGCATAGCCAATCCATTCGCGGATGGATTTTAGCTGTTATTGGTTGGAAGGTTCCCCGCCGGGGCCGTCCCTTCTCGGTACCTCATCGGGAATGATATCCTGCGGCAGGTCTTCCGACGGGATATTGTGATCGTCATATAAATTGTCACCGGATGTTCTTTTGGTGGGTGTTCCTTTATTATTCTTGAAATCCATATCGTCAACTCCTTTTCCTTTGTTATGGTATATGATTATGAATGGATGCACTGTGCTGCATCAGTAAACAGTATATGGAATTCCCTTTTTAATATGTATGGAAAATTCTGGTGAAAAACAGAAAGGAAACAGAACGGACAATGAGTGAACAGGTCAGGGTATTGAAACAGTATTTTGGGTATGATTCCTTTAGGGAGGGACAGGAAGAACTGGTGGAAAGCATACTTGCAGGACAGGATACATTTGGAATCATGCCTACAGGGGCGGGAAAATCCATATGTTTCCAAGTGCCGGCACTGATCATGAAAGGAATCACACTGGTGGTTTCACCGCTGATCTCCCTGATGAAGGATCAGGTGGAAGGACTGAATCAGGCGGGGGTTCATGCGGCTTATTTAAACAGTTCCCTGACGGCTGGACAGTACTGGAAAGCTCTTGGGTATGCGAAAGAAGGGCGGTATAAGATCATTTACGTGGCGCCGGAACGTTTGGTGACAGAAGCTTTTCTGGATTTTGCCATGCAGGCGGATATCTCGATGCTGGTGGTGGATGAGGCTCATTGCGTATCCCAGTGGGGGCAGGATTTCCGGCCCAGCTATCTAAAGATTGTGGAATTTATAGAGAAACTTCCCGTAAGGCCGGTGATCAGTTCGTTTACGGCTACGGCTACAAAGGAAGTGAGGGACGATATTATTGATATCCTGCTTTTGCAGAATCCGAAAGTGGTTGCAACGGGGTTTGACCGTCCGAACTTATATTTTGCCGTGCAGTCTCCGAAAGACAAATATGCATCCATGAAGAATTTTCTGGAACTGCATCCGAAACAGAGCGGTATTGTGTACTGTCTGACAAGAAAATATGTGGAAGAGGTATATGAGAGGCTGAAGGAAGACGGATTTTCGGTAACAAAGTATCATGCGGGGCTTTCCGATGGGGAGCGGAAGAACAATCAGGAGGATTTTATTTACAGCAGGGCGGAAATCATGGTGGCGACCAATGCGTTCGGCATGGGAATCGATAAGTCGGATGTACGGTTTGTGGTACATTATAATATGCCGAAAAATATGGAAAGCTATTATCAGGAAGCGGGCAGGGCCGGACGGGACGGGGAGGCTGCGGAATGCGTTTTGCTGTATGCCGGACAGGATGTGGTGACCAATCAGTTTTTTATCGACAACAACAAGGATAACCAGGAACTGGACGAAATAAGCAGAAGGCTGGTGATGGAGCGGGACAGGGAACGGCTCCGGAAGATGACGTTTTACTGTTTTACCAATGAGTGCCTGAGGGATTATATACTGCGTTATTTCGGGGAATACGGCAGTAATTACTGCGGCAACTGCTGTAACTGCCTGACTCAGTTTGAAAACGTGGATGTGACGGAGACTGCCAGGGCCGTCATCGGCTGTGTGGAAAGCAGCGGTCAGAAGTTTGGCACGAATCTGATCATCGATACAATACACGGAGCCAATACGGCTAAGATCCGCAATTACCGGATGGACAGCAATCCCTATTACGCAGAAGCGGCCAGGGTGCCTCTTTACCGGCTGCGCCAGGTGATGAATCATCTGCAGCTGTATGGTTATCTGCGGGTGACGGACGACCAGTATGCCATTGTGAAGCTGGCGGAGAAGTCAGGGGCAGTGCTGGGCGGAGAAGAGAAGGTTATGATGAAGCTGGCTAAGGAGCAGGAGCATCCGGCCAAAGTAAAGGGAAGCGGGACGGAAAAGGCGAAACGCGCCAGGAAGGGGGCTGCAGCCGGCTTTTCCAAAGAAGAATTTTCAGAGCGGGAGGAACAGCTGTTTGAGCGACTGCGGGCGCTTCGGACAGAGATCGCCAGAGAAGAGAATGTGCCGCCCTATATTGTATTTTCCGATAAGACACTGGTACATATGTGTGTGATAAAACCGGAAACGAAAGAAGATATGCTGACCGTGTCGGGTGTGGGTGAATTTAAGTATGAGAAGTACGGGGAACGGTTTCTGAGATGTGTGCGGGAGAGATGAAATCATCAGGAAATGGTATGCGGAGCGGAAAAGACGGAAAAATAGATAAGAGGAACTTATTAAAGGAACAAAGGGAAAATAGAAGAGGAGCATTATGGAAATTAACTGGAAGAAACTGGGAATGGAAGACAAAGAGATCATCCAGCATTATTATGACATGGAGCCGGTAAGGAATTGTGAGTTCACGTTTGCAAATAATTTTTTGTGGGCGCCCTTTTACGGAATCCGTTATGCAGTGGTAGAGGATATGCTGGTGTTTATTTCCGATGAGGCGGAAATGTCGGTAAGCTGCCCGCTGGGAAAAGCGGATATGCAAAGGACGGTGGAAGCGCTGCTGCGGTATTTTGGGGAGAGGGGGAAACCTTTTAAGATGCATCTGGTGTCCCCGAAGCAGTTTGAAGAGTTGGAAAGGCTTTATCCGGACAGGTTTCAGGTAGAGTATGACAGGGATGCGGCGGACTATGTGTATGAGTCAGAGCGTTTGATTTCTCTTGCAGGCAAGAAGCTGCATGGAAAACGGAATCATATCAACCGCTTCAAGGAAAATTATCCGGAATGGAGTTATGAGAGGATCACAGAGGAAAATACGGCGGAATGTATGGAGATGGCGGAGCAGTGGCGGGTGCAGAATCATTGTTCGGAAAGAGGCGAGATGCACGATGAGTTCTGTGTGACGATGAATGCACTGAAGTATAGAAAGGAACTGGAACTGCAGGGCGGACTGATCCGGGCAGATGGCAGGGTGGTTGCTTTTTCCATCGGAGAGCCGTGTGGGGAGGATATGTTTGTGGTGCATATCGAAAAAGCGTTTGCAGACGTGCAGGGGGCTTATCCTATCATTAATCAGCAGTTTGTGGAACATGAGGCGGCGGGATACCGGTATATTAACCGGGAAGAAGATACAGGAGAGGAAGGGCTGCGGAAGGCGAAACTTTCTTACGACCCGGTCTTTCTTATGGAAAAGGGGCTGGTTACGGAAAAACAGCAAAAATAGGGGAAGTTGAAAAGGAAGGGAATAGCGGAGCGGTACAGGACGGGTTACTGCGGAAGGGAAAGAGAGGAAAAGGGAAATGGGCGGAATAGAAAATGGAAAGAAAGAAAACGGAACGGATTATGTAAAAAAACTGCTGGCATTTATTCAGAACAGTCCAACCTGTTATCATGCAGTGGAAAATGCCGGACAGGAACTGGAAACGGCAGGATACGGGCAGCTTCAGGAAAATGAGCGGTGGGAGCTTGCCATGGGAGGAAAATATTATGTCACCAGAAACGGTTCGTCCCTGATCGCTTTCCAGCTTCCGGCCGGAAAGACGAAAGGGTTTCATATGGTTGCTTCCCACAGCGATTCACCCTGCTTTAAGCTGAAGGAGAGTCCGGAAATTACGGTGGAAGATGCTTATATAAAACTGAATGTGGAAAGATACGGCGGAATGATTTTGTCCACATGGTTGGACCGGCCTTTGTCAGTGGCCGGAAGAGTCGTGCTGGCAGGAGGCGCAGGAGTCAGCAATGTGGCAGTGGATCGGGATCTGCTTGTTATCCCGAATCTGGCAATCCATATGAATCCGGATGTGAACAAGGGAATGGAGTATAATGTGCAGAATGATATGCTTCCTTTGTATGCAGAAGGGGGCGGCGGAAAATCTTTTATGGAGCTGATCGCAGAGGAAGTGGGGGTTTTACCGGAAGATATTCTGGGGAGCGACCTGTTTCTCTATAACAGGGAAGAAGGAAGACGGTTCGGCGCGCGGGAAGAATTTATCTGTGCGCCCAGACTGGATGACCTGGCATGTGTTTATGCGTCTTTGCAGGCGATGCTCCACGGAAAGCCGGAATCTTATGCCAATCTTCTGGTCCTGTTTGACAATGAGGAAGTAGGGAGCGCTACAAAACAGGGAGCCGCCTCTACCTTTTTGCAGGATACACTGATGCGGATCGCGGAGTCGCTTAAGATGACGAGAGAGGATTACAGCCGGCTTTTGGCAGACAGTTTCATGATTTCGGCGGATAATGCCCATGCGGTACATCCCAATCATCCGGAAAAGGCGGATCCGACGAACCGGCCGTACCTGAACAGGGGTATTGTTATTAAGCATCATGGCAGCCAGAAGTATACGACGGATGCGGTATCTGCGGCAGTGATAAAGAATCTGTGCAGACAGGCGGGAGTGCCCTGGCAGAACTATGCAAACCGGTCGGACATTGCGGGCGGTTCCACTTTGGGAAACATTTCGGCTGTGCAGGTACCGGTCAGTTCGGCAGATGTGGGACTGGCTCAGCTGGCCATGCATTCTGCATATGAGACGGCAGGAGCGGAAGACATCGGTTATATGATTCGGATGATGGAATGTTTTTATGGAAGCTGACTGGCCGGCACGGCCTTCAGGCAGGAATGAATTTTATGTCTGGCTGGCGGAACATGTGAAACGTATGGCCTTTTCCACGGGAATGCATAAGATATATTAGAAAAATAGAAGCAGGGAAAGCCATGAATTCACAGAAAATAGAGAATTTACTGAATTTAGCATTGGATGCTTCCAGTGAAGAAAGAAGGAAGTCTTTGGGACTGGATGCAGGATATGACGAAGCGGACGAGCGATGGGAAGTGATCGTAAAGCATAACGGTGATCTGTCGAGGCTGAACAGTGCGGTTATAAGTGTGGAGGAACTGATAGCCGGGTATGCCATTGTAACTCTTCCGAAGAATCTGATAGAGTCTTTTGTGGAACTGGAGGAAGTGGAATATGTAGAAATGCCGAAACGGCTGTATTTTTCCGTGCAGCAGGGAAAGGAAATCTCCTGTATCCTGCCGGTGACGACGAGGCCGCCTTATCTGAGCGGCAGGGGAACCATAGTGGCAGTGATTGACTCCGGAATTGATTATGCGCGGATGGATTTCAGAAACAGGGATGGGAGCAGTAGAATCCTTTCCTTATGGGATCAGACACTGACTCCTGCAGAGGGCAGCGGGCAGGCTCCGCCGGAAGGCTTTTATGTGGGGGTGGAATTCACGCAGGCGCAGTTGGATGAGGCGCTGGCGGCGGGTGAGACGGAACGTTTCCGCATGATACCTTCCATAGATACGACCGGGCATGGAACTGCGGTAGCAGCAATAGCGGCAGGAAACGGAATGGATTCGGGCGGCCGCTATGCTGGGGTGGCACCGGAAAGCGATCTGCTTGTGGTTAAATTGGGGAATCCGAAAAAGGAGTCGTTTCCGCGGACCACGGAGATGATGCGCGCATTGACGTATGTAGTAAGAAAAGCAGTAGAACTGGAACGCCCGATAGCCATCAATATCAGTTTCGGCAATACTTACGGTTCTCATGACGGAAGTTCTCTCCTGGAGCGTTTTATGGATAATGTGACGGAAATCGGACGCAGCGTTATTTGTGTAGGAAGCGGTAATGAAGGAGCGGCAGGAGGACATACAGCAGGGACGCTGGACGGAACAAAGAGAGTAGAACTTGCCATAGCCGGTTATGAGCGGTCGGTCAGCGTGCAGCTATGGAAGGAATATGCGGATAGTTACAGCATTTCTTTAATTTCCCCGGACGGGGAGAGTCAGCTTATTGATACAGACCGGACAGGAACCATCCGGTTGAATATGGGGCAGACACAGCTGCTTATATATGTGGGGGAACCGTCTCCCTATTCTGTAAATCAGGAAATCTTCTTCGAATTTATTCCCAGGCAGACTTATATTGATTCCGGTGTATGGACGTTTCTTTTGAAACCCGTGAAAATCGTAACCGGACGTTATTTTTTCTATTTACCAAGCAGTGTGGTACTAAATGAGGGAACGCGTTTTTTTGCGCCTACTCCGGAAGTGACTTTTACCATTCCGTCTACTGCGGGAAAAGTGGTGACGATAGGAGCCTACAACAGTCTGTATGATTCCTATGCCGACTTTTCCGGACGGGGATATCATTTGGAAAACAGGATGGAAGAGGTGCTGGCAGGAGGAAATGTAAAACCGGATATCGTAGCGCCGGGAGTGGAAATTGTGATCAGTAACGGGCAGGGCGGGACACAGACGGTAACCGGTACTTCTTTTGCAGTGCCTTTTGTGACAGGTTCGGCGGCGTTGATGATGGAGTGGGGGATTGTGAAGGGGAATGATCTGTTTTTGTACGGAGAGAAAGTAAGGGCTTATCTGAGAAAAGGAGCGAGACCGCTGCGGGGGGAGTCGGTGTATCCGAATGCAAGAGTCGGGGATTATGATATTATAGTGTCAAGTCAGCAGGGAGCCAGTAAAATCAAGGTGTTCCGCTGGTTAAGCCCAAATATTTTTCACTGCAAAAGCACTACGGAATCTCTCTCATTATTTCTATAACATGACATTCTATTGACAAGTTTATGTGTTATAATATACGGGAGGTGACGAAAATGCGGGAAAGCAGATTATTTAGAATTGTGTACTATCTTTTACAGAATGGAAAGGCAACCGCCCCCGAACTTGCTCAAAAATCTGAAGTATCAATCAGAACCATTTGCAGAGATATTGACGCCATAAGTAGCACTGGAATCCCTATTTATGCAACACAGGGAAAAGGGGGGAGGCATTTTTATTCTTAACGATTATACGTTGGATAAATCTTTGCTTTCTGAATAAGAACAGGAACAAATGCTAACAGCATTACAAGGAATGATTGCGACCACAGAAAAAAATTCTAATGAATTGCTTACAAAGTTAAGCGGTTTATTTCAGATAAAATCTACAAATTGGATTGAAGTTGATTTTTCAGACTGGGAGCATTGTATCCGGCAAAGAGAAATATCCTTTGAATACCTCACAGAAGAAAAGTTCTACCCTCTAAGCACATCAGACGAATTTCTCAAATCACCCTACGAACAATACCCCGTTACGATATGCGGTCAGACAATCATACTCACCAATGGGGAGCTTGCCGCCGCCCTGTTATCATTGCCGGAGAAAAAGAGGGAAATCATTTACCTTTACTTTTTCGGGAATTACACACAGCAGGAAATCGCGGATTTATACGGGCAATGCAAGAGTACGGCATGGCAAATACCAGAATGTTTTCCTCACTGAAAGCGAATATGCGGAGCTGAAGCA